>CALALQ010000315.1 GCA_937925595.1 uncultured Demequina sp. | reverse complement strand
GGCGCTGAAGGCGAGGGCGTGATGTTGTTGCGCATCGACACCACGTCTGAAGAGCCGCTCTTCGAGCAGGTCGCGACCGCCGTGCGAACGGCCATTGCGCAAGGCGAGGCGCGTGCGGGGGACAGGTTGCCTTCCGCGCGCGAACTCGCCGACAGCCTGGGCGTCAACGTCCACACGGTGCTCCACGCGTACCAGGGGCTGCGGGAGGAAGGTCTGATCGACCTCCGCCGCGGTCGCGGCGCGGTGGTCACCGAGGTCGGCGATGCCATTGCGCAGCTGAACAGGGACATCGTGGAACTGGGCAAGCGGGCCAAGGCGCTGGGGATGTCCCCGGCGACCGTGGTTGCGCTCGTGAAGGCGAGTCTGTGAGTTTCCAACCGGGTGCTCGGCGGTGGTAATCTGTCCGAGCACTTTGGGGCTGTGGCGCAGTTGGTAGCGCGTCTCGTTCGCAATGAGAAGGTCAGGGGTTCGAATCCCCTCAGCTCCACCAAGGAGTCCCCGGTCCAGTGAGTGGGCCGGGGACTTTCTCGTGTCCGCGCCCGCATCCGCCCTCCCCCCACGGTTTAGGCAGGCCACACGCACTCCGCGGGCGCATCTGGCGTGGTTTAGGCAGATCACATGCACCTGGACGCCGCGCCACCGACCCGACGCTCGCCCGGGGGTCGGGCGACTTCCGCGGCGCAGATGCCACTGCGTTGCCTAAACCAGTGGCCTGAGCACGAAACAGTGCAAGTGAGTTGCCTAAACCGGAGATGCGTAGGAGGGTGGCGGACCGCGTGAATTACGCGACGCTGATGTTGCGTTATTGTTGCCGTGCGGCCTCGCGCGCTCCAGCGCCAGGGCCGCAGCACTGTGACGCACCAGCTCAAGCGAAAGAGGACTGCCATGTTCCGCACGGCCCGCCGTATCGTCACCACCAGCGTCGTCGCCCTAATGCTCGTCGGCACGGCCACGGCAGCGAGCGCAGACGAACCCGTCCGCACTGTCGCCGCCAGCGTCACGTCCGTCGAGAGCGGCCTCATGCTTTCGGTGACGGGCGCGGGCTACACGGACCTTCCTGCCACAAGCTTTGGCCCTGGCGCGGGCGTCTACGCCGCGATCATTCCTGACGGTGCCGATCCGTCCACCGTTACGGGAAGCAGCGGTCACATTGGCGTGACCTACGTTCGCCTCTCGCAGCTGGTTGACGGCGCGCTTGCCACCTCTGTCAGCGCGCTGCCCGCCGACCTCACTCGCGACGCCGAGTACGACATCCTGGTGTGGACCGCTCACGGCAACCCCACTCCCGAGACCGTACTCGCTCGGGCCGACATCACGATCACAGCCCCCCAGCGCGCCGCGATGATCGCCACAACGCCCACCATCACCGGCACCGCCCAGGTGGGCCGCACCGTGACCGCTGACACCGCCACGTGGGGCGCCCAGGTCGAGGACTTCGAGTACCAGTGGTTCGCGGACGACGAGAAGATCGACGGCGCCACGTCCAAGACCTTCGCGATCACCAAGAGCCAGTTGGGCAAGACCCTCACCGTGACGGCCACCGCTGAGGCTGGCACTGCAACTGAGGTTTCCCGCGGCTCTGCCTCCTCGGCTCCCGTAGAGCGCAAGACCACCGTGCGCGTGGTGAGCGCAACCTCGGGCCTCACCCTCGCGGTCACGGGTCAGGACTACACGAACCTGCCTAACTCGCAGACCGGCCCGGCGGCCGGCGTCTACGTGGCCGTCGTCGACTCGGACACGGCGATCGCTGATATCACTGGGGGCGCGGGCCACCACGGCGTCGCGTACGTTCCCAACGCGAGTTTCTCGGACGGCGACTTCGTGACCTCGCTTGCCATCCCCGCCTCCGAGCTTGAGGCCGATGGCGACTACGACATCCTCGTCTGGACCGCGCATGGCAACCCCATCGCGTCGTCCGTTGTGACCCGCATCCCGGTGAACCTCACCAACGCTCAGCGCACCACGATGGTGTCCGTAACCCCCACCATCACCGGCCTCGCCAAGGTCGGCGCCAAGCTCACCGCAAGCGTCGGCTCGTGGGCGGACAAGGCTGAGCTCACCTACCAGTGGCTCGCGGACGGCACGGCCATCGAAGGGGCCACCGCCTCCACCTACACACTGACCGACGCTGAGGCCGGCAAGGCGATCACCGTCACCGTTGTCGGCACCCCCAGCGGGCTTGCGGCGACCACGCGCACCTCTGCCGCAACCGCCCCGGTTGCCGCCGCATCCACGGTGGGCGCTGTCTCCATCAGCGGCACCGCGGCTGTCGGCAAGAAGCTCACCGCCAAGCCCGGCACCTGGGACGACGGAACCACGTTCACCTACCAGTGGCTGCGCTCGGGCACTCCGATCGCGGGCAAGACCGCCTCGACCTACACGCTCACCGCAGCGGACCGCGGGAAGGTCATCAGCGTCAAGGTGACGGCAGTCAACGAGACCACCGGCAACGCGGTTGTCACCGCCAAGACCGCCGCAGTCAAGTACGGCACCATCGCCAAGGCTCCCACGCCCAAGATCTCCGGCACCGTCAAGGTGGGCAAGACGCTCACGGTCAAGAAGGGCACGTGGGACTCGGGCGTCACCTTCACGTACCAGTGGTACCGCAGCGGCAAGAAGATCTCGGGTGCCACCAAGTCCACCTACAAGTTGGTCAAGGCGGACAAGGGAAAGACCATCAAGGTCAAGGTCAAGGCCAAGAAGGCCGGTTACACCACCGTCACCAAGACCTCGAAGGCAACCGCCAAGGTCAAGTAGGCCGCAAATGGCTGTCCGTTACACTCGGGGGGTTCCCGTCGCGAACATCACAATTCGTGAAGAATCGTGAGCGCGCGGGAACCTTCCCGGTCTGTCATCGGTTAGCCCCCTGTGGCCCGCCGGGTCAATCAGATCCACCCAATCAGGAAGATTTCTCGCGTGAAGACCAAGCTCTCAGTGTCCATTGCGGCAGCAGCTCTCGCGGCGCTCGTGTTTGCCGGCTGCTCGTCGGCTGACCCTGACCCGTCGCCCACCGCCACCAGCCCCATCGAGGTCGATGAGGAGACCGCGGCTCTGCAGGCCGAGGCTAAAGCCGCGCTCGAGAAGGTCGAGTGGATCGACGGCGAGGACGGCGTCCCCGCCCTCGAGTTCGAGAAGCCTTTCAGCGTGGGCGTCACTGCCGCTCGCATGGTCGAAGACGGCCATGGCGACGAGATCAAGGCCGACCAGATCGTGACGCTCGCGTACACCGTGACCGACGGCAACGACGGCACCGTGGCGTACTCCACCTACGACGAGGGCGGCTCTCCTGAAGCCGTCACGCTCAGCGAGTTCCAGATCGACCCCGTGCTCATCGACCTGCTGGTTGGCGCCCACGTTGGCGCCGACTTCATCTACGCGGCAGTCGACAACTCCTCAGAGACCCCGTCGTCCGTGCTCATGGCCGTGACCGTGACGAGTGCATTCACGCCGCTCACCCGCGCTGAGGGCGAAACCGTGACGCCTCCCGCAGGCCTTCCCGTCGTGACGCTTGCCGAGGATGGCTCGCCGTCCGTCGAGATCCCCTCCGGTGCTGCTCCCGCAGAGCTTGTCGCCCAGACGCTCATCAAGGGCGAGGGCGCCGCGGTCGAGGAGGGTCAGACCATCACCGCCCACTACACCGGATGGCTGTGGGACGACGCCTCCGAGCCCTTCGACTCCTCGTGGGCGAACGGCACTCCGATGTCGCGCGCGCTTGCTCAGGGCATGCTCATCGACGGCTGGGTCCAGGGTCTCGTGGGCCAGACGGTCGGCAGCCAGGTGCTGCTGGTCATCCCCTCTGACCTTGGCTACGGCGACGAGGGCAACGGCACCATCCCCGGTGGTGCGACCCTCGTGTTCGTCGTGGACATCCTCGCGGCGGCCTAAGCTCACGCGAGAAGCGGCGCCGTCCCCGGTTGGGGGCGGCGCCGCTTTCGTCTGCCCGACGCTATGCGGGCTTGGGCGCGGCCGCTTCGGTCTTGCCGAAGGCAGCGGCCCTCATGAGCCCGGAGATCCCCAGAATGATGAGGGACACGGCCGCCAATGTGGCGAAGGCGAGAATCGACAGCCCCGGCCACACGAGCACGAAGATGCCCGCGAGGATCGACAGCAGTCCGAAGGTCACGCCGGCGGCGCGGCTGCGGCCGCGCCCGGACTCGACGATCGCGAGCACGCCCTCGATGATCCACGAGATGCCTATAGCGAGGACGGCGATCAGCAGCAGTGCGGCGGCCGATGCGGCAAGGTTGCGCAGCACGATGACGCCGGAGAGCAGCACCACGACGCCGAGCACGATGTCGAGCACGCGGTGTGCCGCAGAGAGGCCACGGCTGAAGATGCCGAGCGCAAGCCGGGCGATGCCGGAGAAGGCGACGACTACGCCGAGGATCGCGGCGACCACCGTGATGGTCTTGCCGGGCCACACGAGCAGCGCGATGCCCGCAGCGAGGGCAAGGAATCCTACGATTCCGAAGGTGGCGCGGACGGCGTTGACGCCGGCTTTGCCTAGGGCGGTGGCGTCGAGCTCGAAGACGTCGACGGCGTGATCAGGACTGGCCATGGCTCCTCCTAGTGGGGCGCGCGTCATTGCGCTTCCTCACGGTCAACGTAGCGCTTGAGCGAGCCGCCCGCCTGGCGAGAAGGGACAGCCGGTTACGCGTTCGCAGGCACCGCCGCGCCCACCAGGGAGAACAGGTTCTTGGGGTCCTCTGGGGATGCCAGCAGGTCAAGGGTCTCGGCGCGCTCGGACAGCAAGGTGTCGTAGACGTACCTGAGCGCGGAGAAGTCCTCAATAGCAAAGCCAACCGAGTCGAACACGGTGATCTCGTCGTCGGAGACGCGCCCTGGCACCTCGCGCCGGATGACGCGCCACATCTCGGTCACGGGATGGTCGGGGGCAAGCTGCTGGATCTCACCCTCGATGCGCGTCTGCGGCTCGAACTCCACGAAGATGCTCGACCGGTGCAGGATCCGCTCGTCGAGTTCGGTCTTTCCGGGGCAGTCGCCGCCGATTGCGTTGATGTGCATGCCGGGCATCACGACATCGTCGGTGAGCACCGTCGCCAAGGCCTTGTCTGCTGTGCAGGTGGTCACGATGTCCGCCCCGGCCACAGCGTCGGCCGCGCTCGAGGCGATCCGGACGTCGAAGCCAAGGCGAGTGAGATTGGCGAAGGCCTTGTCCAGGGCGGCGGGGTCGGTGTCCCACAGCGCCAGCTGGTTGATGCCCAGCAGCGCGCGGAAGCCCAGCGACTGGAACTCGGACTGGCTGCCGGTGCCGATGAGCGCCATGCGCGTGGCGTCTGTCCGCGCGAGATGACGCGCGACCACCGCCGAGGTCGCCGCCGTGCGCAGCGCCGTGAGCAGCGTCATCTCCGAGATCAGCAGGGGATAGCCCGTGTCGAGGTCAGACAGCACGCCAAAGCCCACAACGGTCTGCAGTCCGCGGCTGGGGTTGATCGGGTGTCCGTTGACGTACTTCACCGCAAAGTGCTCGCCATCGGACGTGGGCATGAGCTCGACGACGCCATCCGGGGTGTGCGTGGCAAGGCGTGGCTGCTTGTCGAATGCCTCCCAGTTGGCGAAGTCGTGCTCGATGGCCGCAGCGATGCCCGCGATGCGCGCCTCCGCACCCGATGACGCGATCCATTCGGCCATCCGGGGCACGTCGACGTACTTGACCATGTCAGCCGTCCTCGCGGGGGTTTCCTCGCAGTGCGAGCGTGCAGCACTTCACGCCGCCACCGCCCTTGAGCAGTTCGGAGAGGTCGACGCCCACCGGGTTGAAGCCGCGCTCGCGCAGCTGTGCCGCGAACTGCGTGGCGCGGACCGGCATCACCACATCGCGACCATTGCTCACGACATTGAGGGCGAGCATCGCGGCCTCGTCCTCAGAGACGAGGATCGCGTCGGGGTAGCGACGCTCAAGCTCCTCGCGGCTGGCGGCGTCGAACGCACCAGGGAGGTAGGCGATCTGCTCGTGGCCGGGACGGGCGTCGAGCACGGCGAGCGCGGTGTCGAGGTGGTAGTACTCGGGGCGCACGAGCATGAGGGTCACAACTTCGCGGTCGAAGACGCGGGACAGCTCGCGGTGGCTGGCGAGGGTGGAGCGGAAGCCGGTGCCGGCGAGGATCACGTCTCCCACCAAGAGGAAGTCGCCTTCGCCCTCGTTCACCTGGGTCGCCTCAACCACCTCGTAGCCGGCCCCTGCGAGCCACTCGGCGTATGCCTTGGCCTCGGGCTGTCGCTCGGGGTAGCGGAAGGAGGCGGTGTAGGCGATCGAGTCGATGACCGTCGCGCCGTTGGCCGCGTAGACCATGTCGGGCAGTCCGGGGACGGAGGGGATCTCGTGAGTGGTGATGCCCAGTCGCTCGTAGGTCTCCTTCAGTACGCGCCATTGCGCGACAGCAAGGGAGGTGTCTGTGGGGGTGGTGGGGTCCATCCAGGGGTTGATGGCGTAGGTCACGTCAAAGTGCTCGGGTGCGCACATGAGGACCGTGGTGGGCACAGGGTGGCGCTCGGCGGTAGCCGTCATTGCGCTCGCAAGGGGACTCGTCATGGAGCAAGCATGACAGCGAATCCGTGCAATGTGTTGGCCAGTCGTTGTTGATTCTTGCGAACTTTGGTAGCGTGGCGCACGAATCAAAGGCACCGTTGAGGGAGGGGGCCGGATACATGGCAGTTGACGAGCTCGATCGCCGACTCATAGACCTGCTGCGCCGCGACGGGCGTGCGACGTTCGCGGATCTCGGCCAGCGCGTGGGACTCTCGGCTTCGGCCGTCAAGCGCAGGGTCGATCGCCTCGTCGCCACGGGAGTCATCCGTGGGTTCGGCGCGGTCGTAGACCCGGACGTCGACGGCCGCGACACTGAGGCCTACGTTGAGCTGTTCTGCCGGGGCACGGTCGCGCCCGCGGAACTCACTCGCATTCTTGTGGAAATCCCCGATGTCGTCGAGGCATGGACGGTGACTGGCAACGCGGATGCCATTGTCAGGATTCGTGCGCGGGATATCGCCTCACTCGAAGTCGCACTCGAGAAGGTGCGCCTAGCGCCTCAAGTGGACTCGACGCGATCCGCGATCGTGCTGTCACGCCTCATCGAGCGACGAGACGGCTAGATCCAGCCGCCAAAGCCCTTGAACGGCAGCTTCGGCAGCCACATGTGCACCTGCCAGTACTCGAAGGAGATGGGCATTCCTGTCCAGATCGGCAGGAAGAAGCCCGCGAACACGAGGCATACCGCCAGGTATCCGATGACGGTCATGGCTCCGCTGCGCAGCACTCTTCCGCCCATCCCGTCGGGCTGCGCTATGTGTTTGAGTCCGTAGACAAGGGTCAGCACCAGGAATGGAGCGAACGCCACCGCATAGAACGTGAAGATCGTGCGGTACGCGTACGGGAACCACACCACCCAGCCGGCCAGCACGCCAAGCGACACCGTGAGCGCGACCATGTCGAGGCGCCGCACCACTCGCCACAGCGCGAACAGCAGCGCCGCGGCCGCCGCCCACCAGATGAACGGGTGTCCCAGCGCGTGGATGGCTGTGATGCAGCGCGACGCGCCACAGTCCACATCCTCGACATCGCGGAAGTGGAAGGCGGTTGGGCGCAGCATGAGGATCCAGCCGAACGGGCTCGACATGTACGAGTGCTCGGACGTGAGATTCGTATGGAAGGTCCACATCTGCTCGTGGTAGTGAACGAGAGATCGCAGCGGGGCCGGCAGCCATGTGATGCCCTCTCCCGGGTGGTTCTCCGCCCACTGGCGACCATAGGAGCCGCTCGTCGCGAACCAGTTCCACCAGGTCGCGAGGTACACACCAGCGATGAGCACCACGGTGCCGATCGCGGTCGGAATCGCGCGCAGCGTCGCTGAGAAGAACCATTGCCGGTAACCCACGGTGCGACGGTCCGCCATCTCGAAGATGACGGACAGCGCCATGAACGCCGCGGCGAAGTACAGTCCGGACCACTTGGTTCCCACGGCGAGGCCGAGCACCACGACCGCCGCCCAGCGCCACCAGTGGATGCCGCTGCGAGCGCCAAGGCCTGGAATCGGCTCGCCTGGCGCGATGCCAAACCGCTCGCGGTCCGACGTTGCGGCGGCTGCCAGCCGACGCCGGTTCCGCTCTCGGTCAAGCAGGATCAGCCCCAGCGCGGCGGTGGCGAAGAACGCAAGGAAGTTGTCGAGCAGCGCGGTGCGGGACAGCACGATGGCCATGCCGTCGATGGCCAGCAGCAACCCAGCGACGAGCCCCCACAGCGTGGAACGGAACAGGTGGCGCGCGATGAGAGCGACGATGACGACCGTCAGGGTGCCCAATAGGGCAGTCGAGAACCGCCAGCCAAAGGGGTTGTTGCCGAAGATCTGCATGCCCGCCGCAATGAGCAGCTTGCCCACCATGGGGTGGACGATGAAGTCGCCGTCGGTCTGCAGCCCTGACGTGTTCCCCTTCTCGAACCAGTCGTTGTCGCCAGTCCAGTCGCCTTCATACCCGTAGTGCAGGATCGAGAACGCGCCGCGGACGTAGAACACCTCGTCGAAGACGAGCGCATTGGGGTGCGACAGGTTGACGAAGCGCAGGAGGCCCGCGAGTCCGCCAACGACCGTGACCATGAGGCCCACGCGCCAACGCCACAGCCACTCCCAGCGACTCGTCTGCGTGTTCAGCACAGAGGAAGCCTAACGGGAGCCACGCGTGTGACACGCTTGACGCATGAGCGGGAGGATCGTGTTGGCGGCCACGCCCATTGGCAACCTCGCCGATGCCTCCTTGCGCCTTCACGATGCCCTCGCCTCCGCAGACGTCGTCGCCGCCGAAGACACCCGCCGCACGCTCGACCTGGCGCGCGGCTTGGGTGTGACCATCGGTGGCCGCCTCATCGCGCTCCACGATCACAATGAGCGAGAGCGGGCCGACGCTGTGGTCGCCGAAGCCGCTTCCGGCGCCCAGGTGCTCCTCGTGACCGACGCTGGCATGCCCACGGTGTCGGATCCCGGCTATCGACTGGTCACCGCCGCGGTCGCGGCGGGCGTCGAGGTCACCGTGCTGCCCGGTCCGAGCGCCCCGCTCGCCGCGCTCGCCGTGTCAGGGCTTCCCACGGATCGCTTCGCCTTCGAGGGGTTCCTCCCTCGCAAGGACGGCGAGAGGGCGCGCACCCTTGCCGCGCTCGCCTCGGAGCAGCGCACGCTCGTGTTCTTCGAAGCGCCTCACCGTCTTGCCGAGTCTCTCGAGGCGATGGCGACGGCATTTGGCCGGGGGAGGGCAGCGTCGGTCAGTCGCGAACTCACCAAGACGTTTGAAGAGACGCGGCGCGGCACCCTTGGCGAGCTCGCTGAATGGGCGGCCGGTGGGGTGAAGGGCGAGATCGTCGTCTGTGTTGCGGGAGCGGCGCCGCTCGCGCTGGGACTCGACGAGGCGGTCGCTGAGGCAGTCTCCCGAGTTCAGGCGGGAGAGCGCGCCAAGGAGGTGGCGAGGGAACTGGCGCCGCTCGTCGGTGTGCCGGCTCGCGAGCTGTACGCGAGCATCCTCGCGGCGCGCGGAGCCGCAGATGGCGCATAGCGTGGTGCGTTGGCTCGCCGCCGCGCTGTTCGCGGTGGGGTGCGCCGCGCTGGGCGTGTACGTCGCGTCGGTCGTGATGCCATCCACGGTCGAGCCTGCCGCGAGCCCCACGCCCGTCATAGTGGCCGTGACCGCCACGGCCACCGCGTTTCCCAGCCCGCCTGCGGCGACCCTCGCGCCCGTGGACGGCATCAACCTCTCTGAGCACTCGATCGACAAGCCCGACTCAGTATGGGTGGTCGTGAACAAGCGGCGCGCGCTCGATCCCCTCGAGTTCGAACCCAAGGATCTGGTGGGCACGGGGGTGCCCGGCGGCGGAGAGCTCACGAAAGAGGCGGCGGCCGCGCTGCGGAAGATGTACGAGGCGGCGGCGGCCGACGGGGCGCCGTTCCGGGTCTCCACCGCCTACCGCTCGTACAACTTCCAAAAGGGGCTGTTCCAGGACTACGTGCGCTCTGACGGGGTCGTTGCCGCCGAGCGCTACTCGGCGCGTCCTGGCTACTCGGAGCACCAGACGGGGCTGTCCCTCGACGTGCTGGACCCGGCGGAGGGATGCCACCTGAAGCGCTGCTTTGCCACAACGGATGCTGGCAAGTGGCTCTACAAGCACGCCGCCGACTACGGCTTTATCGAGCGCTACCCAGACGGCGGCACGGACGTCACGGGCTACAAGTGGGAGCCCTGGCACTGGCGCTACGTGGGCGTGGAACTGGCGCAGTACATGCGGGAAGAAGGCATCGCGACGCTTGAAGAGGCATTTGACCTGCCCGCGGCCCCGTCCTATAAGTAGGGAGGATGCGCGCAGACGTGAGCCAGCGTCGGCCCTAGGATTATGCGCATGTCCCACATCCTGTCCGCTGTCGCCTGGCCCTACGCAAACGGCCCGCGCCACATTGGCCACGTCGCTGGCTTTGGCGTCCCGTCCGACGTGTTCAGCCGGTACATGCGAATGGCGGGCCACGACGTGCTCATGGTGTCCGGCACCGACGAGCACGGGACGCCCATCCTGGTCCAGGCAGAGCGCGAGGGCGTGACCCCCCAAGAGCTCGCCGATCGCTACAACCGGGTGATCGTCGAGGACCTCACGGCGCTGGGACTGTCGTACGACCTCTTCACCCGCACCACCACCGGCAACCACTACAAGGTGGCGCAGGACCTGTTCAAGGCGGTCCACGCGAACGGCTACATGGTGCTGCAGACCACGCGCTCCGCGATCTCTCCCTCGACGGGTCGCACCCTTCCCGACCGCTACATCGAGGGCACATGCCCCATCTGCGGTTACGACGGAGCGCGCGGCGACCAGTGCGACAACTGCGGAAACCAGCTCGACGCGATCGACCTCAAGAACCCGGTGAGCCGCATCAACGGCGAGACGCCACGGTTCGTTGACACCGAGCACTTCTTCCTTGACCTGCCTGCCCTCGCCCCAGCGCTTGCTGACTGGCTCGGCGCTCGCGACGGCTGGCGCCCCAACGTGCTGAACTTCTCACGCAACCTGCTCGCCGACGTCCGGCCCCGCGCCATGACTCGCGACATCGACTGGGGAATCCCCGTCCCGCTCGAGGGCTGGGAAGACAACCCCAACAAGCGCCTCTACGTGTGGTTCGACGCCGTCATCGGCTATCTCAGCGCCTCGATCGAATGGGCGCGCCGCTCGGGTGACCCCGAGGCGTGGCGCCAGTGGTGGAACGACCCTGCCGCGAAGTCGTACTACTTCATGGGCAAGGACAACATCACCTTCCACTCGCAGATCTGGCCCGGCGAGCTCATCGCGGCGAACGGTCGCGGCTCCCGGGGCGGTCACCTCAGCGAGTTCAAGGAGCTGCAGCTGCCCACCGAGGTGGTCTCGAGCGAGTACCTCACGATGGAGTCCTCGAAGTTCTCCTCGAGCCGCGGCCACGTCATCTACGTGCGCGACATGCTTTCGCGCTACCAGCCGGATGCGCTGCGCTACTTCATCGCGGTCGCCGGCCCTGAGACCTCCGACGCCGACTTCACGTGGTCCGAGTTCCGCCGCCGCACCAACGACGAGCTGGTCGCCGGCTGGGGCAACCTGGTGAACCGCACCGCGTCGCTGCTGCACAAGAACATCGGCACGGTTCCGGAGCTCACCAACCTCACGGAACTCGACCGCAATGCGCTCGCGGCCTCTGAGTCCGGCTTCGACAGCGTCGGTGCGCTCATCGGCGCCCAGCGCCAGCGTGCCGCCGCCGCTGAGGCGATGCGCGTCGTTGGCGACGCGAACAAGTACCTCGCAGAGACCGCGCCCTGGAAGCTCAAGAACGAGGACCCGGAGCGCATGCGCACCGTGCTCGCCGTGGCCACGCAGCTCGTGAGCGACGCGAACACCATGCTGTCGCCGTTCCTGCCGCACAGCGCTCAGCGCGTGCACACTGCCATCGGTGGCAGCGGAGAGCTGGTGCCCATGCCGGTGATGCAGGACGTGGACGACCTCGACATCGAGGGTCGCCGCTACCCCATCATCACGGGCGACTACTCCTCGCAGCACGGCACGTGGGGCCGCCGCCCCATCGCCGCGGGTGCCGAGGTGCCTGCCCCCACGCCGATCTTCACCAAGCTCGACGACGACATCGTCGCCCAAGAGCTCGAGCGCATGGCGGCGGAGTAGCCAGTGCGCTCCGGCCCCTGGCCACCTCGCCCCGAGCCGCTTCCCTCGCCGGTCGTCGACAATCACGCCCACCTCGAGTGGGAGGCAGGCGACACCCCGCGCACGGTCGCGGAGAGACTGGCCGACGCTGCCGCAGCCGGAGTGACAAGGGTGGTTCAGATTGGGTGTGAGATCGACAGCGCCCGCTGGACGGCAGAGGAGGTGCTGCGGCACCGCTCACTGGTGGGCGGCGTCGCGCTGCACCCCAATGAGGCGCCGCTGCATGCTGACGGAACCCACGCGTCGGGCCTGTCCTATGACGACGCGTTCGCCCAGATCGCAGAACTGGCGCGCGGAGAACGGATTCGCGTGGTCGGCGAGACGGGGCTTGATTATTTCCGCACCGGACCCGAGGGCATTGAGGCGCAGAAGCGCTCCTTCCGCGACCACATTGCGCTCGCGAAGGAGCTGGCACTCACGATGCAGATCCACGACCGCGATGCGCACGCGGACATCCTCGAGGTGCTCGACGCCGATGGCGCCCCCGAGCGCACGGTCATGCACTGCTTCAGCGGGGATGCGGCGTTCGCGCGAGAGTGCCTCGACCGCGGCCTGTACCTGAGTTTCGCGGGCACCGTGACCTTTGCCAACGCCCCACACCTGCGGGAGGCCGCCGCTGTCACGCCCTTGTCGCGGCTGCTCGTGGAGACGGACTCGCCGTTCCTCACCCCCACGCCCCACCGCGGCAAGCCCAATTCACCAGAGCAGGTGGCCACGACGGTGCGCGCGCTCGCGCAAGCGCGCGGAGACGACCTCGCGGCCTTGTGTGAGGCAATCGATGCCACCTCAGAGTCGCTGTATGGCCCCTGGTAGATGACCTGAGGCGGCGTGTCACATCTCACATTTCGAGATGTTCAGTTGGCGCTGGCAAGCGTCGATATGAGATAAAGACATCTGAATCCGTGCGCTGCGACTGGCGTGGTCGCGCGCTGACGTGAGGTATTGAGTGAGTTATCGACGCACTGCGCCCGTTCCTGGGGGCCGCCGAGACCGGCGCCACCGGGAAGCTGTGCGCAACCGCCTGACGCGCCAACTTGGCGTGACCTTCGCGGTCGTCGCGTTCGCCGCCGGCTCCATCGCATCAGCCGCTGCCGATCAGATCACGAGCAAGGCGAACACCGCGCAGGCCACCACCGACGAGCTCGTCAAGACCGTGGCCGCGAAGGACGTGGACGTCACCGTCACCACGATCACCGAGGAAGAGACGATCGCTCCTGGCGAGGTCACCAAGAAGGACCCCACCAAGTTCAAGGGCGAGAAGAAGGTCCTCAAGAAGGGCGAGCCGGGAACCACGCTCGTGACCTACAACGTGACGTACGAAAACGGCGTTGAGGTGGCCCGCGAGAAGACGCTTGAGATCGTGGTCGAGGAGCCCCAGGACAAGGTCGTCTCCGTCGGCACGCTTGTGATCCCCAAGACCACCGCCGCCCAGGCCGGCTCCAACCGCGCACTCGGCAAGAAGATGGCCGCCGACATGTACGGCTGGACCGGCGACCAGTGGGCATGCCTCGACAACCTGTGGCAGCGCGAGTCCGGCTGGCGCACCACGGCGGGCAACAAGTCCTCCGGCGCCTACGGCATCCCGCAGTCGCTGCCCGGCTCCAAGATGGCCAAGTACGGCGACGATTGGCGCACCAACCCCGCCACCCAGATCAAGTGGGGACTCGCCTACGTCAAGGGACGCTACGGCACGCCGTGCGGCGCGTGGTCACACTTCCTCGACAAGCATTGGTACTGACGCGTGGCTGACCTCCTAGGTCCCACGGATGTGCGCACGCTCGCGGAATCCCTCGGCACCTCGCCAACCAAACGCTGGGGCCAGAACTTCGTTGTCGACGCCGGCACCGTTCGCCGCATCGTCCGCATCGCTGGGGTGCAGCCGGCCGACGCTGTGGTTGAGGTGGGCCCCGGGCTCGGCTCCCTGACGCTCGCCCTGCTCGAGGCGGGCGCCTCGGTGACCGCAGTTGAGATCGACCCGCGGCTGGCGGCCGCCCTGCCGCAGACGGTGGCGGAGCGCGCTCCCGACGACGCCGATCGGCTCACGGTCATCCACGACGACGCTCTCAAGGTCACGGAGCTTCCCGCACCGCCCAGCCTGCTTGTCGCGAACCTTCCCTACAACGTCTCCGTGCCGGTGATCCTGCACTTTCTCGAGACGTTTCCGTCACTGCAGCGCGTGCTCGTGATGGTGCAGGCGGAAGTTGCGGACCGCCTCGCGGCGCCGCCTGGTTCACGCACGTACGGCATCCCCTCCGCCAAGGCCGCGTGGTACTGCGCCGTGCGCGTGGCTGGAGACGTGGGCCGTGCGGTGTTCTGGCCGGTGCCTCGCGTAGACAGCAAGTTGGTGCTCATGGAGCGCCGCGAACCGCCCGTGACCGATGTTCCGCGCGAGACCGTCTTTGCGGTGGTCGACGCCGCCTTCGCGCAGCGTCGCAAGGCGCTGCGCGGAGCCCTCGCCTCAGTTGCCGGCTCGCCCGCCGCAGCCGAAGAGGCCCTGCGCGCTGCCGGAATCGACCCTCTCACGCGCGGCGAGCAGTTGCGCATCGAAGACTTTGCGGCCATCGCCGCCCATCTGCCACGCTGACCCCATGACCGGCGCCCCCACAGTCCGTGACGTCACAGTCAGAGCACCGGGCAAGGTCAACCTCCAGCTCGCCGTTGGCCCTGTTCGCGACGACGGCTACCACCCTTTGGCGACCGTCTTCCAAGCCGTCGATCTATACGAACTGGTGACAGCGTCGGCCCGTGTCGATGGCGAGATTACGCTCACGGTGACCGGGGCGCAGGGCATCGATGTGTCTGGCGTGCCGCTTGACGAGACGAATCTTGCGTGGCGTGCCGCCGCGGCGGTAGCGGAGGCGTTCGGCATCACCGACGGCGTTGACCTGGCCATTCACAAGTCGATCCCCGTAGCCGGCGGCATGGCAGGGGGAAGCGCCGACGCTGCGGCCGCCCTGGTCGCTTGCGCCGAGGTGTGGGACACGGGAGCCAGCAGAAGCGAGCTCTCGGCACTGGGCGCAGGTCTTGGCGCTGACGTGCCGTTTGGGCTCGTGGGTCACACGGCTGTGGGGCTCGGCAGGGGAGACGTCTTGTCGCCAGCGATGACCCACGGCACGTTCCATTGGGTGTTCGCTACGCAGTCGCATGGGCTCAGCACCAAAGCCGTCTACGACGAGTTCGACGAGTGGGTGAGGGGCGGGCTGCTCACGGCGCCCGAGCCGCGCATCAGCGATGACGTGATGAGCGCGCTGATAGGAGGCGACCCGCTAGCGCTGGGGGCCGCGCTCACCAACGGGCTGCAGGACCCCGCGCTGGGGCTTGCGCCGCATTTGAGCGACGTCATCGGGGCGGCGCTAGAGGCAGACGCGTGCGGCGCGATCGTCTCCGGCTCAGGGCCGACTGTTGCGGCGCTCGCGCGAAACGGACAGCATGCGCTGTCCGTCGCCGCGCACCTGCGCGCATCCGGCCTCGTGGACCAGGTGCTGGTCGCTACCGGACCCGCGCAGGGCGCGACGGTGCTCGCGTGAGCCGCTAGTCGGTGCTCTTGGCCGCGTCGCCCTTGGTGAGGGCGTCGCGGATCTCGGTGAGCAGCTCGATCTCCGTGGGGCCAGCGGCCTCAATGGTCTCGTCCTTCTTGCGGCGCTCGGCGAGCTTGTTGATCGGCGTCACGATCAGGAAGTAGATCGCGGCCGCAACCAGCAGGAAGTTGATGAGCGCGGTGAGGATGAGGCCGATGGAGAGGATCGCGTCGTCCGTGGGGTCCGCTGGCGTTCCCCCGTCGTTGAGCGTCCAGGTCAGCACGTGGGTCAGATCCGGCTTGCCGAAGATCGCGGCAATGAGGGGGTTGATGAACCCGTCAACGAGCGAGTTCACTACCGCAGTGAATGCGGCACCGATCACGACACCAACTGCCAAGTCAACGACATTGCCGCGAGTGATAAATTCCTTGAATCCCTTGATCATTGCTTCCTCCTTGGTGGGGCTACTGCTCCGCATCGATTTCTGACGGCATCGCGGGGTCCTTCTCCATCGCGGACAGTCCGTTCCACGCGAGGTTCACGAGGTGCGCTGCCACAACCTCCTTGGCCGGCTCTCGCACCTCGGCCCAGTGCTGGCCGGTCAGCGCGACCATGCCCACGAGCATGCGCGAGTACAGGGGAGCGACAGACGGGTCGAGCCGACGCTTGCGGAACTGGTCAGCGAGCAGCCCTTCGACCTGGGTTGCCACGTCGCCGATGAGCGACGAGAACGTCCCGGTTGCCTGCGCAACGGGGGAGTCGCGCACCATGATGCGGAAGCCATCGGGAGAGCGCTCGATGTAGTTGAGCAGCTGCAGAGCCGCCTGCTCCACGAGCTGGCGCGGGTGGCCGGAAGTGGAGATAGCGTCGGACAGCGCCTGGAGCAGGGCGGAGGTCTCGCGGTCGACGATGACGGCGTAAAGCCCCTCCTTGCCGCCAAAATGTTCGTAGACGACTGGCTTCGACACGTCGGCGCGGGCGGCGATCTCCTCGACGGAAACCGACTCAAAGCCCTTCTCCGCGAAGAGCGATCTCGCGACGTCGAGCAGCTGCTCGCGACGCTCTCGAGCAGTCATCCTTGAGCGCACTGGACGGCGCGGATCGGTGGTCACGGTCTAAGTGTGCCGTGAATCCTGGCAGACTTCTTCGCAGGTCCACCACCTTCCGCTCTGGTGTAACGGCAGCATGCAGGCCTTTGGAGCCTTGCGGTACAGGTTCGAATCCTGTGGGCGGAGCGCGCGAAGGCGCCCTTGCGGGCGCCGAGTCACCGTGTGAGACTCATGAATGGCGAAGCGACGAGCGCTGTCGCCGAATGGGGGGATGATGCAGTCACTCATGCACCTGACAGTGTTGCTCGGCAGCGTCGCTGTGCTCGCGCTGACGGTGTGGTCGATGAGGGACATCGTGCGCACACAGCGTGCGAAGCCTGCGGCCCTTGTCGCGTGGGTTCTCATCGTGATCGCACTCCCAGTGGTGGGAGTTGTCGCGTGGCTCGCATGGGCAAGGCCGCGCACCCGGACCGCATAACCCCAGAGGGCGAATGGACAGATTCCGCGCGACTTTGACGTCCCGCGTCCCCGTAGAATGGCCCGCGTAGAGCGACGCGAGGGAGGCACGTGAGCCGTCAGCAGATCGCAGCCGTGATCGTCCTCGCGGCTGGCGCTGGGACGCGGATGAACTCCGCGACTCCCAAGGTGCTTCACTCCATCGGCGGGCGCACTCTGCTGCACCACGCGATCGTCGACCCGACGCCG
>CALALQ010000314.1 GCA_937925595.1 uncultured Demequina sp. | reverse complement strand
TCGTGATCGTTGTTTCCATCCTGATGTTGTCGCTGTTCGGCAACAGCCTGCGGGACGCAGTCGGCAGCCAAGGCGGGAGCAAGGCATGACCATCACCACCGAGAAGGCACTCGAACAGGACACCGTTCTGAAGGTCGACGATCTGTGCGTCGACTTCAAGACCCCTGATCACGGGTGGACGCGCATCATCGACAACGTCGCGTTCAGCGTCCGCAAGGGCGAAACAGTAGGATTGGTAGGCGAATCAGGTTCGGGCAAGACGGTCACCTCGCTTGCGATCATGCACCTGCTGGCCCGAAATGCCCGGGTTTCCGGTTCGGTTGTCGTCAACGACCGGGACCTGAACAGCTTGTCGGAGAAGCAACTCGACGGGGTTCGCGGCGCCGAGGTCGCGATGATCTTCCAGGAACCGCGACGCAGCCTCAACCCGGCCTTCACCGTGGGTGACCAGGTCGCCGAGGCGGTCCGCCGGCACCGCAAGTGCTCGCGTAAGGACGCGTGGGCCCGCGCAGTCGAATTGTTCGACCGGGTCGGCATCCCCGAGCCGGCGAAGCGCGCACACGCCTACCCACACGAGTTCAGCGGTGGCATGTGCCAGCGCGTCATGCTCGCGATGGCGCTGTCGTGCGATCCGGATGTGCTCATCGCCGACGAGCCCACCACCGCTCTCGACGTGACGGTGCAGCGGCAGGTGCTCGGCCTGATCCACGAACTGCAGCTAGAGCTCGGGCTCGGCGTCCTGCTCATCACCCACGATCTCAGTGTTGTCGCGGAGGTGTGCGACCGGGCCGCGGTGATGTACGCGGGGCGGATCGTCGAAGACGCACCGATCCTCGAACTGTTCGACAACCCGCGCCACCCCTACACCGCGGGCCTGCTGCACGCGATGCCCGATCCGGTCAGGCACGCCGAGAAGATGGGTGTCATCCCCGGCCGTGTGCCACCGCCGCACGAGTTCGTCGAGTCGTGCCGCTTCGCACCCCGGTGCCCATATGCCCGCGCGGAGTGCACGACGGACTACATCCCGTTGTCGACCATCGGTACCGACCATCTCGTGCGCTGCGTCCGCACCGACGAGATTTCGCTGGAGGACGCGTTCTATGAGTGAAACGACCATGACCGGCGCACGGAGCAACGATCCGACGTCCACCGGTACTGCAGCCCTGGTCATCGAGGGACTGACGAAATCGTATCCAGCCAAACGCAATCTGCTCGGCCGCGTGACCGAGACCGTCGATGCGGTGCGTGGAGTGAGCCTCGAGGTACGACGCGGCGAGACGCTCGCGCTCGTCGGCGAGTCCGGTGCCGGCAAATCGACCGTGGGGCGGCTGGCGCTGCGGTTGATCGAGCCGAACTCGGGGTCGATCAGGGTGCTCGGGGACGATATCACCGCAATGGGACGGTCCGAGCTGCGCAAGGTTCGGGGCCGGGCGACGATGATCTTCCAGGATCCGTTCAAGTCGCTCAATCCCCGTGCCCAGATCAAGTATTCGATCGCCGAGCCGATGCTGTCGCAGGGTGGCTACAGCGCATCCGATCGCGACAAGCGGGTCGCCGCGCTGCTTGATCGTGTCGGTCTCGCGGCGCACCACCTCGAGCGCTACCCGTACGAGATGTCGGGCGGTCAGCTCCAGCGCGTCGCCATCGCCCGGGCGCTGGTGACCGATCCGGAGATCGTCGTGTGCGACGAACCGGTGGCGGCACTCGACATGTCCATCCGGTCGCACGTCATCAACCTCCTGCGTGAACTGCAGTCCGAACGCAATCTCGCGTACCTGTTCATTTCGCACGACATGTCGCTCGTACGAGTCATTGCCGATCGCATTGCGGTGATGAAGCGCGGCGAGATCATCGAGTGCAACGACGCAGCCACGCTGTTCGCCGATCCCACACACGAATACAGCCGGACGCTGCTCTCGGCCATACCGGCCGCGCATCCGAGCATGCGGACCTTCCGCCCGGCTCCGGCCGCCCGGGTCGCGGGATAGGGGTACTCATGGCCGTGATGCCGATCGAGCGCGGCAAGATCCGCGAGTACGCCGCAGCGACGGGTGCCTCCCGAGCGGAATACCTGGACGACCCGTTCGCTCCGATACCGCCGACCTTCCTTGCCACCGTAGTTTTCTGGGACGACCTTCCACGCGTCTTCGACCTCCCCGAAACCCGCGCCGGATGTGCGGCGATCGGCGTGGTTCCCGATGTTCGCCGACTCCTGTCACTCGAGCAGGAATATGTATTCCACGGCGAGATACTGCACGCCGGCGAGACGGTGGACACCGGATTGCGGCTGGATTCGGTCGATCTCAAGGAAAGGCGGTCGGGATCGATGGCGCTGGTGCGCTTCACCGTGACCTTCACGGATTCGGCCGGAGAACTCAGGGCGGAATGTCATTACACCTCCGCCTTTCTCACTTCGGTGGGCGGTTCGGCATGACCACTTCGGACGTTGACATCGAAATGGGACAAGCGTTTGCGCCCCGCGAGTTCGGGCCCCTCACGATGACCGACATCGTGCGATATCAGGGCGCGAGTGGTGACCTGAACCCGATGCACCATGACGACGAAATGGCACGAGCAGCAGGGTATCCCGCGTCGTTCAGCGTCGGCATGCTCGGCGCGGGGTATCTGGCCGCGTATTGCACCGACCTCTTCGGCACCCGGTCGGTGAGACGATTCCGGACCCGATTCCGCAAGGTCGTGTACCGCGGAGAAGTGCTAACTGCGCATGCGGTGGTGCGCGAAATTCGGGGTAGTGGGGACGACGCACGTGTCGAACTCGGCCTCGAACTGCTCGATTCCTCGGGGGCTGTGGTCGTCGACGGATCTGCCGAGTTTCTTCTTGACTCGATGAAGAGCATTGGTAGCGAAGAAGTTTCCGAATAAGACGGACGCGCCGGGTATTGTGATGTGTGACACTGCGGGTTAGTGTTTCCAGCGAAGATCACAATCTTTCGGAAATTTCGAGGCCTGCATTCCATTGCACGACTGCACGATCGCACTCCGTGCTCGCATTCGAACCCGATCCGCGAAAGAACTTTTCATGTTCCGAAGTCGTTGGGCAGTCACCACGGTTGCGTGTGTGGCTGTGGCCGCGTTGGTTTCCTCATGCGGCAGTTCCGAATCCTCCGCCGCTGCGGGACAGGGTGCAGTGGACACCAATGCGACCCTGTCGGTGGGGTGGACCCAGGCGGTGACCACGCTCGACCCCCATATGGCGACCTCCGACCTCGCGTCGTTCCGTTTCGGGCTCAACAATATCTACGACCGGTTGTTCACGGTGGACTATGAGGGCAAGCCCGACGGCATGCTGGTCACCGACTGGACCTACAACGATGACGGCAGTCGGCTCGTACTGACGCTCCGCGAGGATGCATCCTTCCGGGACGGCACGCCGCTCGATGCAGCGGTGGTGAAGGCAAATCTCGATCGTGCGCGCACCCTCGAGTCGCCGGTGGTCAAGCGCTCGTTGTCGGCGATCTCCGAGGTGAGTGCGACGGGGCCGTACGAGGTCACCATCGCGTTGGGTAAGCCCACCGATCAGTTGCCGTACCTGCTTGCCGGAGTGGCCGGTCTCATCATGAATCCGCCGTTGTTCGAGAGCGGTGATCCCAGCACGACAGCCGACGGATCCGGTGCGTACAGCATCGAGTCGTGGGCCCCCGGCGAGAAACTTGTGCTGGTGCGCGACCGGGACGACTACTGGGATGCCGACGCCGCCAAGCCCGCCCGCATCGAACACACGGGTATCCCAGATTTTCAGGCGTTCACCAACGCCGTCGCCGGCGGTCAGATCGACATCGGCCAGTTCCAGCCCGGCAACGTCGCAGCAGTCGAGGGTCGTGACGGCCTCGTCACCGTTCCCGTCGAGCACGGTGTCGGTATGGAGATCGCGATCAACCGCAATGCGAAGCCACTGGAGGATTTGCGGGTGCGCCAGGCGCTCAACCACGCTCTCGACCGGGAGACGATCACGGAGGCCCTGTACCCGGGTTCCCGCGTGCGGTGGCAGTTCGTCCCCGAGGGGCTCGCCGGGTTCGACGAGAGTCTCGAGGACATCTACCCGTACGATCCGGAAAAGGCCAAGGCGCTCCTCGCAGAGGCGGGTTATCCGAACGGAATCGATCTCGGTGAAATCGCAGTGTCGTCGGCGACGACACCCGGCATGGTCGATGTCGTGCAGGAGCAGTTTGCAGCCGCGGGTATCCGGTTCGAGCCCCGTGTGCTCGACGGCGTCGAGGTGTACACCCAATTTGCGTCCGGTCGTTATCCGCTGCTGATCGGGTTCTCCTCTGCCGGTATCAGTTTCGCGGCCGGACTCAACACGCGCATCGGGCCGACCCAGAACCCTGCGGGCACGACCCCCGAATATGACACGTTGATCGCTGAGGTGACAGATTCTCGGCGCACCGAGGACGAGCGCACGGCAAGCAAGGTCGAGCTCAACAAGTATCTCACCGAGGAAGCGTGGGGAGTTCCGGTCGTCTGGGTTACCTACCCGTGGGTGATGAGCGACAAGGTCGGCAACTTCAGTACCGAGATGGACTACGCGACCACATGGGGTCCCTACGACTTGAGGTACCTCACGGTCACCGAATGACAGTGAAGCACGGAGCACGCGCCGCCTGCCGACCCGGCGGGCGGCGCGTCCCCGTTGAAGGAAAGTGGTGCACATGGTTGGTATGACGGTCGATCTGACAGGCCAGGTCGCGCTGGTGACGGGCGGCGGCGGTGGGATCGGGCGGGGGATTGCGCTGTCGCTCGCCGAGGCCGGCGCGGACATCGTCCTCGCCGAAATCGATCCGCAGCGCGCCGAACAGACCGCCGAGCTCATTCGCGCGTGCGACCGCAAGGTCCTGGCGGTGCAGACCGATGTCATGGACACCGGCCAGGTGCGAAACGCCGTCGAGCGTGCCGACAGTGAATTCGGTCGCCTCGACATCCTGGTCAACAATGCCGGCGGTGTTCGCGGCGGCGCGTTCGTCGACCAGAGCGAGCGTAGTTGGCGGCGGCACATCGACATCAATCTCGTCAGTATGCTCGCCGCGACCTCGGCCGCTGTCCCCCTCATGCGGCGCGGCGCCCAGGGCGGTTCGATCGTCAACGTCAGCAGCATCGAGGGAACCCGCGCTGCACCGAACTTCGCGGTGTACGCGGCGTGCAAAGCGGGCATGCTCAGCTTCACACGCACGATGGCACTCGAACTCGCCGCGGACGGCATCCGCGTCAATGCGATCACGCCCGACCAGACCGTGACGCCCGGGAACCACGGGCAGCGTACCGGACCGATCGACGAATCAGCCTTCCTCGTCCGCGAGCCGGCACTCCAGGACGCAATGGACCGCTACATTCCCCTCGGGCGTGAGGGTCGCATCTCCGAATGCGGTACGGCCGTCGCCTTCCTGTGCTCGCCCCTCGCGTCGTACATCTCGGGCGCGACCCTTCCCGTGGACGGTGGTACGTGGGCTGCGTCGGGCTGGTCGCGGGGGACCGAGGGCACGTGGAACCTGGGAGACTTTCCCATCGGCTGAGTCGGTCCCCGGGACCGCAGGCAGTCGAGAGCCCTCCGAGTCAGCGTCGCCGGGTCGGAGGGCTCCACACGCCGGTCAGCTCGATGGTGTCGAGCAGCCCAGTCTTGAGAACCTTGTTTGTCGGAGTGCGAGGCAACGCGTCGGTCAAGGTGAGATACTTCGGGAGCGTGTGCTTGGGGAGGCGACTCGTCAGCCACTCGTAGAGAGTGGGCTCGTCCAGTGGGGAATTCTCGACGACCTCCGCTGCAATCAGAACCTCGTGTCCTGCAATGGGATCGGGAACGCCTAGCACCGCGCAACCGGAAAGCTGCGGGTGCTCGTCGATCACTGCCTCGACGGCGGTGGTCGAAATGTTCTCGCCCATCCGTCGAATCGTGTCCCCGGCTCGATGGAGAAACTCGAAGTTGCCGTCAGGATGGCGAATGACGATATCGCCCGTGTGATACCAGCCGCCGTTCAGAGCGCGTGCGGTCGCCTCCGGTTGGTTGAGGTAACCGACCATGATCATGAGGCGGTCGTCGGGCCGGATCCAGAGTTCTCCCGGTACGCCATCGGCGGCTGGTTGTCCGTGCTCGTCCACCACCTGTGCGCGATAGCCGTCGCGGACGCGTCCGCACCATGCGCGTTCGAGGTCGGGTGGGTTGCTCAGGACCAGCGGGAAGCCGACCTCGGTGGAACCGTAGAGGTCGTAGCACTTCACTGCGAATCGTTCGGCGA
>CALALQ010000313.1 GCA_937925595.1 uncultured Demequina sp. | reverse complement strand
GCATCAACATGTTCCTGCACGACGTGAACTACGAGAAGTTCGACATCGCGCACGGCGACACCCTCACCGACCCGCACCACTGGGACGACGAGCCGTTCGAAGCGATCGTCTCCAACCCGCCCTACTCCATCAAGTGGGAGGGCGATGCGAACCCGCTGCTCATCAACGACCCGCGCTTCGCCCCAGCGGGTGTGCTCGCGCCGAAGTCGAAGGCCGACCTCGCCTTCACCATGCACATCCTCAGCTGGCTCGCCGTCAACGGCACCGCCGCGATCGTCGAGTTCCCCGGCGTGCTCTACCGGGGCGGGGCCGAGGCGAAGATCCGCAAGTACCTCATCGACAACAACTACGTGGATGCCGTCATCCAGCTGCCGCCCGACCTCTTCTTCGGCACCACCATCGCGACCTGCATCATCGTGCTCAAGAAGAGCAAGACCGACAACGCCGTGCTCTTCGTGGACGCGTCGGCGGAGTTCTCGCGTGTGGGCAACAAGAACAAGCTGCTGCCGAAGAACCAGGGCCACATCCTCGACACGCTCGCCGCGCGCGACGACGTCGACCACGTTGCGAAGCTCGTCACCACTGAAGACATCGCGGCGAACGGCTACAACATCGCGGTGTCCAGTTACGTCGAGCAGGAAGACACCCGCGAAGAGATCGACATCTCCGAGCTCAACGCCGAAATCGCCCGCATCGTGGAGCGGCAGGCGGAGTTGCGCGCATCGATCGACGCCATTGTTGCGGACTTGGAGCTCCGCAAATGATCAGCTCGGCGACCGCGGCGCACGCCACACAGCGAGCGGTCTGGAAGACCCTCGGAGAGGTCGGCACTTTCGTTCGAGGTAACGGGCTTCAGAAGTCCGACCTATTGCCTGTTGGTGCACCAGCGGTTCACTATGGCGAGATCCATACCCATTACGGGGTGTGGGCGACGTCATCGAAGTCGTTCACCGCTCCTGACCTCGCGACAAAGCTGCGGGCGGCAAACCCGGGCGATCTCGTCGTAGCAACTACCAGCGAAGACGATCAGGCTGTAGCAAAGGCCGTTGCCTGGCTCGGTGATGGACCGGTTGCCGTGAGTGGCGACGCGTATATTTACAGGCATTCCTTGGACCCCAAGTACGCCTCCTACTTCTTCGCTTCCCGTCACTTTCAGGACCAAAAGCGGCGATTCATCTCGGGTACGAAGGTGCGGCGAATCGCAGGCGAGGCGCTCTCAAGGATTCGAGTGCCGGTTCCGCCGCTGGAGGTGCAGCGGGAGATCGTGCAGATCCTGGACCAGTTCACTCAGCTGGAAGCGGAGCTGGAAGCGGAGCTGGAAGCAAGGCGTCGGCAGTATCACTACTACCGCTCCGCGTTCCTGTCGACGGACGTAACGGCTGGCGTCGAGTGGTCAACGCTTGGCAAGATCTCTACTCGAGTTTCGTCAGGGGCAACGCCGCGAGCTGGTGCGCCGGAGTACTACGGCGGCGGAACGATTCCGTGGCTTCGCACGGGTGAAGTGACATTCGGTGAAGTATGGGATACAGAGATGCAGATCACCGAACGCGCGCTCAGAGAGACGGGCGTCTCTTGGATCCCTGAGAATTGCGTCATCATTGCAATCTCAGGAGCGACTGCGGCGCGATCTGCCATCAACAAGATCCCGCTAACAACGAACCAGCACTGTTGTAATTTGCAGATTGACGAGTCGCGTGCGGACTACAGGTATGTGTTCTATTGGGTCAGTTCGAGGTACGAGGAACTAAAGTCACTCGGCCGCGGCGCCCGCTCCGACCTCAATGCACAGATCATCAAGGACTTCCCCATCCCAATACCCCCGCTCGACGAGCAACGCCGGATCGTCGCAGTTCTCGACAATTTCAACGCTCTCGTGAATGATCTGAACGTCGGTCTACCCGTCGAGATCACCGCACGCCGGAAGCAGTACGAGTACTACCGCGACAAGCTGTTGTCGTTCGAGGAGCTGCCGGCGTGAGCGAGTCGATGCCGATGCGCGTGGAGCCGATTGCGGTGTCGGCCGAGAGTACCGTTGTCGCCGAGTATGTGCCTGACCCGGCGTCCGCAACGGCGTACCAGTCTGAGGCTGCGTTGGAGGCGGAGTTCATCCGGCTGCTGGAGTCGCAGGCGTATGAGCGTCTTCACATCACGAGCGAAGCGGACCTGATCGCGAATCTTCGCATGCAGCTCGAGTTGCTCAACGGAATCACGTTCAGCGACGCGGAGTGGGCAACGTTCTTCGAGTCGAAGCTCGCGGGGAAGAACGACGGCATCGTCGAGAAGACGGTGCGCATCCACGAAGACCATGTGCAGCTGCTGACGCGCGATGACGGGTCGATGAAAAACATCCGCCTGATCGACAAGACCCACATCCACAACAACCGGCTGCAGGTGCTGAATCAGTACGAGGTCGGCAAGGGTGAGGGAGGTGGGGCGCACGCGAACCGGTACGACGTCACGGTCCTCGTCAACGGGTTCCCGCTCGTGCATGTGGAGCTGAAGCGGCGCGGGGTACCGATCCGTGAGGCGTTCAACCAGATCGACCGGTATCAGCGTGACTCGTTCTGGGCCGGCAGCGGCCTGTTCGAGTATGTGCAGTTGTTTGTGATCAGCAACGGCACGCACACGAAGTACTACTCGAACACGACCCGCACGCAGCATCTTGATGAAGCGAGCAAGGCGAAGGGTGCGAAGCGGAAGACGTCGAACAGTTTCGAGTTCACGTCGTGGTGGGCCGACGCGCAGAATAAGCCGATCGCTGACCTGACGGCGTTCGCGAAGACGTTCTTCGCCAAGCACACGCTGCTGAACATCCTCACCCGGTACTGCGTGCTCACTGCCGACCGGTTGCTGTTGGTGATGCGTCCGTACCAGATCGTCGCGACCGAGCGGATCCTGCAGCGGATCGACATCTCCACGAACTACAAGCAGCTCGGCACAACCACTGCCGGCGGATACGTCTGGCACACCACCGGTTCCGGTAAGACGCTCACCTCGTTCAAGGCGGCACAGCTCGCGTCGCAGCTGGAGAGTGTCGACAAGGTGCTGTTCGTCGTCGACCGTAAAGACCTCGATTATCAGACGATGCGGGAGTACGACCGGTTCCAGAAGGGTGCCGCGAACTCGAACACGTCCACGGCGGTGCTGAAGCAGCAGCTGGAAGACCCGAACGCGCGGATCATCATCACGACGATCCAGAAGCTGTCGAACTTCATCGGCGGCAACAAGAGCCACGACATCTATGGCAAGCACGTCGTGCTGATCTTCGATGAGTGCCACCGGTCGCAGTTCGGCGACATGCACACCGCGATCACGAGGGCGTTCAAGCGGTATAACCTGTTCGGGTTCACGGGCACTCCGATCTTCGCCGTGAACTCGAGCACGGGTGGTAACCCGCAGTTGAAGACGACCGAGCAGGCGTTCGGTGACAAGCTGCACACCTACACGATCGTTGACGCGATCACCGACAAGAACGTGCTCCCGTTCCGCATCGACTATGTGAAGACGGTCAAGGTCGGTGCTGTCACGGACAAGCAGGTGGCGGGCATCGACGCGGAGAAGGCGCTGCTGGCACCGGAGCGGATCAGCCAGATCGTCGCGTATGCGCTGGAGCACTTCGACCAGAAGACCAAACGCGCCTCCTCGTACACCCACTCTGTCGTGACCAACGTGGCTGACTCGTCGAAGCAGCGCGGGGCGGCGGAAGCGGTGAAGCAGGCGCAGCGGGTGCGAGGCTTCAATGCGCTGTTCGCGACCGCGTCGATTGATGCGGCCCGCCGCTACTACAACGCGTTCCAGGTGCAGATGGATAAGCTGCCGCCGGAGAAGCGGCTGAAGGTCGGACTGATCTTCTCCTACGGCGCGAACGACGCGGTCGATGACGACGGCACCTTGTCGGATGAGGAGTTCGACACGTTCGGGCTGAGCATGGATGCCCGCTCGTTCCTGGAAGA
>CALALQ010000312.1 GCA_937925595.1 uncultured Demequina sp. | reverse complement strand
CGTTCCCGGTCGACCCCGAGCACATCGGCACCATCCACGCTCGTCTGGTGGACATGGGCTACGAGGTCTACTCCGAGCCCACGACCACGATCATCAAGAACTACGGCCCGGTGACGCTGTTCCTGTGCGAGGACCCCGACGGCAACCAGGTCGAGCTGATCGCCCTGCCACACCTCTCCCGTCTCAAGCGTCATGAAGACCTCTACGGGGTCGCCATGCGTGACGTGGACGGGGATCTCCCTGCTGTGGCCCTGTCGCAGGACCGTCACCGGCGGCACGATCCGCTGCCACAGGTGATCTTCGAGATCAAGCAGCGTCTGCTCACAGGCGGCGTCATCACTCGCGTCAAGCTCGAGCGCCTGCAGCGCCGCGCGCATCGCCTGCGCGGAGCACGCATGCATCAGCCCGTCGTGGCCCCGGTATTCCGTCGAGATCCCACACACCTGCGCAAGCGCGATCAGCGCCTCAGAGGGCTTCTCAAGGCTCGTGGTGACGGTCACCATTCAATCCTGCCAGAGCGGTGCGAACCCTGGACACCCGCAGCCGCGGCCCGACGCTGTAGGTAGGCTGAGGAGGTGATTCTCACCTCAGCTTCGGATTCGGAAATTGAGAAGGTCTGGGATCGCCTCAGCGAAGGAACGGTGACGATCGCGATCGGCATCGCCGTCGTGTTCGTCGCCTGGCTGATCCTCAAGCTTGTCATCAACTGGACCACCCGCGGCATGGAGCGGGGCGCCGAGCTGAGCGCTCGCAAGGCGCGAAAGCTCGCCAAGTACGGCAAGACGCCACCGCCGCCCGACTACGAGACCGATCTGCGCCTCGGCACCGAGCGGCGCCGCAAGCGCGCCCGCACCATTCGCGCCGTGGCGACCTCTGCGGCAACCGTCGTCGCGGCCCTCACGATCCTGTTCATCGTGCTGCAGGTGCTCGGCGTCCCGGTGGCCGCCCTGCTCGCGAGTGCCGGTGTGCTGTCCGTGGCGATCGGCTTCGGCGCCCAGTCACTCGTCAAGGACCTCATCAGCGGACTGTTCATGCTCGTCGAGGACCAGTACGGCGTTGGCGACATCATCGACGTCGGCGAAGCAGTGGGAACCGTCGAGGAGGTGGGACTTCGCTGCGTGCGACTGCGCTCTCTCGACGGCACCGTCTGGTACGTCCCCAACGGCGAAATCGTGCGGGTGGGCAACATGACCCGCACCTGGTCGCGAGCGCTGCTCGAGGTGCGCTTCCACTTCGACACCGACGTCGAGGTGGCCCGCAAGGCGATGTTCGATGCCGTCGCAGCCGCCCGCAAGAACCCAGAGGTCGAGAAGGCAATCCTCAGCGAGCCCGAAATCCCGGGGATCGAGGCCATGGCCTACAACTCCGTGTCCCTGCGGCTCGTGATGAAGGTCAACCCGTCCTCCCAGTGGATGGTGCAGCGAGAAGTGCGACGTGAATTGCGTCGCATTCTGGTGGAGCGAGACATCGAATTGAGCGCACCGGAGTCAGTCCCGTCGATCGGCGTCCACGTTCCCGGGGCTACGGTGGATACGAAGACAAAGAAAGCGCGCGTCCGCTCGTCGGCCGCGCCCGCGGACAGCGACGGACCCCGCGAGGTCCTGCCCCCAGAAAGTGGTGACGATTGAGCACTCCTGGAATGAGCGTCGGGCAGGGGCCGACTCACGCCGAGAACGAGAGCTTCTATGACGCCGTTGGCGGGCACGAAACGTTTGCGGCGATCGTGCGCGACTTCTATGAGGGGGTTCGCTCGGACTCTGTGCTGCGGCCCATGTACCCAGAGCATGACTTCGAGGGAGCGATTGAGCGACTCACGCTCTTCCTCGAGCAGTACTGGGGCGGCCCCACGACGTACTCGGAGACGCGCGGACACCCGCGACTGCGCATGCGACACCACCCCTACCGCATCAATCCCGAGGCTCGCGACCGGTGGATCGAGCACATGCGGCATGCGGTCGCGAAGCGCAACCTCGCGCCCCTTCACGCCGTAACACTGATGGATTACCTCGAGCGAGCCGCATACTCGATGGTGAACACCTTCGAGGAATCGGAGCACTGATGGAACCAGTCAACGACCAGTGGGCAGACGCCGCCGTCGCCACGGGAATGTCCGCACTCGACCTGCGCCACCTGGGAGACACGACCTTCGAGGGCGACTCGCTGCCCCTTCCCGGCGGACGCGTGTTCGGCGGCCAGGTGCTTGCGCAGGCGCTCATCGCCACGGGGCGCACCGTCGCCGAGTCGCGCCAAGTGCACTCCCTGCACGGCTACTTCCTGCGCCCAGGCGACGCGTCAAAGCCGATCCGCTTTGAGGTGGAGATCCTGCGCGACGGCAAGTCGTTCTCTGCCCGCCGCGCACACGCCTTCCAGGGCGACAGGCCGATTCTGTCGATGATCGCCTCGTTCCAGGAGGACCAGGAGGGCGCGGAGCACCAGGTGACGATGCCTGAGGTGCCGCCGCCGTTACAGGTGCAGAGCGACGTCGAGGTGCTCGACAGCGTCAGCCATCTGCCCCACGCCGATTTCTGGCTGCAGAGCGGCCCCTTCGAGCTCCGTCACGTTGAGGGCTCGCTGTATCTGGGTCCCGACGAGCTGCGCCGGCCGTACCAGAGCACCTGGATGCGAGTGCGCACTCCCCTCGACACCAGCAGCCAGCTGATGCACCGCGCGTTGCTCGTGTTCGGCTCCGACCAGGTGATGCTTGAGCCGCTGCTGCGCCGCCACGGCGCCTCGTGGGCCAACCGCAACATGGCGTTCGCGAGCCTCGATCATGCGATGTGGTGGCACCGTCCAGTGCGCGCTGACGAGTGGCTGCTGTTCGTGCAGGACGCACCCACCGCGCAAGGCGGCCGCGGCCTCACGGGCACGTGGATCTTCTCCGAGGATGGGCGCCTCGTGGCGTCGGCCGCCCAGGAGGGCATGCTTCGGCTTTCGGACTGAGCGCTCGGCTAGTCCTTGCGAGGGCCGTCGCCGTTGCCGTCGAACTCGGGCGTCTGGTCTTCCCAGTTGCCCCTCTTATCGAGCTTCGACAGGTCAACCCACTCCGTTGGGCCCTGCGCGGCGCGCTGCTGCTTCTCGAACACGACGGCCCTGCGCCACATCACGAGCAGCACCACGACCACGGTGACGACGATGACGACTCCCACCATGACGGCGGGAAACAGCCAGCCCGGCGCCTCCGGCCAGATCGTGACGTCCGGCGCGAACGGGTCGTTCGAATAGGACGGCTCCGGCGACGGTGTCGCCACATCCCCCAGCGCCATGGCTAGTTCCTCGTGAGTTTGCGGTACGTGACGCGGTGCGGACGCGCGGCGTCGGGACCCAGGCGCTCCACCTTGTTTTCCTCGTAGGACGCGAAGTTGCCCTCGAACCAGAACCAGTTCGCAGGGTTTTCATCGGTGCCTTCCCAGGCGAGGATGTGCGTCGCGACGCGGTCAAGGAACCAGCGGTCGTGCGAGACGACCACGGCGCAGCCGGGGAACTCCAGCAGCGCGTTCTCGAGAGAGCCAAGCGTCTCGACATCGAGGTCGTTGGTGGGCTCATCGAGGAGCAGCACGTTGCCGCCCTCCTTGAGCGTCAGCGCAAGGTTGAGGCGGTTGCGCTCACCACCGGAGAGCACGCCCGCCGGCTTCTGCTGGTCGGGTCCCTTAAAGCCGAACGCGCTCACGTATGCGCGCGAGGGCATTTCCACCGCGCCGACCTTGATGAAGTCGAGGCCGTCGCTCACGACCTCCCACAGGGTCTGGTTGGGGTCAATGCCGCCGCGACTCTGGTCCACGTAGGACAGCTTCACGGTCTCGCCCACCTTGAGCTCGCCGCCATCGAGCGGCTCAAGGCCCACGATCGTCTTGAACAGCGTGGTCTTGCCGACGCCGTTGGGGCCGATGACGCCGACGATGCCGTTGCGCGGCAACGAGAACGACAGCCCGTCGATGAGAGTGCGGTCGCCGAAGCCCTTCTTGAGATTCTTGGCCTCGATCACCACATTGCCCAGTCGCGGACCCGGCGGGATCTGGATCTCCTCGAAGTCGAGCTTCCTGGTCTTCTCCGCCTCTGCGGCCATCTCCTCGTAGCGAGACAGGCGGGCCTTGGACTTCGCCTGGCGCCCCTTGGGGTTCTGGCGCACCCAGTCGAGCTCCTCCTTGAGGCGCTTCTGGCGCTTCTGGTCCTTCTTGCCCTGCACTTCGAGGCGGGCCGCCTTGGTCTCGAGGTACGTCGAGTAGTTGCCCTCGTAGGGGTACAGGCGACCGCGGTCAACCTCACAGATCCATTCGGCGACGTGGTCGAGGAAGTAACGATCGTGGGTCACGGCGAGCACGGCGCCGGGGTATTTGGCGAGGTGCTGCTCGAGCCACAGCACGGACTCGGCGTCCAGGTGGTTGGTGGGCTCGTCGAGGAGCAGCAGGTCGGGCTTCTCGAGGAGCAGCTTGCACAGGGCAACGCGGCGACGCTCACCACCGGAGAGCACCTTGACGTCGGCGTCCGGCGGCGGGCAGCGCAGCGCGTCCATCGCCTGCTCCAGCTGGGAGTCGAGGTCCCACGCGTCGGCGTGGTCGAGCTCGTCCTGAAGCTTTCCCATCTCCGCAAGCAGGCTGTCGTAGTCGGCGTCGGGATTCGCCATCTCCTCGGAGATCTGGTTGAACCGCTCGAGCTTGCCGTAGATCTCCGCTACACCCTCGCGCACATTGCCGATGACGTCCTTGTCCTCGTTGAGAGGCGGCTCCTGGAGCAGGATGCCAACGGTGTATCCGGGGCTCAGTCGCGCCTCACCGTTGGACGGCTGCTCGAGTCCAGCCATGATCTTGAGGATCGTCGACTTACCAGCGCCGTTAGGACCAACCACACCGATCTTCGCACCCGGGTAGAACGACATCGTCACGTCGTCGAGGATGACCTTGTCGCCGTGCGCCTTACGCGCCTTGTACATGGTGTAGATGAACTCGGCCACTGCCACTCCTGTCACGAAATTCTGCCGCGCCTAGCCTACGCGGTTCGCGAGTGGCTACGGGCCCCGGGCGCTTCCCGGGGCCCGCATGCGAGTCAGAACGGGGCCGCGGCGAGCTCCTTGTCGTCCTGCTCCGCCTCGACCTCGTCGTCGTCCGCGGCCTCGGGCAGACTGCTGACATCCACCGCCTCCGCCTCCTCGGCCTCCGCGTCGTCCTGCGCCGGCGGCGGGTTGAGGTCCTTGACCTTCTGGGTTTCGGCGTCCACCGTCGCGCGATGGAAGTCGGCGATGCCGCGAGTGAGGTCGTGGCCAATGGTCTGCGCGTCGATCACGAGGTCCGTCTTGGTTCCGTTGTTCGACTCCCACTCGTTGGAGCGCAGGTAGCCCACCACGACCACCGGCTGGCCCTTGTCGAGCGATCGCTGCATGAGCACCGCCGCCGCACGGAAGACGCGAACGGTGAACCACTGCGTAGTGCGGTCCTTCCACGTGTTCGCGCTGCGGTCGTAGTAGCGCGACGTGGTCGCGAGGCGGAAGGTCAGGAAGTCGGAGTTGGTCTTGCTCAAGTGGAGCTGTGGCGGGGTGGCGACCCACCCCTGGACGGTGATTGTCAGGTCATTCATGGCGCCCTCCTCGACGCGCGCCGCACGGTGCGGCTCGAGCCAAGAGTGACAAGCCGGGACGACGCTGTGGCGGGCCTGGCAGCCCAACTGTGGACAGCGTCGGGCCGGATGGTTCCTGTGGACGGCAGTCGAGGGCTACGCCTCGAGCTCGGTGAGCTCGTCGAGATTGCGATACGCCTGGTGGATGAGCGACGTGGGCTCCGCGACCAGGGGAACCACGATCGATCGCACCACCGAACGGCCAATGGTGCGCACGGTCTTCGCCGCATTCGCAGCCCTCGCCACCTTGGTGAGCGCACCCTTGAAGCCACTCGCCTTGGGAACCTCCGGCCACACCACCGCGTGCAGAGCGGCGTTGATCTCGTCCGCAAGCAGCTGGGCGGGCGCCACGGCCTCGGACACGACCGTGTGCCACGGCACCGGCAGCCCGTGCGTCGCGGCGTCGATCCAGTCGAGACGCTCTCGCTCCACCGCCTCGGTGCGCAGCCCAGCTATCGGCGGGACGGTCTTGGTGCGGCCAGCCGCGACAGCCGCAGAAGCATCGGCGAGGGCATCGACACCTGCGGCCGCCGACAGCGCGTCCACGAGCTCCTCGATGTCAGGCAGGGTGGGGTCAGCGTCGCGAGCGAGGGCCCGCGACAGCGAGCGGCCGGCCGCGACCAGGTCCGCGCGCACGGCATCCGCGGCAAGCGATCGCGACTGAGCCGCCCCAGCGATCTCGGCGAGGAGGATGTCGACGCCCTGGCCCGTGCGCGCGCTCACGGGCATCACCGGCACCTGCGTGAGGCCGTCCTCGGCGAGCAGGCGCTGCAGATCGCGAACCACTTCCCACGCCTCATTCGTCGCCAGGCGATCCACGTGGTTGAGCACCACGAGCGACGGCTGGCCATGATCGGAGGCCACGCTCAGATACGCCTCGTGCACCGCGTTGTCCGCGTACTTCTGCGGGTCCATCACCCACACGAGCAGGTCCGCCATGGGCACCACGCGGTCCACGATCGCGCGGTTCGCCGAGTTGACGCTGTCGTGGTCGGGAAGGTCGAGCAGCACCACTCCGTCGAGTCCACCTGCGGCCTCCTGATGCAGGCGACGCGAGGGATCCACGCCCAGCCAATCCAGCAGGGCCGACGCTTCATCACCCCACGTTGCCGAGGACACTTCGGAGGTGGTGGGGCGGGCGACGCCGGACACCGCGAAGCGCGTTCCGGTGAGCGCGTTGAACAGGCTCGATTTGCCAGAGCCGGTGCCTCCCGCGAGCGCCACGATGGTGTGATCCACGCCCAGGCTCAGCCGGTGCTCGCAGCGCTCGATCGTGGCCATCACGTCGGCACGAACTGAGGGCTCGATGGCCTCCGACGCCCAGTCCATCGACGAGCGCAGCCGAGCAACCCGCGCACGCAGTGGTGTGGTCTCGTCGCGGGGCCCCAACTCCGCGAAGGAGATCGTCACAGCAGCCCCCTGAGCTCCGCCCTGCGCAGTCTCACCTTCGCGGAGGCGTCAGGCAGCAGGGAGGCGGCATCCGTGGGGGCGAGCATCGCGAGCGCCTCGCGGTTGATCGCGTAACGGCGGGCGGCGTTGAGCTCTTCGCGAGCAGCGGCAAGAGATTCGGGCACGTCGTGGTGCACCAGCTGGGCGAGCGCCTCGCGCGCGTCACCCACGCCGAGCGCTGCGGACGCGAACGTCGCGCGCAGGCCGGTCTCGCCCACCACCTCGATCGCACTCGATGCCCCGGGGAGCGACATCGCGATCTCGTCGCAGCGGCCGAGCCACGCACGCGTGGCATCGGCAGCCGTGCGCTCCCTGTACTCGCGTGCATCGCGAGGGTCTCGCTGCGCGGCAAGCCACGTTCCGGGTCCCTCTCCCCCTACGGCCAACTCCTCGACCATCGCGTCGGCGGCAAGCGAGGCCGCGTAGGTCAGCGTGGACTCCACGGCAGCGATGACGTCGGCCTCGATGGCGCCAAGGGCGGCATCTCGCGCCTCGCGAGCGACGCGCCGCTTGGTCCACAGCGAGTTGCGCAGCTTGAACAGCGCGCCGCCTTCGCTCGTGGCCTGACGCCAGCGGGTCTCGAGAGCTCCCGTGCCGACGCCTTCCCACCACGTGTCCCCGCCCTCGGCCTCGGCCTGCGCCGCACGGCGGCGCACCACGGCCCGCACCTCCTTCGCGACAGATGCCTGGTCATCCATGTGCTCGGCAAGCCGCTCGAGCCACTCCTTGAGCGCCTCAGCGGAGCCGTGGAGCGTCCGCTCCACAATCGTCGCTGCCGAGGCCGCCGCGACCGAGTCGAGCCAGCGCCCCAACCCGGCCACAACGTCGGACGGGACGGGACCCTCCGCAGGGCTGCCCTCGGGGATGACGAACAGCGGCAGCATTTCAAGACCCTCGGCACTGAGGCGGCTCACCAGGTCGCTGCGCACCTGCGCGGCGACATCCATCGTGACGCGGTTGAGGACGATCGCAATCGAGGCGCCGCGCTCTGCGCCGGCTCGCAGCGCCTCCCATGGCACAGCGTCGCCGTAGCGGGCGGCGGTGGTGACGAAGATCCACAGGTCCGCGGCGTCAAGCAGCTCGCGAGCGATCTCGCGGTTCTCGCCGAGCACCGAGTCGAGGTCCGGGGAGTCGACGATCGCGAGGCCCCTGGGCACGGCCTCCGTCGAGGTCACCTTTGCCTTCTTCTCGACCGCGGTCAGCACCTGGGTGTCGAGCGGGTGGTGGAACAGGTGCGGGATGCGCGTCGTGGGTCGCAGCACGCCGGCAGGAGTCAGCTCCTCCCCCAGCAGGGCGTTCACCACGGTGGACTTGCCGGCGCCCGTGGAACCGGCAACCACGACGATCGCCGGCGATGCCTCTTCGCTCACTCGCGGGATGAGGTGATGGTCGAGCTGGTCGAGGATCTGGGTGATCAGCCCATTCGCCTCGTCCGAGTTCTCGAGAGGGATGGGCAGGGTCACGTCAGCCACAGCACGGCGCGTGTCCACCAGCGCATCAAGCAGGGCGCCGGGATACGACCACGTCTTGAACGGCCGGATGCTCATGCACCGTCGCTTTCTCCTCGTAACCAGCGCACTTAGGCTACCGTTCCAAGGTCCCGCTCGTCCGCACTACCCTGGGGCGAGGCCCCCGTAGCTCAATGGATAGAGCAACGGCCTTCTAATCCGTAGGTTGCAGGTTCGAGTCCTGCCGGGGGCGCCACCAGGGCTTATCTGCCCGACGCTACCTCTGCTGGGTGCTCGCCCTCACCACCAGCTCGGTGGGCAGCGGCGTATCGATGGTCTCCGTGTCGCCCTCCTCGAGCGCGTGGAGCACCTTCTGCATGATCTGGCGCCCGAGCGCCGCGAAGTCCTGACGCACGGTGGTGAGCGGCGGGTAGAAGAACGCCGCCTCAGGCACGTCATCGAAGCCCACCACGGAAATGTCCTCCGGCACCCTCAGGCCACGCTCGCGCAGGGCAGAGAGCAGGCCGAGGGCCGACAGGTCGTTGGAGGCGAAGATCGCCGAGCCCGGCTCCACATCGAGCGTGAGGCCCACGTGGTATCCGCTCTCCGCCGTCCAGTCGCCCAAGAGCGGCTCCGTCGCCTCGAGCCGATGCTCCGACAACTCATCGCGCCAGCCCCGCACTCGCTCGGCGGAGTCGGGAGCGGTGAGCGGACCGGTGAGGTGATAGATGCGACGGTGACCCAGTTCAGCAAGGTGACGCACCGCAGCCCTCGCCCCGCGGTACTGGTCGATGGAGACCACTCGAGGGGAGCGTCGGGGCGTCGACGCCGAGGCGATGATGGGGATCGCGATGTCGAGATTGCGGACGAGCTCAAGAGACGCGAAGGTCGTGGCAATGACCACGATCGCGTCCACGCGCTGACGCAGCAGCGCCTCAATGGCCGCGCGCACCGTCTCTGGATCGTCGTCAACGGTGCTCGCCTGGTCCACCGAGTAGCGCGCGAGGCGGGCGGCAACGTTGAAGTGCATCGCTATCGACACTGGGCCATGGTCTGAGACACCAGGGGTGATGAGGCCGATTGTGCGCGTGCGGCGCGTGACGAGCGCTCGAGCCGCTGGGGACGGGCTGTAGCGCAGCTGGGCGATCGCCTGCTCGACGCGCTCTTTGGTCGCCGGACGGACGTTGGGAAGGCCGTTGAGGACGCGAGACACGGTCTGGTGCGACACGCCCGCGAGTCGCGCGACGTCGAAGATGTTCGCCGCCTTTGGCGGCTTCTCGTCGGTCACGGCAGCGCCTCGTCTTCGTCGTCTTCGGAGCTGGGGCGCGCCACGAGCGCTAGCACCGCGTCCACGGTGGTGTCTTCGGCATCGAGGGTGTCGACGATGCGGCCATCGCGCAGGACGGCCACGCGGTCGCTGACGCGCAGCACCTCCTCGAGTTCCGCAGAGATGAAGATCACTGACAGGCCGTTGTCCGCGAGCTCGCTCACGAGGTTCTGGATCTCCACCTTGGCGCCGATGTCGATGCCGCGCGTGGGCTCATCGAGAACAAGCAGCCGCGGCGCAAGCGCGAGCAGCCGCGCGAGCAGCACCTTCTGCTGATTTCCTCCGGACAGTGTGCCTGCCGGGCGGTCGAGATCCGCGGGACGAATGCCGAGCGCCTCCACCCAACTCTGCGCGAGTTCGCGCTGTCGGGCTGGGGGCATGCGGTGCCAGATGCCGCGATCGGCCTGCACCGCGAGCACGATGTTCTCGAGCACGCTGAGCTCCGCGACGATGCCCTCTGTGCGGCGGTTCTCCGAGGAGTACGCGATTCCCTTGTTGAGTGCCTTGCGGGGGCTCGTGAAGTCCTGCTGGGCGCCCGAGACCACGATGACGCCGGTGTGCAGATGGTCAACGCCCGTGACCGCTCGAGCGAGTTCTGTGCGGCCAGAGCCCAGCAGCCCGGCTACGCCAAGCACGCGGCCCTCGTAGATGTCGATGTTCGCGTCGCGGATGCGGGGCGCGTGCGTCACTCCGCGGGCGGAGAGAAGTGGCTCCGCGTCCTCGATGTCCGACGCTGCTGGCCGGTTGCGCTCTTTGAGTTCCGCCTCCTTGTGGCCAAGCATCTTGTGCACAAGGTCGATGCGGAGCAGCTCGCGGGTGAGGTACTCGCCCACGAGCTTGCCGTCGCGAAGCACGGTGACGCGATCGCAGATCTCGTACACCTGGTCAAGGAAGTGAGAGACGAAGAGGATGGCCACGCCGCGCTGCTTGAGTTCGCGAATGACGCGGAACAGCTCCGCGACTTCGTCGACATCAAGGCTCGACGTCGGCTCGTCGAGGACGAGCACGCGCAGGTCTGCGGAGATCGCCCTCGCTATCGCGACGAGCTGCTGCACCGCCACCGAGTGTGAGCCCAAGAGCGACGCGGGGTCGATGTCGAGGCCAAGTTCGTGGAGCACTCTGCTCGCCTGGCGGCGCATCTCCTTGGCGTCGATCATCCCAAGCCTGCGCGGTTCTCTGCCGAGTGCGATGTTCTCCGCCACCGAGACATTCGGCAGCAGCTCGATCTCTTGGTACACCGTGCTGATGCCAGCGCGCTGCGCGTCGACAGGATTGCTCAGGCGCAGCTCTTCGCCGTCGAGCGTCAGCACGCCCTCGTTGAGCGGGAGCACTCCCGTGATCGCTTTGATGAGCGTGGACTTGCCAGCGCCGTTCTCGCCCATAAGCGAATGAACCTCGCCGGGGAACATGCGGAAGTCGACGGAGTCGATGGCGGCGTCCGCGCCAAAGCGCACCGTTGCGCCGGTGAGTTCTAGCAGCGGTCGAGCCTGATCCACGTCGCCATTATCTAGGCGCGGACCAGGCTCGACCACCACCCGAGTGCTAACCGCGGCGCTCAGCCCTCGCCACGATGGCGCGCTGGACCACGATGAACAGCAGGAGCAGCAGGCCGACGATGATGCGGGTCCATGACTGCTCGGCTCCCATGAAGTTGATGACGGTGTTGATGGCTCCGAAGACGAAGACACCCACCATCGAGCCCAGCACGTAGCCGCGACCACCAGTGAGCAGGGTGCCGCCGATGACGACGGCGGCGATCGCGTCAAGCTCGGTGCCGATGCCATTGCGCGGGTAGCCAGCGCCCGAGTACGCCGTCAGCAGGAGTCCTGCGAGGCCGGCGCACACGCCAGAGATCACGTACACCGCGACCTTGGTGCGGGCGATGTTGAGACCCATGAGCCTCGCAGACTGCTCGTTGCCGCCGATCGCGTAGATGGTGCGTCCAAAGCGCGTGAAGTGCATGACGAACGCACCAATCACCACAACGAGAAGCGCGATGATTCCGGTGGGGGTGATGTACCAGCCACCTGCCGACCAGCGGGTGGACTGGAGCCACAGCACAGCGTCGTTCTCGACCTTGATCGAGGACAGGCTCACGACGTAGGCAAGGCCGCGGGCGAGGAACAGTCCCGCGAGCGACGCAATGAAGGGCTGAACATCGAAGTATTGGACCAGCACGCCAATGAGCATTCCGACGAGTGCTCCACCCACCAGCACCAGCGGGATGGCGATGGCTGCTGACACTCCGTCGCCGAGCAGCTTGGCGAGCCAGATGCCGGTGAACGCCATGACGGAGCCAACGCTGAGGTCGATGCCTGCCGTGATGATCACGAAGGTCATGCCGACCGCAAGGACCAGCAGCGGTGCGTTGTCGAGCAGGAGCGCCGAGATGTTGCGCGGCGTGATGAAGTCACCGCGCAGGAAGATCTCTGCGCCCACGAACAGCAGCACCAGAATCGCGATGGCCGCGAAGGTGGGCATGAGCGACGCACGGCGGCTCATGAACGCGTGGTACTTGTACGCCAGCGTGTTGGTCTGGCCTACCGAGGCGGTGTCGAGGGTTGTCATGCCGCGACCTCCACGTCGCTAGAAGTTTCGGTGGAACGGCGTCCGCCGAACACGCGGCGCGCCCACTTGTGCAGCTGCGATGACTGGATGAGGACAACGACCACAACCACGATGGCGAAGAACACCGGACTCTGCGCCGATGGCACACCAAGGAACAGGATCGTCGACTCGAGAGTCTGGATGAACAGCACGCCGATCACGGTTCCCGCGATGGAGAACTTTCCGCCCATGAGCGACGTGCCGCCAAGCACGACTGCGAGGATCGCGTACAGCTCGATCAGCTGGCCAGCAGCGTTGGCATCGGCCGCCTTGATGTTGGCCGAGTAGATCAGGCCGGCAACACCAGCGAGGATGCCGCTCACGATGTAGGCCCCCCAGATGATGCCGCGAGAGCGAACTCCTGCGAGACGGCTCGCCTCCGGGTTGATGCCCACCGCCTCGGTGAGCACACCCAGCGCGCTGCGCCGCTCGACGGAGCCGACGATCGCGACGAGCGCCATGGCAAGCAGGAACGCGAAGGGGAACAGCAGCAGATAACCCGTAGCGATGAACTCGAAGGGGTCCGAGTTCACGGTCGTGATCTTGCCGTCAGTGATGAGCAGGGCCACACCGCGGCCGGCGAGCATCAGCACCAATGTCGCGATGATCGGTTGTATTCCTAAGACGGAGACGAGGAAGCCGTTCCAGGCTCCCAGCAGGAGAGACACCAGGATCGCGGCGCCCACGGCCACAGCCACCACTCCGAGGTTGTCTGGCTGATCCGATCCCGCGATGATCTGCAGGGCGACGGCGCCCGACATTGCCATGATCGCGCCCACCGAAAGGTCGATGCCCCTCGTGGCGATCACGATCGTCATGCCGAGCGACACCAGCATGAGCGGTGCCGACTGGCGCAGGATGTCGATCAGTGCGCCGTAGAGCTCGCCGTCGCGGATGGTGATCTTCACAAATCGGGGTCGCGCGATGGTGTTGATCACGATCAGCGCGATGAGCGCGGTTGCCGGCCAGAACAGCCGGTGCTTCACGATGGTTCTCACGCTGCGGTTCCCTTGCCCTCGTTAGCGATGAAGTCAACGAGCCCATCGAGATCGATTGCGCTCGAGTCGATCTCGCCGATGCGCTTTCGGTCTCGAAGCACCACCACACGCTGCGCGATACGGAGCACTTCTTCGAGCTCTGATGAGATGAAGATGACAGACAGACCCTGATCCGACAACTCCGCGACCTTGCGCTGGATGTCAGCCTTGGCTCCCACGTCGATGCCGCGAGTGGGTTCGTCGAGGATCAGCAGCTTGGGCGCCGTCGCGAGCCAGCGCGCGAGCAGCAGCTTCTGCTGATTGCCGCCGGACAGGTTCCGGGCAAGGGCGTTGGGGTTAGCGGGGCGCACATCGAGCGACTTGATGTACTCCGCGACAATCTCGTCCTGCTCGGACTTGCGAATCTTGTGCAGCCAGCCCTTGCGAGCCTGAATGCCGAGGACGATGTTCTCCGCAACCGTGAGGTCGCCGATGATTCCCTCTTCACGCCTGTCCTCAGAAGAGAACGCGACTCGGTTCTCGATGGCGTGGCGGGGCTGGTGAACCTTGACCGGCTTGCCGTCGATCTCGGTGACCCCGGCGTCGGCCCTGTCAGCGCCGTACAGGAGGCGGACCAGCTCGGTGCGGCCGGAGCCGAGCAGACCGGCGAGTCCGACGACTTCGCCTTCGTACACATCAAGGTCAGCGGGCTCGAGGAAGCCGCGCTTGCCGATGCCCGTTGCCTTCAGCACGGGCTTTCCCGATCGGTCGACCGCTCGTTCTGCGGAGCCGGCGAGGGCATCGAGCTCGCCGAGCTCGCGGCCGATCATCTTGGTGACCAGCTGATCGCGAGGAAGCTCGACGATGGGGTACTCGCCAACGAGTTTGCCGTTGCGCAGCACTGTGATGCGGTCGGCGATCTCGTAGACCTGGTCGAGGAAGTGGCTCACGAACAGAATCGCGACGCCCTTGTCGCGCAGCGCGCGAACGACGCGGAAGAGGCTCTCGACCTCTCCCCTGTCAAGACTTGATGTGGGCTCGTCGAGGATCAGCACCTTGGAGTCGAGCACCATGGCGCGGGAGATGGCGACGAGCTGCTGAATGGCGATCGAGTGGCTCGACAGCATCGACCGCGTGTCGATGTGGAGCCCCATGTCTGCGAGGTGCTGGGCGGCCTGCGCGTGCATCTTGTGCCAGTCGATGCGGCCACCGGTGCGCGGCTCGTGACCCAGCATGACGTTCTCGCCGACGCTGAGGTTGGTGCACAGGTTGACCTCTTGGTACACCGTCGAGATGCCTGCTGCCTGCGCGTCTGCGGTGGTGTGGAATGAGCGTGGCTCGCCGCCAACGACGATCTCGCCGGAGTCGATGGCGTAGACCCCTGTCAGGGCCTTGATGAGAGTGGACTTGCCGGCGCCGTTCTCGCCCATGAGCGAGTGCACTTCTCCGGCGCGAAGCGTGAAGTCGACGCCGTCGAGGGCGAGCACTCCTGGGAAGGAGATGGTGATGCCGCGCATCTCGACTACGGGGCGGACGGCGCTGTCCTGGGTCACGGTCACAGCTTCTACCTTTTCGTGTCTTGGGGTTGCGCACCCCGGGGGGCCGGCGCAGTGCCGACCCCCCGGAGTTGCGCTGTGTTCGTACTAGTCCGGCAGAGGATCAGTACGGACGGGAGTCGATGACCTCAGCGGCCTGCTCAGGCGTGAAGGACTGGTCCTCGACGTAGTAGGTCTTCTCGACCGACTCACCAGCAAGAACCTTCTTCACGAGGTCAGCGGCCAGCTCACCAAGGAGCGGGTTGCACTCGACGATGAAGTTGATCTTGCCGTCGACGAGTGCCTGCATGCCGTCCTTGACAGCGTCGATCGTGATGATCTTGATGTCCTCGCCAGCCTTGCCGCCAGCAGCCTCGATGGCCTCGATGGCACCAAGGCCCATGTCGTCGTTGTGAGCGAAGACGAGGTCAATGCCGTCGATGCCGTACTTCTGGATGAAGCCCTCCATGACGGTCTTTCCACCGTCACGGGTGAAGTCACCGGTCTGCGAGTCGATCTTCTCGATCTGCGTGCCAGCGATGGCCTCGTCGAATCCCGCCGCACGGTCGTTGGCAGGAGCCGAACCGGTGGTGCCCTCAAGAACCACCATCTTCGTGGGCTGGCTGCCGTACTGCTCAGCTGCCCACTCACCAGCGATCTGGCCCTCCTTCTTGAAGTCGAGGCCCACCCACGAGGCGTACAGGTCGTCAGACGCCGACACCGTGCGGTCCTCGAGGATAACCGGGATGCCGGCGTCCTTGGCTTCCTTGAGCACGTCGTCCCAGCCATCAGACACGATGGGCGCGATGACGATGGCGTCGACGCCCTGGTTGATGAAGCTGCGGACTGCGGCAATCTGCGCCGCCGTGTCGTTGTCAGCCGCGTTGAAGATGAGGTTGAAGCCGTTCTCCTCAGAGAACGCCGCCTTCATCGAGTCGGTGTTGGCACTGCGCCAGCCGCTCTCAGAGCCGGTCTGAGCAAAGCCGACGGTGATCACGTCACCGTCGCCGCCGCCACCAGGATTGTTGCTGGGGCCGTCCGCGGGGTCGGACGAACATCCAGCCATCGTGAGCGCTGCGGCCCCCGCCAGTGCGAGGGAAGCAAACATGCGCTTCTTCATTCCCAAAACCTCCTTGTTTTGGCCAGGCCTTGCGGCCACTCGGGTGCGGTCCCCTCCGAACAGCAGAGTCCCGTGAGCGCAATATTAGCCCTAACATTTAGCGTTCACACAAGCCGAAACAGGTCACGATCAGGTAACAGCGCACGCCGTTCCCCGTACGAAAGTGTGCTGGTAACGCTGTGAATGTGTCGAAAACCGTTATCGCTCACATTTTGGCTTCACATGCGCCCGGCCGAGTGCCCCGGTGTGAACGTGTGCAGGGCGTCCGGCGGAACACGAGAGAATGGACTCATGACCTCCCTGCTGTTCCAGCCGCTTCGAGTCCGCGACGTCGACTTCCGCAATCGCCTGTGGGTTTCGCCCATGTGCCAGTACTCCTGCGAGGACCAGGACGGCGTTCCTGGCGACTGGCATCTCGTGCACCTGGGCTCGTTCGCTCGCGGCGGTGCGGGCCTGGTGGTCGCGGAGGCCAGCGGCATCGTTCCAGAGGGTCGCATCACACCGTGGTGCGGCGGACTGTGGGGCGATGAGCACATTGCGAGCTGGAGGCGCATCACCGACTTCATCCATTCACAGGGAGCCAAGGCGGGAATCCAGCTCGCGCATGCGGGACGCAAGGGATCGACGCACCGCGCATGGAGCGGTGAAGGCACCGTGCCCGACAACGAAGGCGGCTGGGAGACTGTCGCCCCCTCCCCCATCGCTTTCCCCGGCTACGAGCCGCCCCGCGAGCTCAGCGCTGACGAGATCCGGTCGCTCCCCGGTGCGTGGGCGGCGGCCGCTCGCCGCGCACTCGACGCCGGCTTCGACGTGCTCGAGATCCACGCCGCCCATGGTTACCTGCTCCACCAGTTCCTGTCACCGCTGAGCAACGCCCGCACCGACGAGTACGGCGGCTCCGTCGAGAATCGCGCTCGGCTGCTGATCGACGTCGTTCGCGCCGTGCGGGCCGAGGCCGGTGAAGGCGTGCCCGTCTTTGTGCGACTGTCCGCAACCGACTGGAGCGAACCCGACGGCTGGACCGTCGAACACACCGTCACCGTTGCACGCTGGGCGCACGAGGCCGGAGCCGATCTTGTCGACGTCTCGAGCGGCGGCAACATCACGGGCGTGCGCATTCCCACCGGCCCCGGCTATCAGGTGCACTTCGCCGCCGCGGTGCGCGGCGGAGCCGACGTCCCCACTGGCGCCGTGGGACAGATCGTCGGCGCTCACCAAGCGGAGGCGATCCTCGAGTCCGGTGAGGCCGACGCTGTCTTCGTTGGTCGTGAGTTCTTGCGTGATCCCCACTTGGGTCTGCGCATGGCGCACGAACTCGGCGAGCAGCTCGACTACTGGCCCAACCAGTACCTGCGCGCCGACTTCGCGCACCGTCCCGACGTCGACTAGCCCTTGGGTGTGGAGCGGCGCATCAACAGCCAGGCCACGATGGCGCACGCAACGGTCACCGGGAGCGTGTAGAGCGAGAGCTCGAGCACCGAGTGCTGGGTGAAGAATCGGCCGACCGTGGGCCATGCGCCGTTCAGCGACAGCAGCACCGCGGTCCCCGCGAGCGACAGGCCAAGCGCCGCGAAGAACATCACCAGGGCGGGTGGTCCCCACCGCAGGTAGACGACCGCGACAGCGCTTCCCAGGAAGAACATGAGCAGCAGGATCATCGTGTAGATCACGGCGATCTCCCACAGCGGCAGGTCCGCGAGGAACGCCGGAGCGAAGAACTGGCCTCCAGCTCCCCAACCACCTGTCGCGCGCTCGATGCCGGCAAGGATCGCGATGCCCACGCCGAACTGCAAGGACAGCGCCACGAAGATCGCCGCGGTGCCCAAGAAATAGTCGCGGCGCGTGGTGCCCATGCCCACGACGAAGCTGAACGTCTGATTCATGGCCTGCGCCGCGACCACGATCATGTAGACGAACAGGTAGGCGATGCCGCCGTTGGCGACGAACGCATCGTCATCGACGTTGTCGCCAGCCGCGAGGACGATCGACAGCCAGATGAGCAGGTTGAGCGCCAGGATCGTGAACAGCACGATCCACGGGGTGAAGATGATCGTCCAGGGATTCGCCGCGTGCACCCGCATCGTGGCAAGGATGCGGCGACCCGTCTGGTGAGCTGCCGGAGCGTCAGCGACGGCGGTCATGAGCGTGCCTCCTGTGAGTAGGTGGTGCCGCGAGTGCGGCTGACGATGAGCTGCTGAAGCGAAACTGGTGCGACCTCAAGGCCGGCCTTGACCGCCTCCGCCCGGTCAGCGTCGGACAGATCCGTGAGGGTGACCGAGGAGATGCCGCCGACCGAATCCCAGCCGAGCACGTCCCTGCCCTCCGCGAAGGCCTCGACCTTCGCGTGGCCGCCGACGATGGTGACGGCGCTTCCACGGAGCACATCCGCGTCGGAGTCGATGAGCAGCTCGCCCGCGTCGATGACGAGCACCTGGCTCAGCAGTCGGGCCGCCTCATCGATGAGGTGCGTCGACAGGATGATCGTGCGCGGATTGGCGCTGTAATCGGCGAGCAGGTGGTCATAGAACAGCTGCCTCGCGACCGCGTCGAGACCAGCGTACGGCTCATCGAGCAGCGTGAGCTCCGCTCGCGCGGCGAGGCCAACGATGACGCCGATCGAGGAGCGCTGTCCGCGAGAGAGCTTCTTGATGGGCCGATTCAGCGGCGTGCGGAAGTCCTCGACGAGCCGCTCGGCGTACTCGGCGTCCCAGTTGGGGAACAGATGAGAGGCCGCGCGCAGCACATGCTTGCCCCTGAAGTTGTCCGGGTACACCTGCGACTCGCGAACGAAGCATGTGCGTCCCAAGACGTCGGCGTTCTCGACAGGGTTTTCACCGAACACACGGATGTCACCCGTGGTCGCGAACTCCTGGCCGGTGACCAGCCGCATGAGCGTGGTCTTGCCGGCACCGTTGCGCCCCAGCAGGCCGCAGATCGCGCCCTCCTCGACGGAGAAGCTGACGTTCTCGACGGCCCTGACCTTTCCGTAATGCCTCGACAGGTCGGCGACTTCAATGACGGCGGTCACTGCTGACCTTCCTTTCGGATCATGTGCTCCAGCTGCTCGGTGCTGATGCCGAGAACCTTCGCCTGCGCCACGAGAGGGCGCACGTATTCGTCCTGGAATGCCTCTGTGCGGGCGGCAACGAGGCGTTCGCGGGCGCCGGGCGCCACGAACATTCCGATGCCCCGCCGCTTGTAGAGCACCCCCGCGTCGACAAGCAGGTTGACGCCCTTGAGCGCAGTAGCGGGGTTGATGCGGTAGAACGCGGCGAGGTCGTTGATCGAGGGCACCTGCGTCTCTTCGCGCATCGAACCGTCGATGATCTGCGACTCGAGCTGCTGAGCGATCTGCAGGAAGATCGGCCGGGCCTCGTCCACTCGCACTCCAGGTCTATTGGTTAGTTGGTTCAGTAACTAACCAACCATGTCCGCTGTTCCGTGTCAAGCCCTCCCACTAAGGTGGACACATGTCTGAGAGCGCTCTCGTGTGGATTGACTGCGAGATGACGGGGCTCGACACCACCTCCGATGCACTCATCGAAGTTGCCTGCCTCGTCACCGATGCCGAGCTCAACCTGCTCGGTAACGGCGTGAGCGTCGTGATCAGGCCTCCCGCTGAAGCCGTCGAGAAGATGAGCGATTTTGTGCGCGAGATGCACACCGCGTCGGGCCTCATCAACGACCTTGACGCCGGGGTGACGATGGAAGAGGCCCAGGCGAAGGTGCTCGCCTACGTGCGCGAGCACGTCCCGGCAGCGCGCAAAGCGCCGCTTGCGGGAAACACCGTGGGCATGGACAAGGCCTTCCTCGAGCGCGACATGCCCGAGCTCATGGCACACCTGCACTACCGCGTGGTGGACGTGAGTTCCATCAAGGAGCTGGTGCGCCGCTGGTACCCGCGCGTGTTCTTCCAGGCACCAGTGAAGACAGGAGGCCACCGCGCGCTCGGCGACATCGAGGACTCCATTCGGGAATTGAAGTACTACCGCGAGACCGTGCTGGTGCCCGCTCCCGGGCCCGATAGCGAGACCGCGAAGTCTGCGGCCGAGCGCGTACTGGCTGCGGACGCTCAGTCCGCCGGAGCCGCAGAGTAAAGACCTGCCGCGCGGGCACGGTACACTTTTCGCTGGCCCATCACGGTGGGCCGATGGTGGGTGTAGCTCAGCTGGTAGAGCGCCGCGTTGTGGTCGCGGATGTCGCGGGTTCGAGTCCCGTCACTCACCCCAAGCATGCGAAGGGCCCCGGAGACTACTCCGGGGCCCTTCGCTGTGTGCTGGGCTACTGCCTTCGTGAGGCGAACATCGCTCGTCCCACGCCAAGCAGGATCACGGCGACAACGATGGAGATGAGCCAGCGGATCCAGTCAACGCCGTCGGTTTCCGCGACTCCGAGCAGGCCAGCGAGCCACCAGCCCAGCAGGGCCCCACCGATTCCGGCCAGCCAGTTGCCCCACCAGGGCATTCCCGACTTGCCACGCTGAATCAGCGAAGCGATGACAGCGAGCACAGCGCCCGCGATGAGTGATCCGACGAGAGACATCAGTGTCGCTCCGTCCTCCCCCGAGCACCCCGACGGTCGAGGCTCCTTTTCAGGCTATCGTTGAGCGTTACTTCGTGCCGTAGATGGAGGAATCGATGGAAGCGTGGGCGCTTGCGCTGCTCACCGGCTCGGGATTCGCCGCAGCCGCCGGCCTCAATGCCTTCATTCCGATCGTGCTCGTTGGCGCTCTCGCCAAGTTCACCGATGTGATCGTGCTGCCCACGCAGCTGGGATGGCTCGAGTCGTGGTGGACCCTTGGCATTGGCCTGGTGCTGCTGCTGAGCGAACTCGTCCTCGACAAGATCCCGGGCGTGGACCACATCAACGACCTGCTGCAGTCGCTCGTGCGACCCATCGTCGGCGGCGTGATGTTCATGGCCACGGCCTCCGCCGGAGTCCAGGGAGAGACCGAGTACTGGATCGAGCACCCCTGGATCGCGGGCATCAGCGGCGCGCTCATCGCTTTGGGCGTTCACACGGGCAAGGCCGTCTCACGGCCCGCTGTGAATGCGTCCACTGGCGGCACCGGCGCTCCGCTTGCCTCGTTCGCCGAGGATGCGATTTCCGTCGCCCTGTGCCTCGTCGCGCTGTTCATCCCGATCTTCGTGCTGCTGGTCTTCGTCTTCCTTGGCATCGCGCTGTATCGCATCGTCACCACGGGCCGACGCCGTCGTCGCCGCCGCGCTCAACTCGAGGCCATGGGACGCGCGGAACGCGAGGCCCAGGTCGAGGCCGGCGCCGCCACCTCCTGGTGGCGCGGGCGCTGGCGCTGAGCCACGCTTTGACATGCACAAAGGCCCGGTCCTGATGGACCGGGCCTTTACTCGTACGCCCCCTGGGACTTGAACCCAGAACCCACTGATTAAGAGTCAGTTGCTCTGCCAATTGAGCTAGAGGCGCGTGGTGCGAGAATCAAGGTTAGCAGGATCGGCGGGGCAGGTGAAATCCGCGATCAGCGCAGTTCCTTGAGGCGCTCGAACAAGGATGCGACGGCGAGCAGCAGCGAGCCGACGACGACGAACGCGATGAGGCGCGGCACCAGGCTGGTGGAGGCCATGACCTGCGCTGCCGCCACCACAAGGGCGGTGCTCGCGGTGAAGACGACGGGCGCGAACCAGCGCTTGCGAATCGCGATCGCCACCATCACGACCATCGCTACAACGAGCCACGCGGTGCGCCATGTGACGTTGGCGTCCGCGAACAAGGCGATATAGCTCGGCACCAGCGAAATAGTCAGGCCGGGACCAAGAGCCGCGAGTGTGGGCAGCGTGGCCTTCTCCCTCATCCACTGGATGCCGATCGCGATGCACGCTGCGGCGGGCACCGCGGTGTAAGCCTCGATCGCCTCTACGCCGGCGCCGGCCAGGATGAGCGCAACGCCGACGGACGCCGCCGCCGCGCACCACCACTTGGCAAGGCGAATGCCCCGCGTGAGCAGCGCAAACCACAGCGCCGCCGCGATGATGAGCGCGACGCCCCCAGCGGTCACGCTCTGGGCGATGAGGGGTGCGAGAGCGGTCACGACCGAGAGCAGCCACACCAGCCAGCTGCGCACCTTTTTCGCGTCGATGATCCACGCGGCGGCGCCGCCCAGGCCAACGCCGGCGACCGCTGCCGGAGTCACGAAGGGCCAGCCTTCAAGAGTCGACTGGGCGCTCGCACCGAGCAGCAGCGCTCCAGCGAGCGGCAGCAGCTTCGCGCCAAAGCCGGTGTGTCGCTCGCGCTCACGCAGGCCGAGGATCATGCCGACGCCGGCCGCGGCCGCCGCGGTGATGGTGAGCGGGATGGAGTCCACTCCGGCCCAGATGGCGGACACGACGAGGGCGCCGTACGCCCAGGGGCCTCCGGATCTCCACCACAGTGCCACGGCCACCGCGAGCACACCAGCCGCGATGCATGCGAGCAGCGGGCTGAGCGCGGCGGTGGCCACGAGCAGCGACCCCACGACGAGATCCGGGGCGTGCTCACGAACCTTCGGCTGCGCTATGGCGCCCAGCACCGCGACGATGACCGCTGCGGCGAACCACGGAGACAGCGAACTCGAGACGTCCCCGCCAAGGTGCCGCAGTGCGGCGGCAACAGCGAACGCCGCAGAGCCCACGGCGACGACGACGAGTGAGGCGGCGGCAGGAAGCAATCCGATCCAGAGACCCTCCCGCACATGGTCACGCGCCCGACGGGCGAGCCACATGAGCCCGGCGAACACCAAGGCGACCCCAAAGGCGATCTTCGCGAGACCGAACTCAGGGATGTCGGCGAGCGCGAGGGGCGCAAGCGTTGCGAGCACGGCAATAGGGGCGGCGACCGCGCGCGGCCACCAGCGCCACCCAGCACCCAGCGCCGCAATCGAGGCGGCAACGATGATGAGCGCGCCCTGCCACTGACCGCGACCCGCAAGGACATCGCCAACCGGCAGGGCCGCCACGACGGCGACCCAGCCGATCGCGCACCAGCGAGCGCCGCGAACAGTGGCAGGTGCCAGGTGCTTCGCAAGACCGCTGCGGGTGGCGAGGGCGATTGCCGTGCCCGCAAGTATCGCGGTTCCCGCCGCCGCGCCGCGCGCAGCCACGGAGAGCACATCGCCGTTGTGCGCCACGAGCCAGACGAGCATCGTCGCCAGCACGTCAACGGCCACGATGGCCGCGACGCTGAGGTCGCGCAAGCGGACGGAGTTACCCAACTGGCCAATGCCGTGGAGCACTGCGGGCGCTCGCCACATGCCTATGGCGAGCGCAGCGAATCCCGCGATCGCGCCCAGCACGTACTCGGTGGTGGCGATGTTCAGGCGCGCTGCCGCGACCATCTGGGCCATGCCGACAATCACGACAGTCGTACCAACGACGGCGGACGCGAAGAGCGCGGGCGCAATTCCCAGCGCAGCGAATGGCCGCAAACGCTGCTTCCAGCGCAGCCAAGCACAGCCCGCAGCCAGGGCCGCTCCTGCCGCCACCACAACGGACGTCGCGGCGCCCGCGCGCATCATCAGCGCCATGGGCACGAGGGTCGCGAGCACAAGGCTGGGCGTTAGCGTCACCTGCGGGAAGCGTCGGGCGTACCAAGCGAGGGCCAAAATCGCCGCGAGCGCGGTGGCGAGCGGAGCCCATAGCGAGTACCAGTCGAGGGCCACGCAACTGAGCGACCACAACGCCGCGATCACCGCGATTGCCGTGGCGCCCACTCCTGTGGTCCACTTCGCCGCGCGCTCTCGCCACAGGTAGGTGGTGAGGCCCGACGCCGCGGCCGCCGCGAGCAGCAGCGCCGGGGCGAACTGGGGCTGAGTCTCCGTCCAGGCG
>CALALQ010000311.1 GCA_937925595.1 uncultured Demequina sp. | reverse complement strand
AAGCGCCCCGCCGACCGGTCGCTGACGGTGTTCGTCATCGGTCTGCGATCTCTTGGACAGCATCCTGCATCTGCTGCTGTGCAGTCTTCGCATCGACAGCGCCGACGCCGAGTTCCCCGATGATCTTCGGAATGGGAAGCTCCGCGTCGAGCGGCCCGAGGAGAGCGCCTTGCCCTTCAACGATCGCCCACCGCGTGATGTCGTCGTTGATGCTGCCGAGAGCTGCGATGGTCTCGGGCGGATACACATCAGCGAGCGGGAGCCGCGTGTCTACGCCAACTGGGAGTGTTGCCCAGGTATCGATGTACTCCGTCGGATTCTCGGCGGTTCCTGTCCGTGCCGGGAACTTGCCCTCGGGAGCGATGCCAAACCAGTCGGCATAACCCTCCGACATCATGTACTCGACGAACGTCGTGGCATCGTCAGTCGATGCATCGCTGGTGATCACCCACGACGCGAGCTCGCCGAATGTGCCGGCGCTCCCGTCAGCGTTCGGCCCCTCAACCAATGGGATGATGCCAGTGTTCTCGGCGAGATACGTGGGCGTGACACACTCCGGGCACGATGGCATGGCGTCATTGCGGAGTCCCGCCAATTCATCGAGGAGGAAAGTGGACCACATTGTCATGGCAACCTGCCCTGAGAAGTAGGATGCCCGCGTCGAATCCACTGTCTGAGCACCTGCGGGCGAGTAGTCCGCCGCGAGTTGCCCATAGAGGTCGACGGTCGCTGCACAGTTCTCGCTGTCCAACGTGACTGTCCCGCCCTGATCGACCAACTGACAACCATTCCCCAATGCGAGCGCTTCGAACGTCTGCTGCGTGAAAAGATCTGAAGGATCCGTCGCGAGGCTGATGCCGTAGTTGGAACCGGTCGTGAGAGTCTCGGCCGCGTTGAGCAACGATTCGTAGTCATCCGGCGCCGGAAGGCCCGCCTTTTCGAAGAGATCAGTGCGATAGACGAGGATCTGCGTCCAGGAGTCGCTCGGGACGCTCAGCTGCTCGCCCCCGTCCTGAGTGAGGGTGAGTGTGGATTCACTCCAGGTTTCGGCGCCGAGGTTCTCGACGACCTGAGCGGCCGCTTCCCGATCCACGTATCCATCACCATCGAAAGCCCGCACGAGACCGAGACCGACGTTGCCGATCACGTCCGGCATCTCTCTCGAGAGCGCAGCGGCTGCCACCAACTGCGACATCTGCGCATCCTCGACCGGGACCAACTCAACGTCGATTCCCGTCTTAGCCGTGAACTCCTCGATGATCTGTTCCGTCACCGCGACCCGGTCAGGCTGGACTTCCGTTGACCAGACCAGCAGCGAGTCGTCATCGACGTTCTCAGCGCCCGAGCCGCAGCCGGTGAGGACGAGCGCCCCCACCGCGACGACTGCAAGGGCACCCAAGGGGTACTTCAGTTTCATTGCGATCTCCTCTTTGAGTGCGTGTTGTTCCGCATACTTATGTATAGCCTATTGACTGAAGTTGATCAATTGATTGACACACCGTGCAGAGGGGCTGGAGTGGAAGTGACTGTGACGACGCGATTGCTATGCGGCCGGCGGAAGGTGGCTATGGCCACCGATCGGGGTGGCGCACGATGACGCGGGATGTCGTGCTCGAACGCGCGCAACGCGTCCTGGACGCGAACTGGACGGGTACGTACACCGTTCCCGCGTCCGGGCTATATCCGCATCAATGGAGTTGGGACTCGGCGTTTATTGCGATCGGGACGCGCCACACACGTCCCGATCGCGCCCGCGCCGAGATTCTCTCCCTCGTGCCGGCGCAGTGGGACGATGGGCGAATCCCTCAGATCATCTATAACCCCACCCGGGACGAGGAGTACGCACCCGGCAATTCCTTCTGGCGGTCGCAGTCGATTCCTGGCAGCGGTGTGCGGCCTTCCGCGGGCTTCGTGCAGCCACCAAACCATGCGTGGGCTGCCTGGCTCGTGCATAGCGCAGACCCGGAGGGATCTGCATCTGAGGGATTCCTCGAAGCTATCTATCCTGTTCTCGTGCGCTGGCACGACTACCTAGCCGGTCCCCGAGCATCCTCGCGGAACCCGACGCTGTCAGTGATAAAGCACCCATGGGAAGGCACTGACAACTCCCCCCTCTGGGATGACGCGCTTTCGCGCGTGCCAGTCGAATCTGGAACCGAGATCCGCCGACCAGATCTCCTACATGCCGGACACGGTGAACGGCCGGACACCAACGAGTATCGAAAGTACTACTGGCTCGCCGAGCGCTATCGTGCGAACCAGTGCCGCGACGACGAGCCGTTTGCCTTCGAAATGGTCTGCCCGTTGTTCAACGCTCTGCAGGCCGTGTCCGAACTCGCTTTGGCTCGGATTGCTGATGCTCTCGGTGCATCCAGCCAAGCGCATCGTGACCGTGCGGCCGTCATCAGCACCGCCCTAGATAGTGACCTGTGGGACGACGAGCTAGGCATCTACGTTGCCCGCGACGACGTGTCCGGCTCGCTGGTCAGGAAGGCCACCGCCAACGGTTTGGCGCCGTTGCTGATACCCGATGCCGGGCATGGTCCTGAGCTCGTCGCAACACTTCTAGGGCCCAGATTCCTAGGCGGTGGGAAGTTCGTGCCGAGTTACGACCGGACCGCGGCAGACTTTGACCCGGCGCTGTATTGGCGCGGGCCGGCTTGGTTCAACCTGAACTGGATGATCATGCGGGCGATGCAGGGCATCGGGAATGTCGAGGCAGCCGATCGTCTCACACCGTTGTTCTCGGAAGTCTCTGCTCAAGGCGACTTCCCTGAGTACGTCGACCCGACATCAGGAGAGCCTCGCGGCACCCGCAACTTCTCGTGGACGGCTGCGCTCACAATCGATGCCTTGACGGTTACGCACCTCCCGCCCCTCTCCGACACGACCAACGCACCCGCACCAATTGGCAGCTACGAGCATTAAGGAACGTCATGAGCAAATTCGTTGGATTCACAGCACCGAAGATCGTCGAGTTCTGAATCGGCCTGACTTTCGTTCCTATCGGGAGCCTTGTCCGGCGGGTGCCGGTTGGCCTGATTCCAGGTCAGCGTAATACGCCTGTTCGACCTCGGCGGGGGTGCGCATGTCGAGCTCGCCGTGGAGGCG
>CALALQ010000310.1 GCA_937925595.1 uncultured Demequina sp. | reverse complement strand
TACTGCTGGCGCGACGAGACCCCGCTGTCCAACCACGAGCTGCGCATGGACGACGACGTCTATCAGATGCGCCAGGACCCCGCCCTGACCGTCCTGTTGCCACTGGTAGATGCCCCAGGCGAGCTCGCGGGTGCGAACTTGCTGGTTTGGACCACCACCCCATGGACGCTGCCCAGCAACCTCGCCGCCGCGGTGGGTCCGGACATCGACTACGTCGCCGTACGCCCCACCGAGGGCGACTTCGCGGGTCGCGTCGTGATTCTCGCCGCGGCGCGCCTTGCCGCCTATGCGCGGGAACTGGGCGCTGAGCCGGAACGCGTCACCACTCTCACGGGCGACGACCTTGCCGGCCTGCGCTACCAGCCGCCATTCCCGTACTTCGTCGGTCGCGACAACGCCCACCAGGTGCTCGCCGCCGACTTCGTGAGCACCGAGGACGGCACGGGCATCGTCCACCTGGCCCCCGGCTTTGGTGAGGACGACGCTGCCGTCTGCCAAGCGTCGGGCATCGAGACCGTGGTGCCCATCGATTCCAAGGGCCGCTTCACCACAGAGGTTCCGGATTATGAGGGTCAGCAGGTCTTCGAGGCCAACCCCCGCGTCATCGCGGACCTCAAGGCGCGCGGCATCGTCCTGCGCCATGAGACCTACGATCACAGCTACCCGCACTGCTGGCGTTGCCGCAACCCCCTGATCTACCGGGCGGTGGGCAGCTGGTTTGTGCGCGTGAGCGAGTTCCGCGACCGCATGGTCGAGCTCAACGAGCAGATCACCTGGGTGCCGGAGCACATCAAGCACGGCCAGTTCGGCAAGTGGCTCGAGGGCGCACGCGACTGGTCCATCAGCCGCAACCGCTACTTCGGCACCCCCATCCCGGTGTGGGTGAGCGACAACCCCGCGTACCCGCGCGTGGACGTCTACGGCTCGTTCGCAGAGCTTGAGCGTGACTTTGGCCGGGTGCCAACCAACGAGGCGGGTGAGCCAGACCTGCACCGCCCGTTCATCGACGAGCTCACCCGCCCCAACCCCGACGACCCCACCGGCCGGTCCACGATGCGCCGCATCCCTGACGTTTTCGACGTGTGGTTCGACTCGGGCTCGATGCCGTTCGCCCAGGTGCACTACCCCTTCGAGAACCGCGACTGGTTCGACAGTCACAACCCTGCGGACTTCATCGTCGAGTACATCGGCCAGACGCGCGGCTGGTTCTACGTCATGCATGTGCTCGCCACTGCACTGTTTGATCGCCCGGCGTTCACCACGTGCATCAGCCACGGCATCGTCCTTGGCAGCGACGGCCGCAAGATGTCCAAGTCGCTGCGCAACTATCCGGACGTCAACGAGGTGTTCCACCGCGACGGCTCCGACGCGATGCGCTGGTTCCTCATGGCCTCGCCCATCCTGCGCGGCGGCAACCTCATCGTCACCGAGGAGGGCATCCGTGAAGGCGTCCGCCAAGTGATGCTGCCGCTGTGGTCCACGTACTACTTCTTCACCCTGTACGCAGGGGCGGCGAACGGCGGCAAGGGCGTCCTTGGCAAGCGCCTGCCCGACGCTGCGGTTGCCTCCCTGCCGACCATGGACCGGTATGTGCTCGCCAAGACCGCCGAGTTGGTCCGTGAGGTCACGGCGCAGATGGAGGAGTTCGATGTCCCGGGCGCGAGTGAGTCGCTGCGCGTCTTCTTCGAACTGCTCACCAATTGGTATGTCCGCACCCAGCGCGACCGCTTCTGGGAAGAGGACCAGGCCGCGTTCGACACGCTGTTCACTGTCCTCGAGACGGTGACGCGTCTTGCGGCGCCGCTGCTTCCGCTTGAGACCGAGGAGGTGTGGCGAGGGCTCACGGGCGGTCGCTCCGTGCACCTCACCGATTACCCCGAGGCACCCGCGGCGTGGGATGCCCCTGAGGTTGCCCCTGTGATGGACAAGGTGCGTGAGATCGTCTCGGCGGCCCACGCGCTGCGCAAGCGAGAGCAGATCCGCGTGCGCCAGCCGCTCACCTCACTCGAGGTGGCCGTCGACAACGTCAAGGCGCTCGAGCCCTTCGTCGGCCTCATCGCGAGCGAGCTCAACGTGAAGTATGTCGTGGGCGTCTCGCCTGAGGCGTTCGTTGCCGCGAACCCGGTGGAGCGTCGGCTCACCGTCAACGCGCGCGCCGCTGGCCCGCGCATCGGCAAGGCTGTGCAGCAGGCGATCGCAGGCTCGAAGTCTGGCGACTGGAGCGAGACCGACGGCGTCGTTGTCTCCGGGGGTGTGCAGCTGGAGCTCGGCGAGTATGAGCTCACGACGGTGATCGGCGGCGAAGGGGTTGTCGCATCGGTACTGCCCAACGGCGGCTTCGTGTTGCTCGACACGACCATCACCCCTGCTCTCGAGGCTGAAGGCTTCGCTCGCGACCTCATCCGCACCATTCAGGATGAGCGCAAGAACGCTGGTCTCAATGTTGGTGATCGCATCGCTTTGACGGTGACCGTGCCTGCCGAGCGGGTGGATGCCGTGCGCACCCACCAGGAGCTCATCGCGGGAGAGGTGCTCGCGACGAGCGTCGAGATCGTGGAGGGTGACCTGGCGGTCGCAGTCGCGAAGGCGTAACCGGGACTCGATGTTGTGGCGCGGCGAGTACCGGCGCTGGGATGCGGCGAGTACCGGCGCTGGGATGCGGCGAGTGCCGGGGGCGGGGAGTGCCGGCGCAGGCTAGTCGGCGAGCTGGCAGCTTCCAGGGCCGGTGCCGCTGAGCGTGTCGTACTGCCACTCGTCATTCTGCGTGCCATCGACGCGCACCCAGATGCACCACTGGTGGTCGCCGGTCTCGACGTACCCGCCCCAAGACACGCCGCCGTTCAGGCTGACGACTTCTGCGGCGCCATCCGGGTACTCGATGACTACAGACGCGCCCATCTGGCCAACCATCGGCGACTGATCCGGGTGGTCGATGCCCATCGTCGTGATCTCGTTGGCGACTCGCAGGACCGAGTCCGCCGCGGCCCGCTCCGCCCGAGCCTCGCGCTGATCGAAGAACAGCCAGATGAACCAGGTGCCCGCGACCAGCACCAACGCAACGAGCGCGATGATCGACGCCACCAGCCCGCGCCTCGACCGTCGGGGCGCCAACGCGGCCACGCCGGGCTCGCCCGGCGCCACGTGTGTTGTCCACTGCGAGCCGTCCCAGTAGCGCTGTTGAGTGGCGTCGTCAGGGTTGATGTACCAACCGGCAGGGGGAGTGGTCACTGGCATGCTCCTTGGGCGGCGACTTGCAGCTGGTTGATGTGCATCGTCACGCCGTCCTCGGTAGTGACCCAGATGCAGTAGTTGTCAAGATTGGTTCCCACGACCCCGGCGTCCGCGATGTCTCCGTAGAACTCGTACGTGTACGAGTCGCCGTCTGATGTCGTGAGGACGTACCCGTCGCCCTCGATGGTCAGCGACGGAAGTTCATTGGCGGCGTCCACCCCCACGCTCAGGAGGTTGAGGCGCATCGTGTGCAGCTCGGACTCGAGGAACACGACGTCGGCCTCTGATGGCGCTCGCGTGGCGGGGGCTGCGGGGACGGTGGGG
>CALALQ010000309.1 GCA_937925595.1 uncultured Demequina sp. | reverse complement strand
GTCATGCCGAGTGGAACCTCGGCATCCGCACCGGCATTCCGCCGACCCCCGCGCGCTAGAAGAGCGTGAGCGGCATTGTGCCCGGTTCGACTCGCCGAATGCCGTAGAACGGGAGCCGGTGACCGGCTCGCAGGTAGAGGAGCAGAACGCCGGACAGGGCGACGAGCACGAGGCTGGTCACTCCAGGAAAGTTCAGCTGCTCCCCGACAAGATCGCCGATATTGACGGCGACGATGTAGACCGCTATCCAGATCAGCGCGTGCCAGATGGGCTTGATGTCCTGCAGTTTCCGCATGCGACTCCTCGAATGGGTGACGCGCATGATGGGTGACGGCCAGATGCGGGATCACCCACCACACTACCCGCACCCGGCCTGATGCGAGCTGCTTACAGTGATCCGCAACGGTGCGGTGCCGGATTGCATTACTGCATATGGGGGAGTCGGGGGGGGAGGATGCTGTCATGCGGTTCCTTCGTGCGCCCGGGCGGTACCCCGCGATCGTTATCACGGTCGTGGTCCTTGTTGCGGTACTCATCCTTCATGCTGTGGATGAAGACGCTGCGGGGCGATGGGTTGCCACGGCCTACGTCGGAGTGTTCGTCGCGTGGACGCTGTTTGGGATGGTGCGCGATGTGCTGCATGGTCACGTCGGTCTAGACATCCTCGCGGTTGTGGCGATGATCGCGACCCTTGCTGTCGGGGAGTACCTCGCGTCCCTCATCATCGTGCTGATGCTCTCTGGGGGCGAAGCCCTCGAAGATGTCGCCGGCCGCCGCGCTAAACGCGATCTGACGGCGCTGTTGGACCGGTCGCCTCGCATCGCACATGTTCTCCGCCGTCCAGATGCGTCCGATTCCGATGTGGTGGAGGATGTCGCTGTCGAGGGTATCGCCGTCGGCGAGGTGCTTCTTGTGCGTCCCGCAGAGATCGTGCCGGTGGACGGTGTCCTGCTCACCGATTTCGGGGTGTTCGACGAGTCGTCGCTCAGCGGTGAGAGCATGCCGGTCACACGCGAGGCCGGTGACGAGGTGCTCTCCGGTGTGGTCAATGGGACACGTGCGGTGCACATGCGTGCGATACGCAGCAGCGCGGACAGCCAGTACCAGCAGATCGTCGCGCTCGTTCACGCCGCCGAGGACTCCCGCGCACCGGTCGTGAGGCTCGCGGATCGGTTCGCGATCCCGTTCACCGCGGTTTCTCTCGTCCTGGCCGGGACGGCATGGGCGGTCTCGGGGGATGCGACCCGGTTCGCCGAGGTTCTTGTACTGGCGACCCCGTGTCCTTTGCTCATCGCGGCGCCGGTCGCGTTCTTGGGCGGGCTTTCCCGGGCAGCCAAAACGGGGGTGATCATGAAGGGCGGCGCGGTCATCGAACAGCTCGCACGCGTGCGCTCGGCTGCCTTCGATAAAACAGGAACACTCACCCAAGGCCGACCGGACCTCGTTGACCTCCGACCTGCACCCGGGTTCACCGCCACCGAGCTGCTGCGTCTCGCGGCCTCCGCTGAGCAGTACTCCTCGCATGTCTTCGCTGACGGCATACGCCGCGCCGCCGATGACCGCGGGCTCGAGTTGCACGCGGCCGAAGAATCAAGTGAGGTCGCCACAAACGGGGTGACCGCTGTCATCGAGGGACGGGTGGTCGTCGTCGGCAAGCCCGCGTACGTCGCCTCCCTCGCCCCGGACATGATTCGCGCCACACTCGGCGTAGGCCAGGCCGCCGTGTATGTCGCGATCGACGGACGGTTCGCTGGGGTGCTCGTCCTCGCTGACGACCCGCGGCCCGAGGCTGCCGACGTCGTTTCCTGGCTCCGAGCCCACGGGGTCGACCGTCTCATGATGCTGACCGGGGATGCGAGGTCGACGGCGGAGTCGATCGCCAAGCAGGTCGGGATTGATGACATCCACGCCGAACTCCTCCCGCCCGAGAAGGTCGTCCTCGCGGAACAGTTGCATCCGAGACCCGTGATGATGGTCGGTGACGGGGTCAACGACGCACCGGTGCTGGCTGCTTCGGACATCGGTGTCGCGATGGGCGCGAGAGGCGCGACCGCGGCCGGCGACGCGGCCGACGTCGTGATCCTTGTCGATTCGCTCGCGAAGGTCGTCGAGGCTGTCTCGATCGGAAGGCACACGCTGCGGGTCGCGCTCACTGCGATCTGGATCGGGATTAGTCTCAGTATCGGTCTGATGATCGTCGCGATGACCGGGGTCATTCCCGCCGTGACGGGCGCGCTTGTTCAGGAGCTCGTCGATCTCGCGACCATCTTGTACGCCCTCCGGGCGCTCGGCGGGCCGCCGAGCGGACTCCACGCCGCCGCGCCCCCACTGCCGCACCATCACGATGCTGCCGGGGTGGGCAGTCAAGGCTGACAATTGGTGCGCGTCCTCCCGCACTCAGCCTGAACAGTGTCTAATTGACGCGAAGGCCGGGGATCCCCGGCGTCGTGAAGGAGTGAGAACAATGACCAGTACCACTGTTCCGGGCCGGTTTGCCGGCAAGAACGCTGTCGTGACAGGCGCGGGTTCGGGAATCGGCAGGGCGACTGCGATGCGGCTGCTCGCCGAAGGCGCCACTGTCGTGGCGACCGACATCTCGAAGGAGCGCCTGGATGGGCTCGCGTCGGAGTCGGGTACGCAGAACCTGCGGCTCGTAACCGGGGACGTTGCGGCGCAGGAGACGATAGACGCGATCGTTGTCGCGGCCGGTGGGCGGGTGGATGCGTTGGTCAATAACGCCGGAATCATGGACGGGTTCCTGCCCACAGCGGAGATCGATGACGAGACGTGGGATCGTGTCTTCACCGTCAACGTGACGGCGCCAATGCGGCTCAGCCGTGCGGTGCTCCCAGGGATGGTGGAGCGGGGGGCGGGAACGATCGTCAACGTGGCGAGCGAGGCGGGAGTGCGCTCGGGGGCGTCAGGTACCGCATACTCGGCATCTAAGCATGCCGTTATCGGGCTGACCAAGAGCACCGCGTTCTTCTATGCCCCGAAGGGCGTGCGGGTCAATGCTGTGGCGCCGGGTGCGGTGAAGACCAACATCGAGGCTCCGTTCCGGTCGGAGTGGGCTGGGGAACGGCTCGGCCCGCTCATGCAGGTGACCGTGCCTCCGGCCGCGGAATCCGAGGAACTCGCGGCGGCGATCACCTGGCTTCTTAGCGCGGACTCGGCCAACGTCAACGGTGCCGTGCTCTTCTCGGACGGCGGCTGGTCAACCATCTGAGCGACCTTGACTACCCCGCGGCACGCATGAACTGGTGCTCGCGACCACGACAGGCACGGTGACGCCGAGGAGGAGCGCACTCCGGCGTCCGGCCATCTCTCGGACTACGCCCAGGCACCTGCGGGACCTTATGCCCTGTGCCATTCCGCCTAACGGTTCTATCGTCGTATCGCCGCGCACGCGTCTGCGGTACGTGATGGTTTGGAGGCAGCTGATGGACAGCGTGAACGAGCATCAGCGGAGCGCGACCGAGTCAGCTTCAACGCATCAGATCGCTGCCGGCTCGAGTGCTTCTTCGAGTCGGGCGAGGTCTTCGGGTCCGCACAGCTCGGTGGCTGGTAGCGCTGCGGTCGCACTTCCTGCCGCCACGCCGGCGCGGAACGCGTCGCGCAGCTGGCGACCCTGGGCGAGGCGCAGGAGGAAGGCGCCGAGAAGGCTGTCGCCTGCACCGACCGTGCTGCGAACCTTGACCGGTGGTGTCGGCAGGCGCAGTGTTTCCTCGGCGGTGACCATGATCGCCCCGGCGCCACCCAGCGTCAGAGCCACGACGTCGCAGCGGCCACCGCTGATGAGTTGGCGGGATGCCGCGACGAGGCCCCGCTCGTCATCGAGCCTGTCAGCCGCGACCAGCTCCGCCAGTTCCCGTCGGCTCGGCTTGATCAGGTATACGCCCGCGTCGAGAGCGGCGCGCAGCGGTCCGCCCGATGCGTCGACCACGCACCTGGCGCCGTGCTCGCTTGCGATCTGCGCGATCTGCGCATACAAGTCCACGGGAGCTCCCGGCGGAAGACTGCCGCTGAGCACGACGTAGCCACCAACAGGCAGATCATCGGCGACGGCCTGCAGCAGAGCACGCCATTCGGGTTCGGCCATCGTCGGCCCCTGCAGCACGAACCGGTACTGCTGGCCGGAGCTGGTCTCGTCGACTGTGAAGCTCTCCCGCGTACTCCCGCCGATCCGCACGACACGGCCGACGATGCCCTCCCGCTCCAGCAACTCGCGATACGCCTGCCCGGTCGGACCCCCCGCGGCGTACAGGGCGGTTGACCGACCGCCCAGGTTCCGGATCGTACGCGAAACGTTGACGCCGCCACCACCGGGGTCCAGACGGGTCGGGCCGCAGCGCAGCTTGTGCTCTGGTATCACGCGATCCACGGCCGTTGACACGTCCAGCGCCGGATTCGGTGTCACGGTGAGGATCGGAGCGTGCGAGATCACCATGCCATCCAGTGTAGGTAGCGGCAGACGGGAACACCCCACGACAAGAACGCACACGGGACCCCGGACGCGAACAGCGCGACCATGCCGGCTGGCGACCAGGAGCGGGCGGTATCCGATGCCTCGTCGGGGTAGCGCGAGGTGTTGATCCGCCGGTGGAGTGCTCACATCGCTGGATCGCGTTCGGCTCGTCGTGTTTCGGCTGCAGAATCCTTCGTCGTGCCGGGTGAGCCGTGCATGAGGAGCACCGGACAGCGGGCGTGCTGAGCGCACGCCGTGCTGACAGAGCCGAGCAGGAGCCCGGCGAAGCCTCCTCGGCCTCGGCTGCCGAGTACCAGCATGGACGCGTTCTCGCTTGCCGTGATGAGCACACTGGCAGCTGGGCCGGCGATCGTGACCGCTGTGAGACGTTCAGGCCGCTCATCGGGAAAGGCTGTAACGATCGCTGCGGAGAGGATCCTCTCCGCTTCTCCCTCGGGTGACCATATCTCGGTGGGAAAGCTGCCGTCGAACGTGATCGGGAACTGCCACGCGGTGACGGCTGTGATGGGCGCATCGAGTAGTCGAGCCATCTCCGCTGCTTTGCGCAGTGCGTCGATCGAACGCGGCGATCCGTCCACACCGACGATGACCGGCCTGCGGTCCAACATTCCATCCATGATTCGTTCCCTCCCGTTGCCGACAAACTTGTGCTGACACATTCACGATGCTCCAGATCGGGACGGCGCTGTAGGCCGTTAGCCCCGCGGACGTCACGTCCCTGGCAGTTGGAGCATCGGGCGGGGTCATCTCGCTTGCGGTAACGCTCGAGCTCACTGAGCATAGGGGCATGGCCCGCCCCGTGGAAGCGATGTTCGACTTGTCCGACCTTCCCGACCCGGTACGCGCAGAGGTGCAGGTCCTCGCGCGAGCGCTCGGCGTGGATCCCGAACGCGGTCTCTCCAGCGCGGACGCTGCGGCTCGCCTTGTCGCGGTCGGGTCGAACGAGCTGCGCAGCACCGCACGCAATCCGCTGTGGCGGCGCGTCCTGGCCCAGTTCACGAGTCCGCTGATCGTCCTGCTGCTCGCGGCGGTCGTCGTCTCTGTGATCGCCTGGATCATCGAAGGCGCCGACGGTGTGCCGATCGACGCGGTCGTAATCTTCGCGATCATCCTGGTGAACGCCGCGCTGGGTCTGATCCAGGAGTCGCGCGCCGAGAACGCGGTCGCGGCGCTGTCGGTGATGACACGCGCCCGATCGACGGTGCTGCGCGACGGGGAACTGGTCGCGGTGCCGAGCACCGAAGTGGTGCCCGGCGATATCCTCGTGCTCGCTGAAGGCGACGGTGTCGGTGCCGACGGCCGGCTGTTCCGTGCGAGCGCGCTGCACGTCGCGGAGGCTTCGCTCACCGGCGAGAGTGAAGCGGTCGAGAAGCAGTCCGAGACGATCGCCAGTGCCGAGCCGATTCCGCTCGGCGATCGCGCCAACATGGTGTATAGGGGCACCGTCGTGAACCGGGGAACGGGTCGGGCGATCGTCACGGCAACCGGCATGTCGACCGAGATGGGCGCGATCGCGACGATGCTCGACGAGACGGTGGCAGAGGAGACTCCGTTACAGGAGGAGGTCAACCGTCTCGGCCGGATGCTGGGGCGCATCGTGATCGTCATCGCCATCATCGTGATGGTGACGATCGCCCTGATCGAGGGCATCAGCACCCCGGCCGAGTTCGTGCAGGTGCTGCTCCTGGGCGTCTCCCTCGCCGTCGCGGCGGTGCCTGAGGGCCTTCCGGCCGTGCTCTCGGTCGTACTGGCCCTCGGCGTCCAGCGCATGGCGAAACGCAACGCGGTCGTGAAGAACCTCTCGAGTGTCGAGACGCTGGGCTCCGCGTCGGTCATCTGCACCGATAAGACGGGCACGCTCACGACCAACCAGATGACCATCGAGCGGATCGTCACGGCCTCGGGCGTCGTCGATGTCAGCGGGGTGGGCTACGCGCCGATCGGGAGTGTGACCAGTCACGGCCAGGCGCTGCGCGACGGCGCGCTGCGGCAAGAGGTGCAGTGCGTGCTGGGCGCCGGGTCGCTCGCCAACAACGCCCAGCTTGCCGAACACGACGGCCGGTGGGAGATCCAGGGCGATCCCACGGAGGCCGCGTTCCTCGTGGCGGCGCGCAAGCTGGGCGGCACCGCTGAACAGACGTCACGGTATGGCCGGGTCGGGGAGGTCCCGTTCAGCTCGGAACGAAAGATGATGTCGACTGCACATCGGCGTGAGCGCGGCGAGGTGCTCGTCTTCAGCAAGGGCGCGCCGGACGTGCTGCTCGGGCGTTGTACGTACCTGCAGGTCGGCGATGCCACCGTGCCGCTTGACGCCGAACGGCGCGCCCAGGCCCTCACTGACGTCGAGACGCTGTCGGTGGCCGCTTTCCGCACACTCGGCGTTGCCTACCGCGCGGCGCCCGAGCTGCAGGACCGCGCGGGCAACGACGACCAGCCCTCGATCGACGAGTCGCACGAGCACGACCTTGTCTATGCCGGGGTGGTGGGCATCATCGACCCGGCCCGGCCCGAGGCGCGGCCGGCCATCGCCGAGGCCCATGCCGCCGGCATCCGGGTGATCATGATCACCGGCGACCACCCCGGCACCGCTGCCCGCATCGCCCGTGACTTGGGCATCATTCCCGACGACGGCATCGCCCTGCCGGGCGCCCGACTCGATGGAATGGACGAGAACCAGCTGCGCGACGCGGTGCGCTCGGTGTCGGTGTTCGCGCGCGTCGCGCCGGAGCACAAGCTGCGTATCGTTGACGCGCTGCAGGCCGATGGGCATATCGTGGCGATGACCGGCGACGGGGTGAACGACGCGCCAGCGCTGAAGTCCGCCGACATCGGCGTCGCGATGGGCATCACGGGCACCGAGGTCACCAAAGAGGCCGCGAAGATGGTGCTCGCTGACGACGACTTCGCCACGATCGTGCATGCCGTGCGCGAGGGCCGGGTGATCTTCGAGAACATTCGCAAGTTTTTGCGCTACCTCCTCTACTCGAACATGGGAGAGGTGCTCACGGTGTTCTTCGGCATCGTGTTCGCCGGGACCCTCGGACTGACGGCGGCATCGGACGGGGGGCTCGTGTTGCCGCTGCTGGCGACGCAGATCCTCTGGGTCAACCTGGTCACCGACTCCGGCCCGGCCCTCGCGATGGGCGTCGACCCGGAAATCGATGATGTCATGGCACGCAAGCCGCGGAGGCTCCATGATCGGGCGATAGACACCGGCATGTGGATCGGCATTGCCGTGACCGGCCTGGTGATCTCGATCATCACCCTTCTCACCATGGACATCTTCCTGCCGGGCGGAGTGATTCCCGGCGGCACCGACACTCTCGAGGTGGCCCGCACCGCCGGTTTCACCACACTCGTGTTCGCCGCGCTCATCACGGCGTTCAATGCACGGTCGGCAACGTCGAGCGCATTCCGGGGGCTGTTCTCGAATATGTGGCTGTGGGGTGCGGTGGTGCTCGGGGTCCTGCTGCAGATCGCCGTCGTGTCGCTGCCGCCGTTGCAGGTAGCGTTCGGCACGGCGTCGCTCGACGGCGGGCACTGGCTTGCCTGCGTGATGATGGCCTCGATCGTGCTCTGGTTCGAAGAAGCACGAAAGCTGGGCGGCCGAGCGATCACCCGTCGACGAACGCGGATGAGCTTTCCGACAGCAGCTCCTGTGATGCCCCGCACACGCTGATCGCCCGCTCCAGCACCCGCTTCGCGTCGCCACTGTTCTCCCGCCGGAAACGACTCGGACGGCGCGCCTTCGTAGTAGATCGAGCGGGGAGCCCCGTAATCCCAGCCGTCGCTCTTGATGTCGACGACGCTCGAAAAGTAGGCCAATGCGACGTGTGAAAACGAGGCCACCAACTTGTCGTGCGGTCAGTCTGCCGGATCCTGGGTTCTGATGCTCGGAAGGCTGTCGATGCCGCGTCCGCGGAGCCGGTAGCTGGCGCCTTTGAGGGTGAGCACGTCGGCGTGGTGAACGATCCGGTCGATCATCGCTGCCGCGACAGCTTGGTCGCCGAACACGCCGCCCCAGCCGGAGAATGGCAGGTTCGAGGTGAGGATCAGCGAGGCATGTTCGTAGCGGGACGAGACGAGCTGGAAGAACAGGTTCGCGGCGTCTTGCTCGAACGGGAGGTAGCCGACCTCGTCGACGATGATCAGC
>CALALQ010000308.1 GCA_937925595.1 uncultured Demequina sp. | reverse complement strand
AAGAAGGTGTCCCGCCCGAATCCGCGCTTCGGAGACCACTACGGCGACCAGATTCGCGTGTACTCGGACGCCATCGAGCAGGAGTTCGGCAAGCCCCCGGCGACCGGTCAGACCCTTTGGCCGCGTCAGGGTCAGGTCGTCCCCATCGACCTGTCCCCTGCCGCGAAGCGGGCGACCCTCGCGTCGTTTGCCCGGTCCTGGGACCTCATGAACTCCGTCGCCGACCATGCCACGTTCCCGGCCACCCCGTCCGCCCTGTGCGGCTGGTGCCCGGCAGCGAACTCCTGCCCTGTCGCGTCGATCAAGAGCGACAAGGCGAAGGCGTCAGCCGAGACCCAGCACGGCGGCAAGGAAGGCCCCGTCGCTCTCGGCATCCCCACCATCCGGGAGTTCACCGCTCCCCCGCGCACCGTCACGGTCGAGTCCTCGTCCGCGCTTGCACCCACCCCATCCACCACACCGCCTCAGGAGGCACCCATGTCCGACAAGCTCCAGTTCCCCACCAACAAGTGGGCCGCGATGGCGACCTCGTCCATCGTGGACACCGCCACCACCCACCTGGCCATCTACGACCAGCCGCTCAAGCCGGCGACCATCCAGTCGCTGTCCTTCGTCCTCGGCGGCATCGTCGAGGAGGTCGCCCGCGAGACGTTCATGGGCGGTTTCGACTGGTCGTTCGACGCGACCAGCCGCATCGTCTACTCGCTCGGTCAGTCCCTCCGCAACCGTCCCGCCCCGTTCGGCCAGGACCAGGCCGCGTGGGAGACGTGGCGCAAGACGCTCGTGGGCCTGACGTCCGCGAAGCTCCGCATCGCCATCCCGATGGTCGATTACACCGAGTTCGGCGCACCGAACTTCGAGGCCCTCATCGTCAACACGACGGTGCCCAACAAGACCGCGGCGGACTCCGCCGTGGAGGCTGAGCCTGCCCTGGCTTGACCTTCACCCGCGCCCGAGGCTCGCGCATAGGGGCCTCGGGCGCAAATCCCCACCCGAAAACAAGAGATACGGAACCAAAGAATGACTGTCACCCTTTCGGACGAGGTCAAGAACCAGATCATCATCGCGGCGGCCACCATCGCCGGCCCCACCGCCAGTAACGATGAGGTGGCCCAGCACGTGGGCCGCATCGCTGGTCTGCTCGACCCGTCCAGCAGCGTCCAGTACGCGTTCACCCAGCTCGAGAAGCAGGCGGAGAAGACCGACGCCAACAAGGTCCTCATCGGCACGCTCCTCGGCCTGGGCAAGGAGACGATCGCTGCCCCCGGCAAGGAGAGCCCCTCCAACCGAGGCATCATCATCCTCCGCACGAAGCACCACGAGGAGTACGCCATCGAGGCCAAGGAGCTCCTGCGCACGGAGATCGCCAACGGCCCCGAGAGCATCGGATCGAAGCACCTCAATGGCCTCAAGGGCCTCGTCGGACACAAGCTCCGCCTGTCGTTCGCGGTCGAGATCATGGGCAACAAGAAGAAGGTCCGCGTCCTCCGCGACTGGGCCGACCTGGGCCCCGACCCGGACTACAACCCGCAGAACCCGGACTTCCACCCGGCGTTCTACGTGGACACGACGAAGGCCAACCAGGTCTCCCGCGTCGCCCAGTTCTACCCCGTGGTCCAGGCCGGGGCGCCCGTCCCCGCCTGACCCGGCCACAGCACAGCCCGCGCCCCCACCCGGCGCGGGCTGTGCTCGTACCCCCACGGAGAGCCCATGTCGTACCAGCCTGAACTCGGCCAGCTTTTCAGCGGCGCCGCCTTCACGAGCATCCCGATGCCGCGCTTCGTCACCGACGGTCTGCACCGGCTTGACGCGCTGTACACCCGGAGGTTCGAGGGCGGCGAGTACGGTCCCCGCACCTCGAACGGCGGCGGCGAGCCGCTTGAGACACCCGTGTTCGTCCTCCGCGCCTACTGCTGGTGCGACGGCGAACGTGAAGGCCACCAGGACGGCTGCCCGCCGAACTTCGTCCACAAGAGCACCGGGTTCACCTGCTACTGGTACAAGCACGCCGGTCGCGGCGCAACGTGCGACCGGGACATCACCGAAGCCGAATGGGACACCATGCTGGCCGAGTGCGTCGCCTCGGTGGACGCACTCCCCGACCCGTACGTGGTCATGATCACCGGCAGCCGCGACTTCGGCAGCGACCTCCGCGAGCCTGGCTCCAAGTCCCGGTTCCGGGACGACTGGCGGGCAGTTCCGAGCCCGCAGCGTGACGCCATGGTTGCCGCACTCCGAGGAGCACGTGAGCGTGCGAACGCGGTTGGCCGGCCCCTCCTCATCCGCCATGGCGGCGCGAACGGCGCTGACCGTCTCGCAGGGATGCTCGCCTCCTACTCGGGCGTCCCGACCGACGTGTGGCCCGCCCTGTGGCGCACCGAGAACGACGTGGAGGTCGACGGTTACGACCTGGCGATGGCCCGCCGGATGCAGTCCGTCTATCAGGCTGATGGCCGCTACCGGAAGGTCGCCGGCCCCGAGCGCAACCAGGCGATGGTCGACTCCCGTCCCGACGAGGTGCTCGCGTTCCTCGCCGTCGGCGCCACCAACCGTGGCACCCGCCACGCGATCGGCGCTGCCCGGAGAGCGGGGATCCCCGTCACAGAGGTCGAGGCGTGAGCGCGCACCAGTTCTGCGCGGGCCGTTGCCTGCACTGCGGGACGGACGACCACTCCCTCCCGGAGCCGGGTGAGACGCTCGCCGCCTGGGAGAAGCCGTGCCCGGTCCCGTTCGAGGACCGACAGACCGTCTGGACGTTCGGGTGAGCAGCCGGCGGCGACGCAAGAAGTGGCTCTCCTCGTGCCTCAGTGACCAGCTCACCGGGCGTGACGCGCGCCGCCGTGCCCGCACGGACCTTCGCCGCGGTACCGAGCCGCAACCGCGGTACGTCACCGGGAAGTTCTGGGTCGACTGACGCATAGGGGACGGGCGCAGGCGCCGCTCGAGCGCCTCAACCCCGGAGCGTCACCCATGCCCAAGAAGTCCCGTATCCTCGCCGCGGCCGCCGGCATCGCCCTCACAGCCGTCGCCCTGGCCGGCTGTGACTCCGACTCGGAAGTCGCCTCGCGCAACATCTCCACCGCCGCTGACAACTTCGAGGTCCAGCGCCTCATCGTCGGCATCAACGGCATCACAGACACGGTGCTGTTCTCCGTCGAGGGCCGCTGTTCCATCACCCGCGACGGCGACCTTGTCGTCACCTGCAAGCACGGCCCGGACGACTACCGGAAGCACCACCTCGGGCTGTCCGACAACGTCACGTTCGTCTCCACGCAGCTCGAAGGCATCGACGTGTCGGTCTACCACACCCGCATCATCCTCAAGCCCGAGAACATCCTCCCCGGCTTCGACCTGTCAACCGGCAAGCAGTAACCAGCTCACGCGACTGAACGGACCACGCCATGACCGGCACCGACAACACCGCCGAACTCGCCCGCATCTCCGACCTGCTCCCGCCGCGCGAGCGCACCAAGCTCCGCACCGCTCTCGAGACGCTCATCCTCGAAGCGCAGCAGCAGGAGCTCCGCTCCCTCGCCCTCGTCCTCGTCGGCGCCGAACCCCAGCATCTCGGCGAGTTCGACCTGGACCCGCTGGACTACTCCACCACCGCCGAATACGCCCTCGACGTCGCCGGCCACTACGTCGCCCGCCGCGCGGACGAGAAGGCCACGACGATGGCCCCGGCCCGCCGCCGGAAGCTCACCGCATCGCTCCTGCCGTAAGGTCTGTCGTGGTGTCCGCGGGTGTCGATACACTCGCCGCATGGGGACAACACGTCAGGCCGCTGTCGCGGCCGCGGCGCTCGTGTGCGCCACACTGCTGACCGGGTGCCTGGGTGGTCCAGGCATGAGCAAGTACGGGCCTGGGGCCAAAGCGACCCCTGCACCCGCGTACACGCCGAAAGCGCCGTCCATCCCGGCCGGGTTCACCGACCGGGGCCGGGGGCTGGCTACGGCGTGGCTCGACCATGACGACCCGTCGTTCAACTGCTCGTACTACGACAGTTGCTCAATCCTCCGGGTGTACGCCTACGCCGACTGCCCGTCGCTGGTCTACGTCGCCGCGAACGTCCTGGACTCGTCGAAGCGCGTCGTCGGCTACACGAACGACACGATCCCCTCCCTCAAGAAGGGCCAGGAGGCTCTGATGACCCTCGGCATCATG
>CALALQ010000307.1 GCA_937925595.1 uncultured Demequina sp. | reverse complement strand
GGATCGCGGTGATCGCGACGGTGTTGACGATGTCCTGCACGAGCGCGCCGCGGCTGAGGTCATTGACCGGCTTGCGCAGTCCCTGCAGCACCGGGCCGATCGCGACAGCGCCCGCGGAGCGCTGCACCGCCTTGTACGTGTTGTTTCCCGTATTGAGATCGGGGAAGACCAGCACGGTCGCGCGGCCGGCGACGGGGGAGTCCGGTGCCTTCGAGGCGGCGACGGACGGCTCCACAGCGGCGTCGTATTGCATGGGTCCATCCACGAGCAGATCGGGCCGACGCTCGCGGACCAGTCGCGTGGCCTCTCGCACCTTGTCGACGTCGGAGCCGGAACCGGACTCACCCGTCGAGTAGGACAGCATCGCGACGCGCGGCTCGATGTGGAACTGGCGGGCGGTCTCCGCAGAGGAGATCGCGATGTCCGCAAGCTGCTCGGCGGTGGGGTCGGGGTTGACCGCGCAGTCGCCGTAGACAAGGACGCGATCGGGCAGGCACATGAAGAACACCGAGGACACAATTGAGACGCCCGGAGGGGTCTTGATGACTTGGAACGCAGGGGTGATGGTGTGTGCCGTGGTGTGGGCGGCGCCGGAGACCATGCCGTCGGCGAGACCCTCGCGCACCATCATGGTGCCGAAGTAACTGACGTCCTGCACCTGGTCGCGAGCCTGGTCCAGTGTCACACCCTTGGAGGCGCGGGCCTGCGCATACGCCGCGGCGAAGCGCTCGACGTACTTGGGGTCGGACGGGGAGACGATCGCCGCGCCGGAGATGTCGACGCCGAGTTCCGCCGCGCGCGCGGTGATCGCTTCTGCGTCGCCCAGGATCGTGAGCGTCACGACATCGCGAGTGAGCAGCGTCGCGGCCGCCCTCAGAATGCGGTCGTCGCTGCCCTCTGGCAGCACGATGTGGCGCTTCGAGCTGCGAGCGCGATCCAGCAGGTCGAACTCGAACATGAGCGGCGTCACGACGTCCGTGCGCGCCACATTGAGCACGCTCAGCAGCGCGGAGGCGTCGACGTGCTTCTCGAACGACGCGAGCGCGGTGTCGACCTTGAGCCTGCTGTCTCGGGTGAGGCGGCCGCGCGTCTTGTAGGCGCGGGTGGCGGTCTTGAAGGTGCCCGACGCTGTGGCAACCACAGGGAGCGGCGAACGCAGTCCCGCCATCAGTTTGGCGACGGTGGGGGCGGGCTCGAATCCTCCAGTGAGGATGACGCCGGCGAGAGAGGGGAAGCCGGCGGCCGAGTGGGCGGACAGCAGCGCGAGGATCGCGTCGTCGCGGTCTCCCGCCGTGATGACGACGGAGCCCTCTTCGAGGCGGTCGAGCAGGTGGGCGGTGGTCATCGCGCCGATGGTGATGGAACGCGCCTCGCGGCTCAGCAGCTCGGGGTCGCCGGACAGGAACTTGGCTCCCGTGGCGGCCACCAATTCGCTCACGAGCGGTGCGTCGAGAATCGGATCCTCCGGCAGGGCCCCCATGCGGATGTCGGCAGGCAGTGCCGCGGCGATCTCGTCGAGCTGGGCGGGGTTGCAGCGATTGGCGAAGACCGCGACCACGTGAGCGTGGCTGTCCTCAAGTTCTGCTCTTGCCTGCTCCGCGACATGCGCCACCTCGGCAGGCGTGCGATCGATGCCGTGCACCACCAGTGCCACAGGGGCGCCTAGGTTCGCCGCAATCCGAGCATTGAACTCGAACTCGGCGGCACCGGAGATGTCGGTGTAGTCGGTGCCCACGATGACCACTGCCTCGCACTTGCGAGCCACCTCGTGGTACCGGGCGACGATCGTCGCAAGAGCCGCGTCAGCGTCGGCGTGGACATCGTCATAGGTGACGCCGACGCACTCGTCGTAGGTGAGGTTGACGCCGTCGTGGGCGAGCAGCAGCTGCACCACGTGGTCCGAGCCATCGGCAACGCGAGCCACGGGGCGGAAGATCCCCACCTTGCCCACCGACCGGGTGAGCGCGGCCGTGATGCCGAGCGCGACGGTCGACTTGCCGGAGTCGCCTTCGGTCGAGGTGATGTAGATGCTGCGAGTCACGCGCACCAGCATTTCACGAAGGAGCGGACCGATTCGCGCCAAAGGTCCCTGCGGGGACGGCACCGCGTCCTCTACAGATGGTGGATTGTGCTTGAAATCTGTCCCGAAATAGGGCAGTTTTCACCATTAAGAGGGAAATGCGGGGCGTGTTGGGTGTTCCACAAAGCCCTGCGCGTGTGAGGGGCACCACCCTAGAATTCTGGTCGCGCGGGGAAGCGCGGCTAGGCGGGGAAAGCGAACATCAATGAGGCGGTTGCGCGCGTATGTGTCGACTGTGTGGTCGACTTTGTCGCGCGTCGGCGTCGATCCCCATCCCACCGAGGAAGCGCGCGCTGTCGCCGCCGGCAATCGCTTCTACATCCTGGCCGTGGCCGCGAGCCTGCCGTGGGTGATCGTCCTCGCAGTGATCGGCGGTCCAGAACCGGCCCCCGCAGCAACCCACGCCGTGATGGTGCTCGCTTGGGCGGCAGGACTGTGGTTCAACCGCCTGGGCATGTCGCTGCTCGCCGCGACCCTGGCTCTCATCGCTCCGCTGATGCAGTACGCCTATCTCACTGACGTGTACTCACGTGGTGCCGCGTTCCACCTGCATCTGCTGGCGATCCCGGCGCTGTGCTTCGCGCTGTTCCCTTCGCGTCGGTGGGCGCTCCGGCTCAGCATCGGGATCCTCGCCGCAGCCGTGCTTGTCGCGGTGTTCGTGCTGCCCACGTTCGACTCGCCGCGCGACGGCTACGCCATCGAGAACGTGCGCCTGCTCGCATCATTCAACGTGGTCTCCGTGCTCGTGCTGCTGTACACGATCGCGGCCTTCAACAACTTCTATTACCAGCGTGAGCGCACCCGCAACGCGATCCTGTTGACGGAAGCGCAGGCCGCCGCCCAAACCGATTCGCTCACCGAGTCGCTCAACCGTCGCGGCATCGCTCCCGTCATCCAGCACGCTTCCCGCACCGGTCAGTACGCGCTCGCGCTCGTGGACCTTGACCGCTTCAAGCGCATCAACGACGCGCTGGGTCACGGCGCGGGCGACGTGGTGCTCGCCAACGTCGCGCGCTCCATCGCGAGGGCAGTGGGCGACAAGGGAACCGTTGCCCGCTGGGGCGGCGAGGAGTTCCTCATCGTGCTGCCCAAGGTCTCCCTCGAGCGAGCGCTCGCGATCATCGAGCACGTCCGCGCGGAGGTCGAGGACGAGTACGCGATGGATGGCGTGGCAGAGCGCGTCACCATCTCCGCTGGTGTCGCCCACGGTCGCCAATATGCTCCTCGCGACGAGCTGCTTCGCCTCGCCGACGCGAAGCTCTACGAGGCCAAGGCCTCCGGCCGCAACCTCGTTCTGGGTGCGGCGATCGGTGCCAGCCACCATGATTGACCCTTAGCACTCGGCGCGGCGTAACCTGGAGGTGAACCCACGCCGGGTCTGAGGGAGGTGTGAGGTGAGCACCGGAGCCGCAGGAGCCTTCGCGCGGCTCATCGAGCGCCGCGTGGGCTCTCTGTCCGGAGAATCGGCGCGAGCGGCGAGCGTCACCCAGGCCTTTCTGGTCTACGCCTTCACACTCGCCATTGTGTACGCCGTGTTCTTCGTGGTGTACGAAGTCTCCGCGATCGTGGTCTCCAGCGTCGTCACTGCCGCCGTCTTCATCGCCGGTCTGGTGCTCGTGAACCGCGGCCACCAACTGGCAGCTTCGATCATCGCCCTCACTGCGGGCACGGCGCAGGTCACGGTGGTCACCGCATACTTGGGTTGGATCGCAGGCTGGCACCTCTATCTCATCGCGGTGGGGCAACTGGTGTACATGATCTTCACGAGCCGCCAGCGAGTGCTGCGGTGGGTCTACGTCGCCATTGCAATCGGCGCCTTCTGCTACTGCCAGCTGGTGGTTTCCGAGACGGGCACTGGCGTCGACATCCCTCCCGTGCGCAGCGGCGTCCTGTTCTCCGCCAACGCCACGATCACGCTCCTCATGATGTACACACTCTCCGCCGTCGCGTACTACTCGGCCGCTCGCCTCAGGGCGCAGGCCGACGCTGCGACGGCTCGCGCCGAATACCTCGCCAATACCGACGAGCTCACGGGGCTGCCCAACCGCAGGCCCATTCTCAAACGCCTCTCGCAGCTCAGCACCACGACGTCCTACGCAGTCGCCATCGCGGATCTCGATCACTTCAAGCGGCTCAACGACACGTTCGGTCATGAGTGCGGCGACACAGTGCTCGCGGTCGTCGGCGCGCGGCTCAGGGAGAGTCTGCGCTCGGGCGATTCCGTGGGACGCTGGGGTGGTGAGGAGTTCATCTTTGTCATGGCCGATTCGACACTTGAGGACGCCGCCACCACGATGGAGCGCGTGCGCACCGACCTCGCTCAGACCATCACCTGCATGGGGCACTCCCATAACGTCACCGTCTCGGTGGGCGTGACGAACGCGCACCCCGACGGCATGACGCATGGTGCCCTCCAGCGCGCCGACCTCGCGCTGTACGAGGCGAAGCGGTCCGGCCGCAACGCCGTCCGATCACTCGCAGGACCCCCGCCGATCACGCTTCCTCAGCCCGATCAGCGCCGTCGCCGCTCATGACCCCCTCGCCGCTCGCGCGGGTGGGAATCGCCGCGCTCACTGTCGCCCTGGTCGCCGTGTGCGTCGTGCTCGGCATGTGGCAGTGGAGTCGCGCCGAGGCCACCGGCGTGACCGTCGCCCCCGAGCCGAGCGTCCCCATCGCCGACGTCCTCGCGCCCGCCACCCCTGCTGGCTTGGCGATCAGCAGACAGGTCTCGGTCTCGGGCACCTGGGCGGACGTCGACGCGGTGCTGGTCTCCGGCAGAGCGGTGGAGGGCGAGGAGGCCGTGCTCCTGGTCAGGGCCCTAGTCGTGGACGCCGACGCTACGGGCACCGGCCAGTCGGCGACCCTTCCGGTCATCGTGGGTTGGCGCCACGCGAGCAGTCCGGTGGGGCCCGACCCGGGCCCTGGACAGGTGGTGGTCACCGGCTACCTGAGGGCGGCGGAGGAGGCGACCCCAGCGTCGGGCCATGACGGGCAGGCGATCCCCGGAACTGTATGGAACGACACGATCTCTCCGTCTGAACTCGCCCAGGTGTGGCCGTCGCCCCTGTACAGCGCGGTGTTGTCGTCGTATGAGGGGTCCGCGTCGTGGGATCCGCTCCCGCCGCCCCCACCAGAGCGGGAGCTCAACATCCGCTCGGTGATGTACGCCCTCGAATGGTGGGTGTTTGGGGCCTTCGCGCTGTTCGTGGGTGCGCGCGCCATGCGGGACAATGGACGCGACCCCTCGCAGCCCCAGGAGGCAACGCAGTGACTCAGCCCGCCGCCGACCCCCGAGTGCCGGGAGCCCTCAAGCGCTACCGGATCATGGCGATCATCACGGGAAGCTTTCTGCTCGCCGTGTTCATCGGCCTGTTCGCCAAGCTGATCCTTGGCGACGGCGCGAACCCCACGTTCGTCACCGTGACCGGCTTGATCGCGATGGTGCACGGCTGGATCTATGTCATCTATCTGGCCACGACCGTTCACCTGTGGCTGCTCATGCGCTGGGGTCTTGGCCGCCTCGTGGTCATGGCTCTTGGTGGCGTGGTGCCGTTCCTGTCGTTCGTCCTTGAGCGCCGCATTGCAGCCGAGGCTCGCGCGGCTGTCGCCGGTAGTGTTGAGCCGTGAGCACCGCGCATCGTCCCGTACTCGTTGTTGACTGTGGAGCGCAATACGCTCAGCTGATCGCCCGTCGCGTGCGCGAGGCGAACGTCTACTCGGAGATCGTCCCTCATTCGATGACGGCCGAGCAGATGCTCGCCAAGGATCCGGCTGCGGTGATCCTCTCGGGCGGCCCCTCCTCCGTCTACGAGACTGGCGCCCCGGCGATCGACCCCGCCCTCTTTGAGTCCGGCGTGCCCGTGATGGGCATCTGCTACGGCTTCCAGGCGATGGCACAGGCACTGGGAGGCACGGTCGCGCAGACCGGCTTGCGTGAGTATGGGCGCACCACGGTCACGGTGGCCGACGCTGGGGAACAGCTCGCCGGAAGCCCGGCCGAGCAGCAGGTGTGGATGAGCCATGGCGACGCCGTGCACGCCGCCCCCGAGGGATTCACGGTGCTGGCCACCACTGAGGGAGCGCCCGTCGCCGCATTCGAGAACGTCGAGCGCCGCATGAGTGGCGTGCAGTGGCACCCCGAGGTGAAGCACTCGCCGCTGGGACAGGCGGCCATCGAGAACTTCCTGTATCGCATCGCTGGCATCACTCCCGACTGGACGAGCGCCAACGTCATCGAGGAGCAGGTCGAGCGCATCCGCGCCCAGGTGGGCTCCGGTCGAGTGATCTGCGGCCTCAGCGGCGGCGTCGACTCCGCGGTTGCTGCGGCGCTGGTCCACCGCGCCGTCGGCGACCAGCTCACCTGCATCTTCGTTGACCACGGCCTGCTGCGCGCGGGAGAGGCGGAGCAGGTGGAGCGCGACTTCGTGGCCTCCACGGGCGTCAAGCTCGTGGTCGCCGACGAGAAGTCGCGGTTCCTCGACGCACTCGATGGGGTGACCGACCCCGAGACCAAGCGCAAGATCATCGGCCGTGAGTTCATTCGCGCCTTCGAGGAGCAGGCTCGCAAGCTCGTCTATTCCGCGGGACTTGGCGAAGAGGTGAAGTTCCTGGTTCAGGGCACGCTGTACCCGGACGTCGTCGAATCCGGCGGCGGTGAAGGTGCCGCGACCATCAAGAGCCACCACAACGTGGGCGGACTTCCCGACGACCTCAAGTTCGAGCTCGTCGAGCCTCTGCGCTCGCTGTTCAAGGATGAGGTGCGCGCGGTGGGCCTTGAGTTGGGCCTCCCCGAAGAGATCGTCTGGCGACAGCCGTTCCCTGGCCCCGGGCTTGGCATCCGCATCATCGGTGCTGTCAACCAGGAGCGCCTCGACGTGCTGCGGGCGGCCGACGCCATTGCGCGTGCCGAACTCACGGCAGCGGGTCTCGACCGCGACATCTGGCAGTGCCCCGTGGTGCTGCTCGCCGATGTGCGCTCTGTCGGTGTCCAAGGAGATGGTCGCACCTACGGCAATCCCATCGTGCTGCGTCCCGTGTCCAGCGAGGACGCCATGACGGCGGACTGGACCCGCGTGCCCTACGACGTGCTTGAGCGCATCTCGACGCGCATCACGAACGAGGTCAAGGAGGTCAACCGCGTTGTCCTCGACCTGACCTCCAAGCCGCCGGGCACCATCGAGTGGGAGTAATCAGCGACCTCGAGGCTGCGCGGCTCCAATTCATGGAGGACCGTGCGGCTGAGGCGCGCCGCAGGCGACTCGCGCTGCTCATCTTCGCGTCAGCGTCGACCGCCCTGGCCATTGGGCTGGGACTGTACTTCCTTCCCGATCCGAACATCCCCACCGCCATCACGGTCGCGACGTTCATCTTGGCCGCGGGCGAACTGGCGACGGTCGTGTTGACGTTCCGCGGCCACCAGTACCTTGCGGGAGTCCTCTCGCAGCTTCTGCCGATCCCGTTCATCCTGTTCGCGGGCTCGGCATTCTCCGTGGACGCGGGATTCGGCTCCTACCTGTTCATCGGGGCGCTCGGCGTGATGGTGGTCATCCCCGAAGGGCACAACAAGGCGCGCTTCATATGTGTGGGAGCGCTCGTCCTCGCCATCGTCATCGGCCAGGTGTTCTTCACCCACCGGCACGCCGTCTGGTCGCCGCTGTCCTACGAGCAGACGTCGACCCTCAACTCCTTCAACCGCACGGTGATGACCGTTGGCCTGTTCGCACTCGCGCTCGAGCTCACCCGTGCGCTGCGAGCGAGCCGCAAACTCGTCGAGGAGTCGCTGCGCATCGCGGAGTTCGCTGCCACGACGGATCCGCTGACCGGGCTGGCGAACCGCCGTCCTGTGTGGCGAAAGCTTGAGGCCGCCGCGGACAGCGGCGAGGTGCTCACGATCGCCATCGCGGACATGGACTACTTCAAGCAGCTCAACGACACCTTCGGCCACGACTGCGGCGACGAGGCCCTGCGACACGTGGCGGACGTGCTGAGCGATTCACTCCGGTCTGAAGACCTGGTGGCCCGGTGGGGCGGCGAGGAGTTTGTGCTCATCGTGGACCAGCCGCTCGACAAGGCGCTGCCCATTCTGGAGCGGGCGCGCAGTCGCGTCGCCCAGACCGCCGTGCCCTGCTCCGTGGAGCCACACCAGATCACGATCTCCATCGGGGCAGCAGAAATGGCCGACTCCTCTCCGGAGTCGACCATTTCCGCGGCAGATGAGGCCCTGTATCGCGCCAAGCAGGCAGGCCGCAACCGGGTCTCCCTGTAGCTCCTAGTCGCTGTCTCCCAGCGCCGACGCGGGGGCCGGCTCATCGAGATCACTTGCCCCAGCGTCGGCCACCTTGCGCGGACGAGTGGAGATCAGGGCGGAGACAACGAGCCAGCCGCCCAGCGCTATGAGGGCGACGATCGTCACGTTGACCATGTCGATCGTGTAGCCGGACAGCGCATACATCGCGGCCACGGCTGCTCCCGTGACGATGAGTCCCCAGATCACGCCGGTGATGCGCTCTGCATATCCCTTGCGAAGTTCAGCCATGTCAGTTCTCCTCGATCCACACAGTCATTGAGTCCCATCCGCCGTCTTGGACGCGGACGGTGAGTGTTGGGCCGTCCACATCCGCGAGCGTGACGCCGTTGGGCGCGCCCGTGTTGAGGTAGCAGGTCACGTCGCGGTCTGCCCAGATCACGTCAACGGAAGGATCCCAGTCCTCGCCGCTCGACGGCGGGACGATGTTGAGGTTGGTTCCGTCCGGGATGATCAGTCGCGTTGTCGAGGACGAGACCGTGATCGTCTGGTTCTGCGCGACCTCCGCGAGGCGGATCGTCGCGTCGGCGTCGATGCCCCCTTCGTGGTCGAGCGAGTGGCAGCTGCCATTGACCACGACCGTGGAGTAGTCGAGGAACGCAGATGCGGGGTCGAATGGCTCCGGCTCCGGGTCCGACACGTGTTCGTCGTCGGGGTAGGCGTCGTGGCTCTCGACTACGACGGTGGGGGACCACCAGTCGCCTCGGTAGCCGTTCGCGTAGTCGCTGCGGATCTGATCCGCGTTGCCGAGAATCACGGCGAGCGGGATGAGCGCGACGACACTCACGAAGCCCAGGAACCCTGACTTGCGGCCACGCAGCGCCGTGATCATCACGATGACACCAAGGCCAGCCGTGTAGATGACGCCCGCGGCGATGAGGGGGAACACCGCGAGCCGGTCGCTCGCAGACAGGTAGATCGTGATGGCGATCGTCAGCGGAATCCACGCGAGGGCGAGCAGGTAGCCCACCTTTCCGGGACCGGGCACCCACGGCTGGCGCGGGGCCGAGTACACGGGAGGCACCGGCGGCGGGGGTGCCGCGTAGGCGGGGGCCGGCGCAGGTGAGGGGGCCGCTGCCGCTGCCGCAGCGTCGGCCGGGGCTGCCGCGGCAGCTGCGACCGTGGGAGCAGGACCGGTGGGGACGGTGCCGTCAGGGAGGCGAGCGTAGCCGCCCGCGGCCCTGTTGGCGTTGTTCGACGACGAGCGCACGGCCCACACGATGAGACCGATGACGCCGGCCACAATTCCGATGGGGACGAGTATCGCGGCGCCCATGACGAACAGGCGTGCGAGGCTTCCGCCTGGGCCCATGCTGCCGTTGGTGAGGATGTCCCAGTTGCCGAGGAGGCCGAAGTCCCCAAGGTAGATGAAGCCGAACACCGTCACCACCGCGATGGCGACGAGGGCTCCCACGTTAGGCCGGCCGCGGCCGAAGTCTTGGATGATGATGCTGCCGCGCGAGTCCGGCAGCAGCGCCCACAGCGCGGCGTAGCCAATCACCGCGATGCCTCCCGTGAGGATCGCGAGCGCCACGAAGATGATGCGAGCGGGGGTTGGGGCAAGGCCGACACGGTGACCGAGTCCGCTCAGCACACCGCCGAACACGCGGCTGTCGCCCCGCACGATCCTCCACGACCGAATGGTCGAGAAGAAGGGGGCTTCGTTGACAGGTTCGTCAGACACTTGATGGCTCCTTTCGCCTCTGTAGCCACTATGCGGGCGGTGCACGGGCCCCCGCCATGAGGTATCACCCTGATTGGCACCCTGAAAAGTCCCTCGGGTCAGGCCTTTCACGCGTGCGGGTATGTGACGATGGGCGCGTGACAGTCAGCCCGCGAGTAGCTCGCCCCCTTGAGCGTCCGTCCGCCCCACGACTGTGGTGGCGCGCGTTCGTGGGGCTTGCGATGCTCGCGACCGCGGTGGTGATGGCGCTTTCCAAGGGCGAGGAGCTCACGATTCCGCCATGGCTGATTCCGCTCATCATCTTCAGCGCCGCGCTGGTGCTCGTATGGAGCCCGCTGGACGCGGTGGTGGCGTCCGACGCTCGACGTCCCGACGTGGTGTCCCTTGTATCGCGCGACGCGTGGCTGCGCATCGCAGTGGGACTTTCCGCGGCGGGCTTCGCGATCTGGCTGTTCGGCACCTCCGACTTCACCACGTCCGCCTCGGTGCGGGCGTGGGTCGTCGTCGCAGTTGCCGTGGTGGGCGCGGCGCTGCTGCTGTCGCCGTGGTGGCTGCGGCTCATCCGCCAAGTGACGGTGGAGCGGGAGCGGCGCGTGCGCGAGTTCGAGCGCGCGGAGATCGCCGCCCATCTTCACGACTCCGTGCTGCAGACCCTCACGCTCATTCGCGCCAACGCCAACGACGCGGACAAGGTGGCGCGCCTCGCACGCGCCCAAGAGCGAGACCTGCGCGCCTATCTCTACCAGGAGCGACGCTCGCCGTCCGAGTCCGTCGCAGCCGCGCTGAACACCGCGATGAACGAGGTCGAGGACTCGTTCGGCGTGCAGATCGAAGTGGTCGCCGTCGGCGACGCCCCCACGACCAGCCCTCTCGCCGCCGCGGTGAGCGCCGCGAAAGAGGCGGCGACGAACTCTGCCCGCCACGGCGTCGGGCCTATCTCTGTGTATGCCGAGATCACCAAGGGCGGCTACGAGATCTTCGTGCGCGACTCCGGGCCGGGCTTCGATCCGGACGCGGTGCCTGAGGATCGGCTGGGCATCCGGAATTCGATCATTGGGCGCGTGCGCCGGGCTGGCGGCGACGCCGTGCTGCGGAGCGCCCCGGGGGAGTTGACTGAGGTCACCATCACGGTGCCGCGAGAGGAGAACCGATGACTGTGCGAGTAGTGGTCGTCGACGATCATGACGTGATCCGGGTGGGCGTTCGCGAATCGCTCGACGCCGATATTGAGGTCGTGGGCGAAGCCCGTGACGTCGAGGGCGCCATCGAGGCGGTGCGTGTCACCAGGCCTGAAGTGGTGATCCTCGACGTGCATCTGCCAGGTGGAACGGGTGGAGGTGCGCTCGACGTGCTCGCCGAGGTGCTCGCTGGCTCTAGCCCGCCCAAGGTGCTCGCGCTGTCCGTCTCCGACTCCGCGGAGGACGTGGTCGCGGTAGTGCGTGCGGGTGCTCGCGGGTACGTCACCAAGTCCATCTCTGGCCCCGACCTATCGGACGCAGTGCGCCGTGTGGCGACGGGCGACGCGGTGTTCTCTCCGCGCCTCGCGGGCTTCGTGCTCGACGCATTCAACGCGGCCGGTGGCGAAGTCGCGGCGGCGGATGAGGACCTCGACAAGCTCACCGAGCGCGAGCAGGAGGTGATGCGACTCATCGCCCGCGGCTACACATACCGCGAAGTGGGGCAGAAGCTGTTCATCTCCGTGAAGACCGTCGAGACGCATGTGGGCAAGGTGCTGCACAAGCTGCAGCTGTCCAACCGCCACGAACTCGCGCACTGGGCCGCAAGGCGAGGAATCGCGTAGCGGCACGGCAGCCCCGCACCCAGCCCAGCGCGGGCGCGTCCGCACCAGCCCAGCCCGAGCGCGGCCCCACCCCGCACCCCCCACGGTTTAGGCACGTCACTGGCACCTCTGGCGGCGCTGGCGCTTCGTTTAGGCACGTGAGTGCGACTATTGCGCGAGCACCGGGCCTTCGCGCGGAGTGACGCTGGCGTGGGTCCTCCATGCCGGTGTGGGAGCTGCAGTGCCAGTGACGTGCCTAAACCGCGCCGCGTGCGCCCGGTTAGTGCGAGTGACGTGCCTAAACCTAAGAAGTGGGGGTGGCGCGGCACTGAGGCTCGGTCAGCCCAGCAGGGACACGGCCCTTGCGATCACGAGCGCGAGGATCACGTAACCGCTCAGCGCCTCGAGCCCGAACAGCGCCTTCGCGCGCACCGAGAGCGGCATTGAGTCTGAGGCAGAGAACGCCATCGAATTCGACAGCGACGAGTACAGGTAGTCGAAGAACTGCGGCCGCCAGTCGTTCTCGCTGAATGCCGACGCCTTGTGCACCTCGTCGATGGTGTCCTTGTCCTCGTCCTGGCTGAAGCGGATGTCCGCGCGGGGGATGTCCTCGCGCGCGTCCGCCCAGCGCTTGAAAGGCCCGCCGCGGTCGATCTCCCACAGCACCAGGGCCACAACGATCACGTTGGTGAACCACACCTGCCCGGCCGCGAGGAGCAGGCCCGGCCCTGACGCCGGGTCTGGCTGAACCAGAGCGATCACGAGCATGACGACGCTCACCTGATTCGCGGTGAACAGCAGCAGCGCCTGGGAGATCGCGAGTACGCGAGCGGTGGTGCTCTCATTGGTGAAGCGCACCGGGTTGAGCGCGATGAGAGGGATCAACAGCGCAATGCAGATTCCCGCGACGATCCAGTGGACCGCGGGATGAAACACGCCGGGGCCGGTGGCATACAGGCCAGCTGCGACCACGACGGCGATGACAGCCGGCCAGCGGTGCTCGCCGCTCTTCCTGCCGCCCGCCTTTGCGCCTTTGGTCACCTTTCCAGGCTAGACGCAATCGGCCCGACGCGGGGGTTGCCAGATCCTTACCGCCGAGTAATCTGTGGGCATGCCAAGAAGTGACGTACATCACACTCTGAGCACGCAAAGTGCCCCCAGACGTGTGGATGTGGCATACCTGCCGAGCGCCTATCGACGCGCTCAGGCCGACCCGCTGCGCGCAGTCGACTTCTGGATCGGTCACCACCAATACGAGCCGCCTACGGAGACCGGCGCTCTGCGCATTCGTGAGGCTGTGCGTGCCGAGCGCCTTGCTGCGCTCGCGGAGATGGCTCCGCAGCTCATCGGACTCGCGCGCGATCATCGCGCCGCGGTGCGGGCCGCCGCCGCGACGTGCTTCTCGATCCTGGCGAAGGCGGGACGCGCCCCTGCTGACCGCGAGGTATGGCGAGCGATGCTCGGCCTGTCGAAGTACGACGACGATCCTCAGGTGCGCGCCGCTGCCGAGCGCGCCCTCGAGGATTTCGAGCGCTGCGGCACGGTCGCGAAGGCGAGCTGACCCTGCCGGCCGGCAACAGCGTCGGCCGTGTCCTGCCCTGCGCCTAGACTTCTGCGAGTCATGGACGCGCTCTTTGAAGTCTCGGAATCCCCTCTCGTCGCCGGTCTCAACCCGCAGCAGGCGCAGGCCGTGCTGCACGCTGGCGGCCCCCTGCTGATCATGGCGGGGGCGGGTTCCGGCAAGACCCGCGTCCTCACGCACCGCATCGCTCATCTGCTGGAATCAGGCAGGGCTCGCCCTCACGAGATCCTCGCGATCACGTTCACCAACAAGGCCGCAGGGGAGATGCGCGAGCGTGTCGAGGCGCTCGTTGGCGGCGAGGCGCGCTTCATGTGGGTGGCGACGTTCCACTCCGCGTGCGTGCGGATCCTGCGCAAGGACCACGAGCTTGCGGGACTCACGAGTTCGTTCTCGATCTACGACACCTCGGACTCCGTGAACCTCATGAAGCTCGTCATGAAGGAGCTCGACCTCGACCCTAAGAAGTTCTCTCCCAAGGCGATCCTGTCGCGCATCGGGCGCTTCAAGGATGAACTCATCTCGCCGGACATCGCATTGGCCGCCGCCGAGGGAGCAAGCCGCCACAGCGTCGACCATGCCGCCGCGCTCGCGTACCCCGAGTACCAGCGCCGCCTCGAGGCCGCGAACGCCGTCGACTTCGACGACATCATCGTGAAGACCGTGCGCCTGCTGCAGGACAACGAGGCCGTCTCGCGCCGCTACCGCGAGCGCTTCCGCCACATCCTGGTGGATGAGTACCAGGACACCAACCACGCGCAGTACGTGCTGGTCCGTGAACTGGTGGGGCCGGACGACGACGCGAGCCTCCCCCAGGGAGAGCTCACCGTCGTGGGTGACGCCGACCAGTCCATCTACGCCTTCCGCGGCGCCTCGATCCGCAACATCAACGAGTTCGAGAAGGACTACCCCCAGGCAGAGGTCATCCACCTCGAGCAGAACTACCGCTCCACGCAGACGATCCTCAGCGCGGCGAACGCGGTCATCGCGAACAACACGGACCGCCGCCCCAAGAATCTGTGGACCGACGCTGGGGCCGGCGAGCGCATCACGGGTTACGTCGCGGACACCGAGCAGGACGAGGCGCGATTCGTCGCCGACGAGATCAAGCGACTCGTGGACAAGGGCGAGTTCGCGTGGTCCGACATCGCGATCATGTACCGAGCCAACGCACAGTCCCGTTCGCTCGAAGAGCGCTTCATCCGCGCGGAGATCCCCTACAAGCTTGTGGGCGGCACGCGCTTCTACGAGCGCAAAGAGATCAAGGACATGCTCGCGTACCTCGCCGCCGTGGTGAACGAGGACGACGACATCGCGATGCGCCGCGCCATCGCCGTACCCAAGCGCGGCATCGGCGACGTCGCGATCGAGGGTGTGGACAGCCTGCGGCGCTCACGGCCCGACGCTGGCCTGAGTTTTGGCCGAGCGCTGCGTTTCGCGTCGGAGGCGGGGATCCAGTCGCGATCGGTCGCGGCGATCGACGCGTTTGTCGCGATGATGGACGACCTCCGCGACCTTGCCAAGGACAACGGTCCCGCTGGCGTGCTCGACGCGATTGCCGACCGCTCGGGGATGCTCTCCGCGCTGCGCGCCTCTGAGGACCCGCAGGACGCGAGCCGCATCGAGAACATCATGGAGCTCGTGGCTGTGGGTCGCGAATTCTCGGAGGAGAACCCGGAGGGCACCCTCGCGGACTTCCTCGAGAAGGTCGCCCTGGTCGCGGACGCGGATCAGATCCCTGACCACGAGGACGGCGGCGGCGTCGTGACCCTCATGACCCTCCACACGGCGAAGGGCCTCGAGTTCCCGGTTGTCTTCCTCACCGGTCTCGAGGACGGCACCTTCCCGCACGCTCGCGTGCTTGAGAATGGTGGGCCGCGCGAGGTGGAGGAGGAGCGTCGCCTCGCCTACGTGGGCCTCACTCGCGCTCGCCAGCGCCTGTACCTCACGCGTGCAGAGGTGCGCGCGAGCTTTGGCGCCCCCCAGTACTTCCCGCCGTCGCGTTTCGTCGAGGAGATCCCCACGGACCTCGTCTCGTGGTCGCGATCGCAGACCTCGATGGCGACGCTGCGTGCTCGCTCGGACCGCGGCTCCGCCCGCTCCGGCGCTTGGAGCTCAATGGGCTACGGCGCCAGCCAGGACCGCGACGATGGCAACACCTATTCCCGCGCCGGAGCCGTCTCCACGCGCAGGGTGCCGCCCAGCCCGCCTGGTGCCGCAGCGTCGGGCGATATTGGTCTCGAGGTGGGCGACCGCGTGACGCATGACGAGCACGGACTGGGCACCGTGATCGCGACGGAAGGCTCTGGCAAGAACGCCGTCGCGAAGGTCGACTTTGGCGACGCGGGCGTAAAGCGCCTGCTATTGCGCTTCTCACCGGTGGAGAAGCTGTAGCCACAGACGCTGGCCGCGTCGTGGGCGCAGGGACCGCTCGACCTCTCGTCGGAGTCACCCGCCGCTAGGCTGTCCCGCATGGAAGCCAAGACCTCGAAGGTATCGATCATTGGGGCGGGAGCGGTCGGCTCGACGCTCGCCTACGCAGGCCTCATGCGCGGCTTTGCACGCACCGTCGCCCTCTACGACATCAACAAGGCCAAGGTCGAAGCCGAGGCGCTCGACCTTGCACAGGGCATCCAGTTCATGCCGGAGGCGAAGGTCATCGGCTCGGACCAGGTCGACGTGATCGAAGGTTCCGACATCGTGGTCATCACGGCCGGCGCCAAGCAGCAGCCAGGACAGACCCGCATGGACCTCGCGGGCGCGACCATCTCGCTCATGGACAAGGTGCTGCCGCCGCTGCTCGAGGTGGCGCCCAACGCCATCTACATCCTCGTGACTAACCCGGTGGACGTCGTAACCTACGCCGCGATCAAGAAGTCCGGCATGGACCCCGCACGCATGTTCGGCTCCGGCACGGTCCTCGATTCTTCGCGCCTTCGCCACCAGATCGCCCAAGAGGTGCAGGTGGCCGTGGGCAACGTCCACGCCTACATCGCCGGTGAACATGGCGACACCGAGGTCGCGCTGTGGTCCTCCGCGACCATCGGCGGTGTGCCGCTGCTTGAGTGGGTGGACAAGAACGGCGTAGTCGTCATGACGGACGAAGTCCGCCGTCGCATCCACAACGACGTGGTGCGCTCCGCGTACACGATCATCGAGGGCAAGGGCGCGACCAACTACGCGATCGGTGCCGCTGGCGCCCGCATCGTCGAGGCCGTGCTCGGCGACCAGCACCGGGTGCTTCCCGTCTCGACCCTCACCGACTTCCCCGGCGTGGGCGAGGTCTGCATGTCGCTTCCCGCGATCGTCGGCCGCGGCGGCATCGTCCAGCAGGTCGACGTCCGCTTGGCGCCCGGCGAGCACGCCGCGCTCGCGACCTCTGCCCGCTCCATCAAGGAGACCGCCCAGAAGTTCGGGGTGAGCTGACCGCTTACACACGACAGCGTCGGCCCTGCCTGGGAGATCAGAGGCGGGGCCGACGCTGCTGTTGCGGCTAGCTCGCGGCGACGAGCTCGCGGTCCGGTTCCGGATCGGTTTCGGGAGCCGGGGATTCGATGCGCATCTCAGGCAGCCACTGGAGCCAGCGCGGCAGGTACCAGTTGCGGTGGCCCAGCGCCACCATGATCGACGGCACCAGGATCGTGCGCACAATGGTCGCGTCGAGGATGACGGCGATAGCGAGGCCGAGGCCCATCTGGTTGAACTCGGGCACGTCTCCCAGCGCGAAGCCAAGGAACACGGCCACCATGATGAGAGCGGCGCCCGTGATGAGCGAGCCGGTGCGCGACAGACCGTGCACCACCGCCGTGCGGGTATCGTCACCCGCGTCGTGACGCTCCTTGATGCGGGTCAGCAGGAACATGTGATAGTCCATCGACAGGCCGAACAGCACCGCGAACAGGAACAGCGGCAGCCACGTGGCGATGCCATCGACCTGCGGAACGTCGAGTGCTTCCGCAAGCCATCCCCACTGGAAGATCGCGACCAGTACACCGAATGCGGCGGCTGTGGACAGCAGGTTGAGCGTGATTGCGGTGGCCGCGATGACCACCGACCTGAACGCGAGCATCAGGAGCAGGAAGCTCGTGCCGAGGACGAACAGCACGACCCATGGCACGGCGCTCGAGATGATGCCCTTGAAGTCGACGGCGCCGGCTTGGTCACCGCCCACGTAGGCCACGATGTCGTTGCCGAACGCCTCGGGCACCCACTCGTCGCGGAGCGTGTGAATTGCCTGCTCCGAGGCCTTGTCCGCGCTGTCGTAGATGTCGTGGGTGACGATGATCGCTCCGTCGCCGAACCACTCGACTGAGGTGTCGGCGAAGGGATCGGACTGCTCAAGGCGCGTCGCGAAGGCCTCGACGTCGTCCCTCACTGCCGCAGCGTCGGGCACCACGACGTACGTCTGCCAGGCGCCGAAGCCGTAGTCGTCCACGAGCGTGTCAACGGCGAGCCGGAAGTCGTTGTCCTCGGGAAGGGCGTCGATTCCGGGGAAGGTGAGGCGCAGCGACAGCGCCGGCAGAGCCAGCGTCACGATGACGGCGAGCCCGCCGATGATCGCGATCGCGGGGCGCCGGATGACGGCGCGTGCCATGGCGGCCCAGGCGCGCGGCTCTGCGCCGGGGTGGGCCGTAGGAATGCGGCCCTTGTTGACGCGGTGGCCCAGCAGTCGCAGCACGGCGGGAAGCAGGGTCAAAGAAGTGATCACGGACATGATCGCCACGATGATCGCTCCGGCTCCAAGGCTGCGCATGATCGTGGAGGGCACGATCAACAGTCCCGTCAACGAGATCACCACGGTGATGCCGCTGAAGAGCACCGCGCGGTTCGCTGTGCTCCCCGCAATGGCGACGGCGTCTCGCACGCTGTGTCCGTGGGCGAGCTCCTCGCGGAAGCGCTGCACCATCACCAGCGAGTAGTCGATGCCGAGCGCGAGGCCCATCATCGTGATCATGTTGACGATGAAGAACGACAGTTCGAAGGTCTGACCGACGATCGCCGTGGCGCCCACGGCGCCGGCGATGGACACGATCGCGACCAGCAGCGGAATGCCGGCGGCCATGAGCGCGCCGAAGACCACCAGCAGTATCACCAGGCCAACCGAGATGCCGATGAGCTCTCCGCGCATGAGGGTGTCCTCCGCGAGGCCGTCGAAGATGGCGCCCGCCGCCTGGTCCCCGAAGGGCAGGTAGTGGAAGCCTTCCGGCTCGGCACCCTCGAGCGCTGCGATGACTTCTTCGCCCAACTCCTCTGGGAAGTTGTCCTCGAGCACCGCGGTGACGAGAGCGCTCTCGCCGCCCGGTGCGACGGCGCCCGACTCAGCGGGGCCCGTCACCACAGCGACACCGTCGATTCCTTCGAGCGCGGCGATGGCCTTGTCGACCGCCGCGGTGAAGGCGGCGTCTCCGTAGACGGCGGAGTCCGCCGTGACCACGATGGTCTCGACGTCCGGCTCTTCCTCGCCTCCGCGGAGCCGGTCGAGCTCCTTGGCGGCTGTCTCCGATTCGGTGGTGACGAGGTTGCGGTCGTCTTGGGTGAGCGCGTCACCAAGGCCGCCGGCAAGAACGATGGATCCAGCCAACGCCAGGATCCACACTGAAATGGTGAGCCAAGGCCGTGCGGCCGACGCTCGGGCAAGTCGCCCTGTAAGTCCGAGTTTCATGTCCCCTCCTTTGGGAAGGCCACCCCGGGTTGGTGGCCACCCTCCGAAACTAGAAATCAGGGGCGCTCGGCACAGCCCGCGAGCGAGTGGTTTGTGGCATGCCGGGCGGGTGAAAAGCGGCTCCCCTGCGCGGGTGAGGCGGCCCAGTCCATCCCCCTCACGGGGGAGTAAAAGTTCAGGCTCACGGGTGTGGGCATGGTGGGGCGCCCACCGGCACGATTGAGGGCATGTCAGCTATCAACCGCATTTTCGGAGTCATCTGGAGTGGCCGCACGTGGCGAGCCACCGCTTACTTGCTTGCCGGCCTGCCGCTTGGCGTGCTGTGGTTCACCTGGGCGGTGACCGCATACAGCACGGGCGTCTCGCTCATCATCATCTGGGTTGGCGTTCCGCTGCTGGTCCTCACGCAGGTGACGATGCGGTGGATCGGCAGCTTCGAGCGGGTGCACATCAACTCGCTGCTCGACGCGGGGATTGACAGGCCCGCACCGCCGCGGCTGTCTCAAGGAGTCGAGGCCACGGGCAACTGGTGGACGCGAATGCTGCGCTGGAGTGTCGCGCGTTTTGGCGACGCCCACGCTTGGCGCGTCGCCGCATGGACGGTATTCCGCGGCGTCTTCGGCCCCGTGGGGTTCTCGTTTGCCGTCGTTGCGGTGACGGTGCCCTTCTCGCTGCTCGCGACCGCGGTGTGGATGACCCTCATTGACTTTGGCGTCATCACCGAGCCGTGGACCGAGTGGGGTGGAGGCCCGACCATGTGGGTTCGCGACTGGGGTTACTGGCTGCTGTACCCGATCACACTGCTCTTCGCCGTGCCTTGCGCGTGGCTGATGCGCGGCCTTGGCGCGATGCATGTTCCCGTCGCCGCCTGGGCGCTCGGCCAGGGGGAGTCGGAGCGCGTGGCCCGCGCCGAAGAGCGCGCGGAGCGTGCCGAAGAGCGCATCCGCATCGACCAGGAGCTCCATGACTCGATCGGCCACATGATCACCATGACCGTGGTGCAGGCCGGAGCCGGTGCTCATGTCTTTGAGTCTGACCCCGCCTTCGCCAAGCAGGCACTGCGCAACATCGAGCAGCGCGGACGGGCCGCCATGGGCGAACTGGACCGCATCATCGCCCAGCTCCGTGGCGATGAGCCCGAGACGAGGGCACCGCTTCCTGGCATCGGCGACCTGCCCGGACTCATTGACGGGTCCCGCGCCGCAGGCATGACGATCGACGCGACCCTCGAGGCGCCGGAGGTGGCGCCGGCAGTGGGCCGAGCCGCCTTCGGCATCGTGCGAGAGGCGCTCACCAATGCGGCGAAGCACGCACCCGGTGCGGCAGTCGAGGTGACCGTGACCCAGGACGGCGACGCACTCGCGATTCGCGTGGCGAACGGATCCGGTGGCGCGCCCATCGACGAGGCGCAGGTCTCCGGCAGGCGCGGCGTGGCCGGCATTCGCGATCGCGTGGGCCTGCTTGGCGGTGCGTCACGCATCGGCCCCACCGATGATGGCGGCTTCGAGGTGATGGCGCTCATCCCTCTGGAGGCGAGCCTTGGCCCCGCCAGCGAGCCTGACTCGCCGTGGAGCGCGCTTCGCGAGACAGTTGGTTCGTGAGAAAGATCCACGCATGAGAATCGTCATCGCGGACGACGATCCGCTGGTGCGGATGGGCCTGCGCGCGATCCTGAGCTCCGAGGCCGGCTGGGAGGTGGTCGCCGAGGCCGGGAACGGCGCCGAGGCCATCGAGGCGGTGCGAGAGCACACCCCTGACGTGGTGCTCATGGACGTGCGCATGCCCATGATGGACGGGCTCGAGGCGACCCGCGAGATCACCGCGGCTCACCCTGAGACGGCCGTGCTCGTCCTGACCACCTTCGAGGTCGATGAGTACGTCTTCGAGGCGATGCGCTCGGGTGCCGCGGGCTTCGTCCTCAAGCGAGTGCCGCCCACCGAGCTCATCGAGGCCGTGCGGATCGTCGCGGCGGGGGAGTCGCTGCTTTTCCCGGCCTCGACCCGGGCCGTCATCGAGCGCTTCGCCACGTCGCAGGGAGTGCAGCTTCCAGAACTCACGGAACGCGAGCAGGCGGTGCTGCGAGAATTGGCGAGGGGCCGCTCCAACCAGGAGATAGCGTCGGGCCTGTTCGTATCTGTCGAGACGGTGAAATCGCACGTGGCGTCGATCCTGATGAAACTGGGTGTGCGCGACCGGACGCAAGCCGTGATCGTCGCGTACGAGTCAGGTTTCGTGACGCCGGGCTCTGCTGCAGACCTCTAGGGGGAATCATGGGGAACAGGCGCCCGCCGAGAACAAGGCCGAGTGACCTAGAACTCGAACGCGTAATTCGACAGGCGCTCTCGTGGGAAGTGCTTTGCCTCCTCGATGCTCTGGGCTTCCGGGGCGAGGGCGTAGTCCAGCATTTGCGCTTCGGCGAGCTCTTCGACTTCAACAAAGGCAGTCGTCGGCATTTCAACCACCCTATGGGAATGCACGATCTCGTAATTCACACCCGGGTGATCGCCGACTTCCTCCGGTGCCCTTCTGGTTGCACTAACCCTGAGCATGGGGACGATGTGGAGGCTGGGGATCTCGCAGCACTCTGGGGCGGCTCTGACCCGATCAAATCGCGCCGAGCCGACTTCAATAAGGGAGTCGCCCATCTGAGCCGGACGCGGGGCCTGCGTGAGGTGGTGCCCGTTCGCGATCGTGTGCGAATGGCTCGGGTGACTCTGGAGGAACTTGCTAAATACATCGCGTTTGTCGACCCGCCCTACCAGGAGTGGTTTGGCGACATTCGTGACGCGCTCCTTGAAGCGAAGCAATCGCGTGCGTGGCCTCTGGAGGCAACCAGTGTTGTGGATGACTTGGAAGAGTCGAGTTCCCGCTGACGGTCTTGGCGGCACACGCACCCGCCCCACACGATTAGGCTTGGCCCGAACCCTTAACGCGTCACTGCTGCGCACCCCACCTGCGAAGGATTGAGGATGGACCTCTTCGAGTACCAAGCGCGCGACATCTTTGAAAAGCACGGGGTGCCCGTGCTGCCGGGAATCGTCGCCACCACCCCCGCGGAGGCTCGCGCCGCCGCTGAGTCGCTGGGCGGCGGGACCGTCGTCGTCAAGGCCCAGGTCAAGACCGGTGGTCGCGGCAAGGCCGGCGGTGTGAAGGTCGTGCACAATCCGGCCGACGCTGAGGCGGCTGCCGCGCAGATCCTCGGCATGGACATCAAGGGCCACACGGTGCACCGCGTGATGATCGCCGCGGGTGCGCGCATCGCCAAGGAGTTCTACTTCTCCGTCCTGCTCGACCGTGCGGAGCGCCGCTACCTTGCGATGTGCTCTGTGGAAGGCGGCATGGAGATCGAGCAGCTCGCCGTGGAGCGCCCGGAGGCGCTCGCGAAGGTGGCGGTGGACCCGATCGTCGGCATCGATGCCGCGAAGGCCGCCGAGATCGTCTCTGCGGCTGGCTTCGACGCGGAGATCGCGGGCGAAGTTGCCGCGGTCATCGAGAAGCTGTGGGCGGTATACCGCGACGAAGACGCGACCCTCGTCGAGGTGAACCCGCTGGTCCAGACCGAGGACGGCAAGATCATCGCGCTCGACGGCAAGGTCAGCCTCGACGCCAACGCCGACTTCCGCCACGCGGACCACGAGGCGCTCGAGGACAAGGACGCAGCGGACCCGCTCGAGGCGAAGGCCAAGGCGCTCGATCTGAACTACGTGAAGCTTGACGGCTCCGTCGGCATCATCGGCAACGGCGCTGGCCTCGTGATGTCGACTCTCGACGTCGTCGCCTACGCGGGCGAAGCTCACGGCGGCCAGAAGCCGGCGAACTTCCTCGACATCGGTGGTGGAGCGTCGGCAGAGGTGATGGCGAACGGCCTCGACGTGATCCTGGGCGACCCGCAGGTGAAGTCGGTGTTCGTCAACGTCTTCGGCGGCATCACCAGCTGCATCGAGGTTGCCAAGGGAATCGTCGGCGCTCTCGAGACCCTCGGCTCCGAGGCCTCCAAGCCGCTCGTCGTTCGCCTCGACGGCAACGCCGTGGAAGAGGGTCGCGAGATCCTCGCCGCAGCCAACCACCCACTCGTCACCATCGTCGACACCATGGACGGCGCCGCGGCCAAGGCCGCTGAGCTCGCCGCCGCGGCAGCGTAAGGAGCGACCAGCCATGGCAATCTTCCTCACCAAGGACTCCAAGGTCATCGTCCAGGGCATGACCGGCTCCGAGGGCATGAAGCACACGACGCGCATGCTCGCCTCCGGCACCGACATCGTTGGCGGCGTGAACCCCCGCAAGGCGGGGGAGCAGGTCGAGTTCCCCGAGCGCACCGTCCCGGTCTTCGGCACGGTGGCCGACGCTGTGGCCGCCACCGGCGCCGACGTCTCGGTGGTCTTCGTTCCCCCGGCCTTCACCAAGGGCGCGGTCATCGAGGCCGTCGACGCGGGTGTGCCGCTCGTCGTGATCATCACGGAAGGCGTTCCGGTCAAGGACACCGCCGAGTTCTTCTCCTACGCCCAGTCCAAAGGCACTCGTCTCATCGGCCCCAACTGCCCCGGACTCATCACGCCCGGCCAGTCCAACGTAGGCATCACCCCCGCGAACATCACCGGCCCGGGCCGCATTGGCCTGGTGTCCAAGTCCGGCACGCTGACCTACCAGATGATGTTCGAGCTGCGTGACCTCGGCTTCTCCACGTGCGTCGGCATCGGCGGCGACCCCATCATCGGGACCACGCACATCGACTGCCTTGAGGCCTTCGAGAACGACCCCGACACCGCCGCGATCGTCATGATCGGCGAGATCGGCGGCGACGCCGAGGAGCGCGCGGCCGCGTACATCCGCGAGCACGTCACCAAGCCCGTCGTGGGTTACGTCGCGGGCTTCGAGGCCCCAGAGGGCAAGACCATGGGCCACGCGGGCGCCATCGTGTCCGGCTCCTCCGGCACCGCACAGGCCAAGAAGGAGGCCCTCGAGGCCGCCGGCGTGCGCGTAGGCAAGACGCCCTCGGAGACCGCCGCGATCATGCGAGAGATCCTCACCACCAACGCCTAGTCGCCGAGCCGTCCTTTGGGGTGGGGCCGCGCTAAGCCCGCGCGCCGCTCCCAAGGAGGCCAGCGTCGGCTTGCGACCATAGCGGGGTGACTCCCGCACCCCAGCCCACCCGGCTTCAAGCGCTGCTCGCTGGCGCTCCCGGCTGGGTTGGCGGCGTGCTGACGGGCGTGCAGGCGGCGGCGCTCGGCATCATCGTGGTGCTGGGCCCGGCGTTCGCGGCGGCTGCCGCTGCGCCCACCGCCAACGGCTCCACGGACATCGACTGGATGGCGGTCACCAAGCTGTCCGTCCGCGTGTGGCTGCTTGCGCACGGCGTGCCGTACATCGTCGATGGCATCGCGTTCACCCTGGTGCCGCTGGGATTCACGCTCATCGCGGCGGCGATTCTGGCGGCCATCGCGCGGCGCTTCTGCACCAAGACGTGGGCAAGTTGGGCGATCGCCACCGGCACCTACGCGGGCCTCGTGTGCCTCGCTGAGGTGCTCTCCAATCGCGGCTATCCGGACCTCGCCAACCGCACCTTGCAGACCGCTGTCGTCGCCGTGCTGATCGCCGGCCCCGCCGTCGCGGTGGGCATCTGGCGTGCCTACGGCGCCGAGTTCGGCTGGGTGCCGCGCGTTTCGCTCGCAGTGCGCCAAGGGCTTCGGCTGGGTCTCGCAACCGTCGTGGGTGTGCTCGCTGTGGCAGCGGTCGTTGGGGGCGTGTTCACCTATCTGGGCCGAGGTCGCATCGCGACCGGCGTCGAGGCGCTGGGCATCGATCCCCTTGGCGGATTCGCACTGGCGCTCGGCCAGGCGCTCTACACGCCCAACCTCAGCGTGTGGATGCTGGGTTGGCTCACCGGTCAGGGCTTCTCGGTGGGTGAGGGGAGTCTGTATTCGCCAAACGAGATTGCGGCCGACGCTGTGCCCGCCTTCCCGATCTTCGGCGCCCTGCCCACGGTGAGCGGTGGGCTGCTGGTGTGGGCTCCCGCGGCGATCGTTGCGGTCGCGATGATTGTGAGGGTGGCGCTTGGCGGGCGCATCACGACGTCGCTGGCCGACCTCCCCGGAGTGGGCGCCGGGCTCGCGGTGTTTGTCGTGAGCGTGGGACTGCTCGGGGCCATCGCGTCGGGTGCATTGGGCCCGGGCCGGCTGGAGGTGGTGGGCGTGGAGGTGCTCCCGGTGGCCGTGACGAGCGGCTTCCTCGCGGCGGGCGGGTACTTCCTTGGCCACGGCCTGCTGCTGCTCGCTGGCCTCCTGCCTGGGCGACGCCGCAAGGAGCCTGTCCTCAGCGTCGTCCCTGACGAGCAGCCCGCTTAGCGAGTGGTGACCGCGCCGTACTTCTTGAGGAGATCGTCGCGGGCCTTCTCGAACTCCACTTGGCACTCGCGTCGCGCGGTCTCCGTGATGGCGCGGTCGAGGCAGCGTTCGAACTGTTCTGTGGGGCCGCGCATCAGCAGCAGACCCAGTCCGGCGAGCAGGATCAGCCCGCCCATGGCGATGGCGACGCCCAGCCAGACGCGAATCGCGGCAGCGTCCACGACCCCGCGCGAGTTGATGAGCGCGGAGATGGCGAACGAGACAGTCGCGGGGCCAGAGGCCAGCACCATGAGGGAAAGCGGCAGGCCCAGCATCCACAGCAGCGCGCTGAGTCCCAGCAGCACGAACGTCCACATCGCGTCACGGCGAAGCTCTCGCGGCAGCTGGGGACGTTGCGTCGGCGTGGTGGTCATGGGTCAAGCGTAGGTGCCACGGCTGACCTCCCGTTAGGCTCTTCGCGTGGCTCCCGCGTCGATCGTCGTTCTCATCTCTGGCGCAGGCAGCACCATGCAGGCGATCATCGACGCCGCCAAGGACCCCGAGTACGGAGTGCGGATCGCAGGAGTGATCTCCGACCGGCCTGGAATCCGCGGCCTCGAGATTGCCTCCGAGGCGGGTCTGCCCACCGCTGTCGTGAGCCTCAAGGACTTCCCCAGCCGCGAGCTGTGGGACGAGGCGGTTGCGCGCACCATCGCGAGCTTCGACCCGGACCTCGTGGTGCTCGCCGGTTTCATGAAGATTCTGGGCGCGCCATCACTGTCGCGCTTTGGCGGTCGCATCATCAACACGCACCCGGCGCTGCTTCCTTCGTACCCCGGCGCCCACGGCGTACGCGATGCGCTCGCTGGCGGCGCGAAGGTCACGGGATGCACCGTGATCATCGTCGATGAGGGCATCGACACGGGTCCCATCGTCGCGCAGGCCGCCGTCGAGGTTTGGGACAATGACACAGAGGAAACCCTTCACGAGCGCATCAAGGTCGTTGAGCGCGAACTCGTCGCCACCACCGTGGGGCGGATGCTGCGTGAAGGCTGGACTGTAGACGGCCGCATCGTCCGCATCGGCAGCAAGGAGAACGCATGAGCGACCGGATTCCGGTGCGCAGGGCACTCGTCTCTGTTTACGACAAGACGGGACTGACAGAGTTGGCGCGCGGGCTTGCCGCGGCTGGCGTCGAGATCGTGTCGACGGGTTCCACCGCCTCGCAAATCGCCGAGGCGGGCGTGCCCGTGACCCCGGTCGAGGCGGTCACCGGCTTTCCCGAGTGCCTCGACGGTCGCGTCAAGACGCTCCACCCCCGCATCCACGCGGGCATCCTCGCGGACCGTCGCCTCGACGACCACCGTGAGCAGCTCACCGAGCTCGACATCAAGCCCTTCGAGCTCGTGGTGGTGAACCTCTACCCGTTCGCCGCGACGGTCGCCTCCGGCGCCTCCGAGGACGCGGTGGTGGAGCAGATCGACATCGGCGGCCCGTCCATGGTGCGCGCCGCAGCCAAGAACCACCCGAGCGTCGCCGTCGTGGTCACGCCCGAGGCCTACGGCGACGTGCTCGCGGCCGTGGAGGCTGGCGGCTTCACCCTCGAACAGCGCAAGTCGCTCGCCGCCCAGGCTTTCCGCCACACGGCCACCTATGACATTGCCGTCGCCTCGTGGATGGGCAACGTCGTCGCGTCCGACGCTGAGGGCGGCTTCCCCGGCTGGGTGGGCTTCAGCGCCACTCGCGAGGCGACGCTGCGCTACGGGGAGAACCCCCACCAAAGCGCCGCGCTGTACCGCAACGACTACGGCGCTCCCGGCCTCGCAGGCGCCCGCCAGCTGCAGGGCAAGGAGATGTCGTACAACAACTACGTGGACGCGGACGCCGCATGGCGCGCCGCGCACGACTTCACGCAGCCCGCGGTGGCGGTCATCAAACACGCGAACCCCTGCGGCATCGCGGTGGGCGACTCGATCGCTCAGGCGCACGAGCGGGCCCACGCGACGGACCCGGTCTCCGCGTATGGCGGCGTGATCGCCGCGAACGGCATCATCACAGCTCAGGCCGCGCAGTCGATTGCGCCAATCTTCACCGAGGTCGTTGTCGCCCCCGGCTACGAGCCTGCGGCGCTCGAGATTCTCTCTGCGAAAAAGAACCTGCGCGTCCTCGAGGTTGCCGCAGACGCCGGCAGCGGCGACGCCCGCCACATCAGCGGCGGCCTCCTGCTCCAGAGCCCCGACCGCATCGATGCGCCCGGCGACAACGCCGCGTCATGGGAGCTGGTCGCGGGTGAGCCCGCGGACGCCGCGACGCTCGCGGACCTTGAGTTCGCGTGGAGGGCCTGCCGCTCGGCGAAGTCGAACGCGATTCTGCTCGCGAAGGACGGCGCTGCCGTCGGCATCGGCATGGGCCAGGTCAACCGCGTTGACTCCTGTCGCCTTGCCGTGACGCGCGCTGGCGACCGTGTGGAGGGAGCCGTCGCAGCGTCGGACGCGTTCTTCCCCTTCGCCGACGGCCTGCTGGTGCTTGCCGAGGCGGGCGTGCGGGCGATCGTGTCGCCCGGCGGCTCGGTGCGCGATGGCGAGGTCATTGACGCCGCTGCCGCCGCGGGAATCACGCTGTACCACACGGGTACCAGGCACTTCTTCCACTGATGGCCGAACCAGGACGCAGCTCGCTGCCGCGCGTGGCACTCATCGTGCCGCTCGCTGGCGTCGCCATCGTGCTGTTCGGCGTACTCGTCAATGCGCGGGCGGCGGTGCTGCTGTTCGCGGCCTTCGCGATCGCGGGAGCCGTGGCGCGCATGGTCGCGCCTCCCAGTCGGGCCTTCGCCGTGCGCTCGCGGGCCGTCGATGTAGCGGTCCTTGGCGTGCTGGGCGCTGGCCTGGGACTGTTGGGCATGACCACGCCCCTGGGCTGAAGCCGCAGCAACTCTGCCTGAACCCTTCAGCGCGCTGCGTGTCGATTACGCCCAGATTCCCGAGGGTCAAGCGCGCTGGATGTCGATTGCGGTCGTCACATGCGCGCCGCGACAGTCTCCAGCACCACCTGCCGACACCACTCCTTGTGGCGGAACACGTCCACCGAACTGAGCCGAAGCGTGAAGATCCCCACGCGCGCCAGTTCCGCGTCACGCCGCATGTCGCTCAACTGAGCTTCGGGCTTGCCGTGTGTTCCCGCTCCATCGAGCTCGACGGCGGTACGTGATGCCGGGTGGTACATGTCGAGGCGCATGTTGCCGGCCGGGGTCCGGACACGATGCTGCCGGAGAAAGTCGGCGAAGTCCTTCGTGTTGAACACCTGGCGAAGGCCCACGGTTTCCAGGTGGCTCTCGGAACCCTGAACGGCGGCGCCGACCACTGCTTCGAAGTGCCTCCGGCCGCGCAGGCGTGGCATTGCGGACGCCACCTCGAAGAGATCTGCTGGCTGTGCCAGACGAGACTGGACCACTCGGTAGATGACACTGTCGCGACGTGCGGGAGACACGAGCGCGTACGCCGTCACTGCAGCCCACGGGGGGATCGCGATGGGAACATGGCCGGCCATGAGAGACGGGACTTGGGCGCGCATCCTGCGAACGGTGAGCCAGTCAGGGTGGGCGACCTTGAGGCCATGAGGCGCCGCAACCACGACGTCTTCCGGCATGTCACACAGGCCGTGGAAGGCTGCCGCAGCAGGGCCAATCACGACGGAGCGTGGCCCGCACACAAGGTGCGCGACGTGGGCCCGCACCGCAAATGAGGATGCGTGCTCGGTTGCAGCGTAGATCCCCCGGGCGACCCTCGCGACGCTGCCCGCGGCGACGGCTGCGCGCAGCGCGGCGCGCGACCACCTGTGCTCGAGCTCCGCGACTGTCCAGCCGCGAGGGTCGCGACCGAGCGTCGCTGCGAGGTCGGTCGCGTCGGGGGCCATGGGAGTCATGCGTACCGCAGCGAGCGCGCCCGTGGTTGTGATTCCCGAGAACTGTGGACAGCGCGAGACCTTCGATGCGACGGTCGTCTCGACCGCAATCGACATCCAGCGCGCTTGACTCCCGAGAATCTGGGCGCAACCGACACGCAGGGCGTTTGAGGGCGCGAACGTGGACGGCATGCGCCGATGCCCACGGCGCAGAGAGCACAACGGGGCCCCGCCGCGTGGCGGGACCCCGTTGCTCCGTCTGTGAGGGCTAGTCCTCGATGACCGCGATGGTCTCGACGATCTCGAGCTCCTCCTCCGCGGGAGCGAACACGCGGTAGAGCAGTCCCACGATCGCGGCTCCGACGATCGGTGCCAACCAGAACAGCCACAGCTGGCTCAGCGCCCAGTCGCCGCCGAAGAGCGCACTCGCGGTGGAGCGAGCGGGGTTGAGGCCCGCGTTGGTGAACGGAATCGCGAAGATCACCAGGATCGCCAGCGCGAGACCGATCGTGAATGGCGCGGCGGCCTTAGCCGCAAGGCGTGAGGTCGCAGAGAGGATCGTCAGCACGAGCAGGGCGGTTGCGACTGCCTCGACCAGCAGGCCCGCGCCCAAGCCGAAGTTCACTCCCTGCTCCGCGGTGGGCGAGTGTTCGCCGAACCCGTTGGATGCCCCCTGAAGCAGCGCCCTGGCGCGCTCGCCGTCGAGTCCCTCGCCGGTGGCCAGCACCGTGTACAGCGCGGTTCCGGCGACCAGACCGCCGATCACCTGAGCGAGGATGAAAGGAACCACGTCGCGGCCAGGGAACCGTCCCGCAAGCCACAGGCCAACGGTCACGGCGGGGTTGAAGTGTGCGCCAGACACGGCGGCGAAGGCCGTCGCGCCGATGATGACGGCCACACCAAACGACAGGCCCACCGTGAGGCTGCCGTTGTTGCCGAGGCCGCTCAGCAGAGCGGCCCCCACGCCGAGCAGAACGAGGACGAACGTGCCGACAACCTCGGCGCCCATCTTCGCGAGCAGGCTGGGACCGGCGGGCTCGTCGGCCCAGATCTCAGCGTCGAGTTCCTCGTTGAACTCTTCTGCGGCATCCGCCGCGGGGGTGTCGGACATGTCTCCTCCTAGGTGAATTCGCGGGCCACAGCCCACAAACCGTCATCCTGCCACGGTGCTGCCGCTGGGGCCGGGAAAAGCGACGGCCCGGGCGTGGACTAGATTTGTGCTCAGACACAACCACACGCCCGCGAGGAGCAAGCATGTCGAAGATCAAGGTCGAGGGAACCGTCGTCGAGCTCGACGGCGATGAGATGACGCGCATCATCTGGCAGTTCATCAAGGAGCGCCTCATCCACCCGTACTTGGACGTTGACCTCGAGTACTACGACCTCGGCATCGAGTCCCGCGATGCGACCGATGACCAGATCACCATCGATGCCGCGCACGCCATCAAGAAGCACGGAGTAGGCGTCAAGTGCGCCACCATCACCCCGGATGAGGCGCGCGTCCAGGAGTTTGGCCTGAAGAAGATGTGGGTGAGCCCCAACGGCACCATTCGCAACATCCTCGGCGGCGTCGTCTTCCGTGAGCCGATCATCATCTCGAACATCCCCAGGCTGGTTCCCGGCTGGACTAAGCCGATCGTGATCGGTCGTCACGCGCACGGCGACCAGTACAAGGCCACCAACTTCAAGGTGCCCGGCGCCGGCCAGCTCACCGTGACGTTCACGCCCGCCGACGGCTCCGAGCCCATCGAGCACGTTGTCGCCAACTACGGCGAGGACGGCGGCGTCGCCATGGGCATGTACAACTTCAACAACTCCATCGCCGACTTCGCTCGCGCGTCCTTCAGCTACGGACTGCAGCGCAACTTCCCGGTGTACCTCAGCACCAAGAACACGATCCTCAAGGCCTATGACGGCGCGTTCAAGGACATCTTCCAGGACGTCTTTGACCGTGAGTTCAAGGAGCAGTTCGAGGCCGCCGGCCTGACCTACGAGCACCGCCTGATCGACGACATGGTCGCCGCCGCGATGAAGTGGGAGGGCGGCTACGTCTGGGCCTGCAAGAACTACGACGGCGACGTTCAGTCCGACACCGTCGCCCAGGGCTTCGGCTCGCTGGGCCTCATGACCTCCGTGCTCATGACCCCGGACGGCCGCACGGTCGAGGCGGAGGCAGCCCACGGCACCGTGACTCGCCACTTCCGTCAGCACCAGGCAGGCAAGCCCACGTCGACCAACCCCATCGCCTCGATCTTCGCGTGGACGGGCGGCCTGAAGCACCGCGGCAAGCTTGACAGCACCCCTGAGGTCATCGGCTTCGCCGAGACCCTCGAGGACGTCATCATCAAGTCCGTCGAGGACGGCCACATGACCAAGGACCTCGCCCTTCTCGTGGGCCCCGACCAGGCGTGGGAGACCACCGAGGAGTTCCTCGCGACTCTCGACGAGCGCCTCGCCGCGCGCCTCGCGTAATCCCCGAAACCCCCTTCAACGGAGCATCTCCATGACCACCCCAGTCAACGTCACCGTCACAGGCGCCGCCGGCCAGATCGGCTACGCGCTGCTGTTCCGCATCGCCTCCGGCGCGATGCTCGGCCCCGACACCAAGGTGCGCCTGCGCCTGCTGGAGATCCCGCAGGCAGTGAAGGCCGCGGAGGGCACCGCCATGGAACTTGAGGACTGCGCATTCCCGCTCCTGGACGGCGTGGATATTTTCGACAACCCGACGCAGGCGTTCGATGGCGCGAACGTGGGACTTCTCGTGGGGGCACGTCCCCGCGGTGCGGGTATGGAGCGCGGTGACCTGCTCGCGGCGAATGGTGGCATCTTCGGTCCCCAGGGCGCGGCGATCAACGCCGGTGCCGCCGACGACATCCGCGTTCTGGTGGTGGGCAACCCCGCGAACACGAACGCGCTCATCGCGGCGGCGCACGCTCCGGATGTTCCCGCGGAGAGGTTCACGGCGATGATGCGCCTCGACCACAACCGTGCGCTCGCTCAGCTCGCCCAGAAGGCTGGAGTCAGCGTCGGCGAGGTGCGCAACGCGATCATCTGGGGCAACCACTCGGCCAAGCAGTTCCCTGACACGAACTACGCGCGCATCGGCAGCCGCCGGGCCGAGGACCTCATCGCCGACGACTACTGGCTCGAGAACACGTTCATCCCCACCGTCGCCAAGCGCGGTGCGGCGATCATCGACGCGCGCGGAGCGTCCTCCGCGGCGTCGGCTGCGAACGCGGCAATCGACCACGTGCGCGACTGGGTGCTTGGCACTCCCGAGGACACGTGGGTGTCGGTGGGCCTGCCCTCTGACGGCTCCTACGGCGTGCCCGAGGGCCTCGTATGCGGCTTCCCGGCGACGTCTGAAGGCGGCGAATGGAAGATCGTGCCCGACCTTGAGTTCACCGAGGACGGCCGCGCGAAGTTCGATGCGTCGATCGCGGAACTCGTGGAGGAGCGCGACGCGGTGAAGGAGCTGGGCCTGATCTAGGCCCGGCTGTCAGCCGCCGATCTGGTTGTGCTCGATGACGTCGAAGAGAGCACGGCAGATGTAGAAGTCCTCGACCGTCGTGATCTTGATGTTGGAGCGCGGCCCATCTACGCGGTGGATGGTGTGGCCGTACCTGCGCAGCAGGGTCGCGGTGTCGATCGAGTCGTTGTCGCCATCGGCGACCGCCTGGTCGTAGATCTCCAAAGCCGTCTCAAGTCGCAGACTCTGCGGGGCCTGAGCTGTGTACAGGTGCTCTCGCGGCATGACGTCATCGATGACGTCCGCCGCAGAAGACACGATCGTCTCGGTGACCTTCGTAGTGGTGACCGCAGGGCCGTGCTCGCGCACCGTGCGGATGTTCGCTGAGATGAGGTCAGCGTCGATGAGCGGCCGCACGCCATCGTGGAGCAGCACCACGGTGTCCGGAGGGCTGTCCGCTGAGATCGCGCGCAGCGCGCGGTGACGGGACTCCTGGCCCGTGGCGCCGCCGTCGACGATCCACCTGACCTTGGTGAGGTTGTACCTCACCACGAGCTGCGCGAAGTGATCCCGCCACTCCGGAAGGATCGACACGGCGATGCCGTCGATCTCCGGGTGGTACTGGAAGTGGTTGATCGTATGCACGATGAGAGGCGTGCCGTGCACCTGCAGGAACTGCTTGGGCAGGGTGGCGGCGGTGACACGGGAGCCGATGCCGCCAGCGAAGATCGCTGCAATGTTCATACGACGTGGTCCTCCTCGTGTCCGGCCTCGTCCTCCCATTGTTCCTTGCTCGCCGCCAAAGCACGAAGCTGCTGGCGCGTGAGCCGCGGGGGAGCGTCGGCGAGGAGCAGCTGGTCGATGACCCGATCTGCCGCACCCGTGTCCACCCTGTCGAAGTTCTCAGCACGGAACTGGGCGACCTTCTCCACCTCGAACTCGCCCGTTGCGATCGCGTCGAGCACCTCGGCGAATGTGGTGGCCACCCGTCCCGGCGCAGTCTCGTCGTAGTCGCGGTGGAAGCCGCGAGTCGCCGCATAGTTCACCTTGTCGGGGGCGAAGAACAGCATGGGCCGGTCCAGCAGCGAGTACTCGTAAATGATCGACGAGTAGTCGGTGATCAGCAGGTCCGTGACGTGGAGCAGCTCGAGGCCCTTGGGGTACTTGGTGAAGTCGAAGAAGCGATCCGCGTACTCCGCGGGGATGCTGATGGGTTCGTCGACGAAGTGGTGCATGCGGAAGAGCACCGCGGTGTCAGGGCCGCAGATTTCGTACAGCCCCTTGAAGTCGATCAGGTCGTAGTCGTAGTACGCGGTCTTGATCGAGGAGCCGCGGAAGGTGGGCGCGAACAGGATGATCCGCTTGTCCTTGAGATGCGGGTACTGGGCATAGAACTCGTCCTTGTAGGCCTGAGTGCGCTCCTCGTCGAGGAACCAGTCGACTCGCGGCAGGCCCGTGGGGATGATCGCCTCGGGCTCGATCCCGAAGGCCTCCGCATAGACGTGCACCAGATGTGTGGAGCCAGTGATCGCATAGGTGTAGGAGCGGTGAGCGTTCTGGAGCATCGGCGAACCGGAGTTGCCGAACCTGCTGAAGCCAACGGCTTTGAATCCGCTGCCCGCATGCCACAGTTGGATGATGCGGGTGCGATTGTCGATCGGGATGTTGTTGAGCATCGCGAAGTAATCGTCGAGCAGCACAGTCTCGCTGGTGGCCAGCAGGTAGAGCACGCGGATGGTGCTGCGCCACGCTGAGTCCTTGGGGATGCGGAACGAGTACTTCATCGTGTAGTTGTCGGCGAGTCCGCGCTCGACCAGACGCTCGTGCACGCGCTTGAGGTTTCCCTCGATCGCGGTGCGCTGCTCGGACGCGAAGAGGAGCTGCCCCTTGCGCGGGCCGATGAAGGTGCGGAAGAACCAATAGATCAAGCGCGCATAGCGGCGCTTGGCTGCCGGTCCGATCAGCGCCTTGCGCACTCGGCGGGGCAGTTGGCGAAGCCTGCGGCGGGCTGGTGGTTCCACCATGTGGAACGCGCGCACCTGGAAGTCGAGCCGTTCGTCGCTGTCAGCGATGCCGAACGAGACGGTGTACACCTGACGACTCGAGTTGAACAGGAAGACTCGCGAGGTGTCGTCGAACGAGGGCAGGATGGCAGCGTCAACGGTGGCGATCGTCCCCGGATCCGACGCCAGGCGAATGCGCCAGCGTCCATTGGGAATCGCTTCTCGGTCGGCGAACGTCGTGACGTTGATCAGGATCTCGTACTTGCCGTCGGCGACTCGCGCTGCCGGGGCAGGGAACTGGCGGCGCGCAGTGAACAGCTCGGTGTCGAGCGTCTCGCCAAGCGGCTCGGAACCCTGCAGGGGCGCCGCCTCAAGATGGATGGTGAGCCACACCCGCTCCCAAGACACCGAGGTGACATTGAGCTCATACCGGGGATCGGGCTCGGTGGCGAGGGCAGCGTCGGTCATATGGTGGTGCTCCGCTCTTCGTGCCAGGCGAGGGTCCGGTCGAGCCCAGAACGCAGCCCCACCTGCGGCGTCCATCCCAAGCTGCGCAAGCGTGAATCGTCGAGCCCAAGTCCCTTTACAGGGTTGTATCTGGTGAGGTCGACGCCCTCGCTGAATCGGACCTGCAGGCCCAGGTCCTGGCGGGCCTCGGTGAAGGCCTCGGCGAGCTCGCGAATCGAGACGAAGCCGTCCTTGTCTGCGATGTTGTAGGCGATCTCCTCGCCCTTCAGCATGGCGTAGAACATGCCAAGGATGGCGTCCGCCACATACGTGTACGTGCGGCGCGCGCTGCCGTCGCTGTTGAGCGTGATGTCGCGGCCCGCGAGGATGTCCGCGGCAAAGTCCGCCTGAACGCGCCCGTCGTCGAGAGCCATGCCGGGACCGTAGATGTGACCGAACCGAGCGATGGTGACGGGCACGCCGTACTGCACGCTGTAGGTCACCGCAATGGTCTCCGCAGCGCGCTTGCCCTCCGTGTAGCACGAACGGGGGTTGAGGATGTCGACCGCGCCATAGCTGTTTTCGGTGACCAGCGCCGCGTCATCTGGCTGCTGACCATAAACCTCGGACGATGACATCAGGACGAACTGTGCCGGACTGTCGCCGATGCACAGGTCCAGCAGGTTGAACGCTCCCTGGACGTTGGCGCGGATCGTGTCGACGGGACTCGCGGCGTGAAGAGAGGGGCGCGCAGGGGAGGCACCGTGGATCACAACGTCGACTCGTCGGTCGAGCGTCAGAGGTTCGCGCACGTCGCCCGTCGCGAGCACCAGGTCCGGTCGTTCGCCCACCGCTAGCGAGCGTCGGGCCTTGTCGGCATTGCGGACAAGGCCGATGACAGTGATGCCCAAGTCATGCCGGTCGTTGAGCGCCAGCAGGACGTAGACGGCGTAGGCGGGGATCATGCCACCGGCTCCCGTCACGAGGACCGTCTTGCCCGCAAACTGCTCCCAGGGCAAGTCAGCGGCGATGACTTCTTCGACGTCTCTGCTGATGACTTCACTCGTGAAGCCACGCGCGTCGGCGGAGGTACCAGCTGAGGGCATGGTGATGGTCTATCCCGTCTGTGGTTTGACCGTAATTCTAACGCGACGCGTAGAACGCGCCGTTTGAGCGACAGCGGGGGACTACTTCTCCCACTGGGCCACGAACACCGCGACGCTCACGTGATTGACGGGCAGATGCGGGATCCTGTCGCCATCGGCGAACACCTTCGCGCGATCGGCGAGCTCCTGACCGCCGACGGTGCCAACCTCGATCGTGCCGTCGTCCAGGTACCAGAACCAGCGGTTGTCGATGCGGAACCGCAGGCGCCAACCGGCGAAGGTCCGCCCTTCGCGGCGAAAGCGGACGCCAGGGATCTCCGCGGTGCCGTCGTTGCGGTATCTCGCCTTGGGCACCTTGTACTCGACGCCGCCCCCACTGAGCTTCTGAACCTCCACGCGACGGCGGAACTTCTGCTTGACCGAAAGGCCCGTGCCTCCACCCGCGCCGCTGTGGAACTTCGCGGGGTACGTCAGGGCCTGGCGACGGGCTTCGTACTTGGCGGGGTCCTTGGACTCGCCGGCGGCCACCTTTCGCTCGGCCTCCTTCAGGGCGCCCAGCACGAACTCGGCGGACTCGGCGCGGCGCTCGTCGAGGATCTTCTTCACGGCCACGTAGTCAACCTCGTGGACGAACGTGGAGACATCGTCGCTCGCCTGGAAGCGGCGGTCCTGCAGGCCGAACGTCGCGAGGAAGTTGGGAACCTTCGAGCCGTTGCGGGCACCAACGAAGAACGCCTTTTCGAAGATGGTCGCGAAGCAGCACCCGTGGAATGAGTTGGTGAACACAGCCTCCGCGTCGCGGATGTAGCCGAGCCATTCGTCCATGCCCACGTCGTAGCGGGCGATGTGCTTCACATCGGGGTCCTTGACCTTGCCGTACTTGAGCGGGCGGTCCGACACCTCGACGAGAGTGAGGTCGTGGTGCTTCGCATACTCGACAGCCTTCGCGATGGTGTCGGTGGAGCTCTCCATCACGTAGTAGAGGAGGACGAACTTCTTCTCCTTGGGCTTGGTCGCCACCTTGTCCCAAAAGTCACGGTCGTGAAGCAGCGTGGGGTCGAGCACCGTGGGGACCTCGCGGCCGGACAGTGATTCGATGTACTTCGCGAAGTCGGCTTCCCGGACGCTCACTGCGTCGATGTCGTCGAGGTAGTTGAGGAACAGCTCCTGTTGACGCTTGGTGTAGTCCTTCGAGGCGCCACGGCTCGCGGCGTATGCGATCTTCTGCTTGCCTTCGAACGCCTTGCTGCCAAGCAGGAAGCCGCGGTCGAAGTTGTGGCGGGGCAGAGACTGCCAGATGACGTCGGTGACGCACATGTAGCAGTCAAAGCCCGGGTCCTGCACCTCAAGGAGGTCAGAGTCGTAAACCTCCTTGGTGAACTTGAGGTTCTTCTCGACGAACGCCTCGAACTTGTCGTAGCGGACTTCGCGCTCCTCGTAGACCTCGCGATAGTCGCGCGACCGCTCGGTCCACTTGGCGACGGCCGCGTCTCGCGCCTGCCTCTTGGCGGGTGTGTCAGAGGGCATGGCGAGTGCCTTGCGCAGCTTCTCGTCCGCGTGGTCAGCGGGGTGGCGCATGTTGAAGTTGTCGAAGTACACCGGGTGGTAGTCGAGGATCGTCGACTCGTAGCCGTTCTGCTCGAGGAACTGCTGGAACGCGTACACGTGAAGATCGCATGCGAAATTCAAGAACTTCGCGTATCTGTTGATGCCGATGATGCCGATCTTCATGGGTGTTCTCTCTACTCGACGTCCGGTGGACGGCAGGCTCGCTCCACGGATGCTGCGGTCAACCGGCGCCCTCATAGCGCCGGACAGGAGCAGAAGTCTACGGCACCGCGCCTTACCTGCGGGAGGAGGCGAGCCTGACCGGGTTCCGACACCCTGACCCCGATAGAATCGCGATGCACTCCTGAGGGACGCGACCGGACGCGAGCCATCCGGCCTGGACGTAGGAGGACCCGCTGTCAGTTCAGCCCGGGGTGCCCTTCTCGTCGGTGCGCGTGCGGTGTGAGGGGCACACACTCGAGATCACTCTTGTCGACGTCGCGCCCGTCCATCGCTTGGCGCTTGCGCTCGATGAAGCGAGTGGTGGAAGCACTCCTATCGCTTTGCGTCCCGTTGGCCGTGATCTCATCGGCGAACTCGACCTTCGTTCCCTTCCCCTCGTCAAGGGGTGGAGAGGCGACTTCGTCCTCGCCGACGGTCCCGTGAAGGTCGCTTGGGAGCACGTTCCCTGGGAAGTAGACGACCTCGCATCCCGCTCGGTGCATGGCGTTGAAGTGCTCGTCACCTGCTCGCGGCGCGCGCCTCTGTGCGTCATCGTCCAGCCCGACGCTCTGGAGACTCCCGCGATCTCCACCCGGCGCCTGTCCTCCAGTGGGCGATCACTGACGCTTCAGGCCGAGTTGAGTCTCGCCCCTCACCGCATCCAGACCATCGTGGTGCGGACAGTGGAGCGTGCCACGGGCAGGGAGCAGCTGTACCCGGCGAATCCGACGCGGCTTTCCCACCAGGTCGGTCCGTGGCGCCGTTACCGAGTTGAGGCAAGAGTGAGTTGGGAGGACATCGACTCGGAGGCTCGAGAAGAGTTCCAGGATGTGTCGCTCCTTGTCACCTCCCAAGCTGGGACGGCCGCGGTCAGGGTCCCTGCTTCGGTGAGCTTCGCAGGTCAACTGGGTCGGCTGCGCTCGGGACTTGTAGAGCGCGGGGAAACTGCCACGTTCTACGATCCCCGCCTGACATTCAAGGCGCGGCTGCTCACGATCTACACCTCCACGCTCCCTGCGGAATCAGTCCGCACCTTCCACCGCTTAGCCAAAGGTCTCGGACTGCGGCGCTGGCTCTATAGGCGACGCAACCGCCCGCTGTGGCTCATCGGTGAGCTGCCGTACAAGGCTCAGGACACGGGAGCAGCCTTCTTCGCCTATGTGTGCGCCGAGCACCCAGAGATCGACGCTCGCTACGTTGTTGCTCACGACTCGCCGGACCTCGCAGCGATTCAGGCCGTCGGTCCCACGCTCATCCATGGCTCACCCGAACACGTCGCCGCCGCGCTGCTCGCCGATCGCGTGGTCGGGTCACACCACGCGGACTATCTGTTTCCGGCGCGGGTTCCCGCGGTGCGCAAGAAGGTGCGAGGGATCCGCGTATTTCTCCAGCACGGAGTGATGGGCACCAAATGGATGGCCAATCTGTACGGGAGGGGGCTGGGCGGGTTCGTGACCGATCTCTTCATCGTCAGCTCACCGCGAGAGCGCGACCTCATTCGTCGCGACTTCCACTATCGTCCGGAGCAGATCGCGGTGACGGGGCTGAGTCGCTTCGACACCCTGCTGACGCCAAGCGAGCCGCGGCAGCAGATCGCGGTGATCCCCACGTGGCGCGACTGGGTGCTGACACCGGAGGACTTTCGCGAGAGCGAGTTCCTCGAACGGTGGCGGTCGCTGCTGACTCATCCGCGCTTCGCGCAGTTGGCACGCGGCTGTGACGTCGTCGTCATGCTGCACCCCAACTTCCGACACTTCGTCGAAGACCTCGACGTCCCCGGAGTGCAGATAAGGCATCAGGGCGACATCCCGGTTCAGGAGCTGCTGAGAACAAGCCGACTGCTCGTCACCGACTATTCATCCGTCGGCTTCGATTTCGCGCTCCTTCATCGGCCGGTCGTCTACTACCAGTTCGACCGTGACCGCTTCCTTGGTGCGCGGGGATCCCACCTTGACCTCGACTCCGACCTTCCGGGTGACGTGTGTGTCTCCGAGGATGGTGTGCTCGGGGCGCTCGAGCGCAGGGCCGGTGACGGTTTCGCGCAAGAGCCCGCGCACGGTGCGCTCGCGGACAGCTACTTCCCCATGCAAGACACCCGCTCACGTCAGCGCATCTTCGAGGCGGTCCTGACGGCGCGCCGCACGCGGCCCGGCACCCTGCGACGACGAGCAGCCAAGGCCCTGAGAATCGTGGCCACCCAGCTGCGCCGGCGCAGACTTCACCTTCCGGCGCTCCGCGCGATCTACCGGCTCTCCCGGCTTCTGCCGCTGCGCAGCGACACCGTGGTCTTCGAATGCGACTTGGGGCGCGGTTACGGCGACTCTCCGAAGGCTCTCTACCGCGAGCTGGTGCGAACGCGGCCCGACCTTCGCGTGGTCTGGGCCGCGAACATCCCCATACCCGATGCGAGTGAGCGCACAAGTGTCGTCCCCCGACTGTCGGTGGCCTACTTCCGCGCGCTGGCACGGGCCAAGTACCTGATCACCAACCAGAGTTTTCCCTCATACGTGCGGCGGCGAAGGCGACAAGTGCTGGTCCAGACTTGGCACGGCACTCCACTCAAGCGAATGCTCCACGACCTCGACCACATCACAGGGCGAGACGCCGGTTATGTCGATCGAGCGACCACTGCAGCGGCTCAATGGAGCGTCCTGATCTCGCCGAACGCTCACACGACAGCCGCGATGGCGTCGGCGTTCCAACACCACGCGAGGGTGCTCGAGGTGGGCTACCCGCGCAACGACATCTTCTTTGGCAGCCAGGCGAGCGAAGCGGCCAACAAAGTGCGCGCCCGGCTCGGCATCGGGCGCGACCGCAAACTTGTGCTCTTCGCACCCACGTTCCGTGACGCCGGACTCGACAGAGAACTGGTGGCCGGTCCTTCCGAGGCGATCGACCTGCGGCGATTTGGTCGAGAACTGGGCGACCGCGCGACTCTGGTGATTCGCCGGCACATCCTCGACACACATGCGGCAGCCATCCCGGATGAGGTCGCGCACTGCATCATTGACGCAACCTCGTATCCCGACGTGCAGGAGTTGCTGGTGGCGGCAGATGTGCTCGTGACGGACTACTCGTCGGTGTTCTTCGACTACCTCAACACGCGTCGACCTTGCGTGTTCTTCGCTCCGGACCTCGAGGAGTATCGCGACCACGTCCGCGGCTTCTATCTCGACTACGAGAAAGATCTGCCCGGCCCCATAGTCAAGGGAATGGACGAACTGCTGGACTGTCTTGCCACGGCGGTCGACCACGGCAGCTTCCCCGGGTACAACCTCGATGCCTTCGCCGGGCGCTACTGCCCACACGACGATGGCGGTGCGGCCGCGAGGGTCATCGCCGAGTTGTTCGGGACGGGTGTGCGCTGAGCATGGTCTTCACGTCAACTACCTTCGTCTTTGTCTTTCTTCCGCTCGCGCTCGCAGGGTTCTACCTGTTCCCACGGCGTTGGCGAGTGCTGCCGCTGCTTGCCTCGAGCGCGGTGTTCTACGCATGGGGCGAGCCGGTGCTGGTGCTGCTCATCCTCGCCACCTCGTTCGTCACCTACATGTCGGGCAGATTGCTCGTCAACCGCAGCGGTGCCGCCCGCGCGTGGGTGCTCGCCACTGGCATCGCAGTTGTGCTGGCCCCGCTGCTGTACCTCAAGTACTCGGTCTTCTTCTTGACGACTATCGGGCTGGCGGAGACGGCCAGCGAACTGCGTGTGGTGCTGCCGATCGGCGTCTCCTTCTACACCTTCATGGCCGTGGGATATCTCATCGACATCCACCGCCGGCGGGGTGCGGGTGCGCCGCGGCTCGTCGACTTCTCCGCCTACTTGTTGATGTTCCCCCACCTTGTGGCTGGCCCCATCGTCCGCTGGGAGCACATTGGCGCCCAGTTGCGCAGGCCGCGATTCCACGCGGGCATGTTCGGCTTCGGCGCGTTCCTGGTGGCGACCGGGCTGGTCAAGAAGGCCGTCATCGCCGACTCGCTCGCGCCGCTGGTTGACGAGCTCTTCGCCACAGGAGCGCCAGGCTCAGCCGGAGGAGCCTGGCTTGGCGCGGTCTTGTACTCGGCCCAGATCTACCTCGACTTCTCTGCGTACTCGGACATCGCGATCGGACTGGCGGCGATGCTCGGCGTGCACTTCCATGAGAATTTCCGTTATCCGTACCAGGCGCGCAGCGCGCGCGAGTTCTGGCAGCGGTGGCACATCTCCCTGGGTGCGTGGTTCCGCGACTACGTCTACATTCCGCTGGGAGGTTCACGAGTGCGCCCGGTGCTGGTGTGGCGCAACCTGTTGATTGTGTGGGCGCTCACTGGGCTGTGGCACGGTGCCGCATGGACGTTCGTGCTGTGGGGACTGTACTTCGGCGTGCTCATCGGACTCGAGCGCTTCGTGTGGGGGCGCCTGCTGGAGCGCCTTCCCCGTGGGCTTCAGCACCTTTATGGCCTGGTGGTTGCGGTGCTCGGTTGGGTGATGTTCCGTTCCGAGGACCTCACTCAAGCGATCGAGTACTACCGGGCGATGGTCGGCGTGGGCGTCTCCGCGTGGGACCCGCTTGCCGAACTTGTCCTGCGACGCGGATGGGTGCTGCTGATTGTGTCCGCCGTCCTGGCTGCCGGAGTCGCCAACCGGCTTGTGTCAAAGCTTCGTGCCCAGTCGATGCCTCCTGCCGACCCTCATCTGGGAAGCGGATACAACGCCGACGCTGAGCCGCCTGAGCGCATGACGCTTGCCTCCTCAGTGCTCATGACAGTGATCGTCGTGGCCGCCCTCGCTCTGGCGACAGTGTTCCTCGTTTCCGTGTCCTATTCGCCCTTCATCTACTTCAGGTTCTAGTCATGACGTCTTCGCGTGGTCAGTCATTCCTCCGCCTCGTGCCGGGTCTTGCTCTGGTGGCGGTTGCCGCGGCAGGGGGCGCCTACGCGCTCCTGAATCGCGAGCCCGGCTTCAGCGTGCTTGACGGGGCCGAGCGACCCACTATTGCGAAGCCGACGGCGGGAGAGGTGCTCGACAAGTCGTGGATGGCTCGCTTCGACGCCTTCATGGACGGCAGGCTTCCCGCCAGGGCGACAATGCTCGAGATCCGCGCGGCGGTGGTGGTCAGGGCGTTCCGCGATCCCATCATCAACGACGTCTATGTGGACGGTCCGCACGGCCAGCTCCTGGACATGCCGCCCAGGCTCACCATTCGGGAGTCGCTTGCCGCTGAAGCACAAGCGCTAGCGCAGGTGTCTCCTCACGTGCCCACCCTGTTCGTGTACGTGCCTCGCAAGGAGGAGATCCTCGCCGACGGGGTCCCGGCTGGCTGGCCCTCGGACTATCCTGCTGCGCACGCGGCAATTGCCGAGGCGTGGAGTGGGGCGGGGGAGTTTCTCGATCTCACTGATGACATGAAGGTCCGCGCGGAGGCAGGTGATGCATTCTTTGCCGCCGACCACCATTGGACGCCCGCTGCGGCGCGCGCGGCTGCTGACGCGGTGGCCGACGAGTTGACAGCCAAGGGCGTGCAGCTGGGCACCGACCCTCGCACCTATGCGCCGCGAACCGCAGCTTCGGTGTTCTATGGCTCGACGGGACGGGCGGTCACTGCGGGAGCCGCGCCGCCGGACGTCCTCACGTATCCCGCGCCCGAGGGCGGCTTCAGGGCGACGATGTGTGTCGATGGCGACTGCGGCCTGCCGACGATCGATGAATCGATCCGTGATCACCCGGGCAAATACGCCAACCGCTACCAGATGTTCCTCGGTGGCGACACGGGCATGATCACGATCACCAACGACTCGCCCTCCGCGCACGGCACCGTGCTGCTGCTCAAGGACTCATTCGGCAACGCTTTCGCCACGTATCTTGCGGAGCGCGTCTCGGAGCTGGTGGTCATCGACGAGCGCCACTACCAGGGCCCTCCCCTTGACGAGCTGGCGAGCGAGCTGCGGCCCGATGCAGTGGTGGCGCTGCACAACCCCTGGTCCCTGCTGTCGCGTTCCTTCGACCCGAGCGTGTGGACCGTGCGCGGCGATGTCGAACTGGTGGAGCCGAAGGTCTTCGAGCGGGTCGCCGTGGTTACGCCCCAGGGACTCATGCTCGAGGTGGGCCCGCGCCAGACATTCGACCCGACACTCGCCGACGATGCGCGCCGCCTCCGTGATGCCATCCGCGCGACCGGTGCGGCCCAGGTATGGTTCGTCGCGCCCCGGAAAGAAATGGTGTTCGAGGACCTGATGCCAGCCGACGTCCCGAATCCGGTCGTGAGCAACTCCGCCTCGGTAGTGGAGGCGTTGAGCAAGGCGGTGGGGGCCGAGGACTTGACCGCGCTGCTGTCCGACCCCGCGCACCGCGACGATTACTACTTCCGCACCGACCACCACTGGACCATCGACGGGGCCAAAGTTGCGGTGGATCGCATTGCCACCCGCCTTGAGGGCGCAGGGGTGGAGCTCGGAGCGGACGATCGCGCCTGGAACCGCGGCGTTGGCAAACTTCCCTTCTACGGCTCAGAGGCGCTGCTGGTGCCCGCGACGGAGCCGGTGATTCCCGACGACCTTGTCTACGAGACCCCAGAGGGCGGTTTCAGGGCCACGATGTGCTTCGTGGCTGACGACTGCGGCTTGAGTCCGCTCAACCGCGACTGGTTGACGAACCCTCAGCGTGAGGCGAACCGCTACCGCGCCTTCCTAGGCGGCACGAGCGGCCTCATGCACTTCCACAATGACGATCCTGCCGCTCGCGGCACCATCGTCATCCTCAGCGACTCTTTCGGAGCCTGGCCCGCGGCAAGGCTCGCCGAGCGCGCAACGGATGTGTACTTCATCGATGAGCGCAAGTGGACGGGTGGACCCGTCGCGCGCTTTGTTGAGAAGGTGGACGCGGATGGCGTGGTGGTGCTTCACAATCCCGTGACGCTGCTGTCGCGAGCTTTCGATCGCGACGTGTGGCGCAGCGCGGGCGAGTGACTGCTACTTGTCGGACGGCATGTACCACGCCCAGATGTCGCTGAGCAGTCGCTTGCGGTAATACACGCCGCGCTGCGGGTCACCCGAGCCATCGGTCGTGTTCCCCTCGACGGTGTAGATGTACTTGCCCGAGACCTTCACGAGCAGAGCGGAGTGGCTGGGCTTTCCGGTACTCCAGTCCATGAGCAGGGCCGCGCCCACAGGCGGTGTGCCCGAGTACTTGAGGCGACCGGACTTCTTCATGGTCGCGACGTACTTGTCGTAGGTTGCGGAGTTGGGAACCATGCTCCCATTGCCCGACGCTGCGGCGGCCCAAGCGGTGAACGTCATGCACCATGCGGGTCGGGATCCGAGCCACTTGGTGTACTTGTTGACTCGCCAGCTGGGCTCTTCGTACCCGACCTGCGACAGCGCGGCTGCGAGAATCTCGGTCTCTACGACCTTGCCGTAGGCAACGTAGACCTTCTTCTTGCTCAGCTTGGACGCGTTGAAGTAGAGGGAGCCGCCAGTGAAGCGCTGGACGCAGCCCTTCTCCATGAGGCTGCACTTGGCGTCGCGCATGGGCAGCCCGAGCTTGCCTTTGTGGCCGCTGAGGGCGGCGTACTTGTCGCCGATCTTGCCGTAGACGAGCCACGTGCGAACTTTGCCGGATCGTGTGACCTCAAACAGCTTGCCCTTGGTGAACACCTGATAGCGCGCGGCGTCGACCCCGGACGGGAGGTTCTCAGCGGCGACGTTCTTGATGCTGCCCTTGGCGGTGCCCAGCTTGCTGGCGAGCTGCTTGGCGCGGGACTCGAGGCTGCGATCGGCATCGGTGCGCTCGATGTGGAAGTGTCCGGACGCGGCGCCGGTGCCCTTGATGTGCACACGGTACGAGTAGCCCACCGCTGGGGCCAGGCGGAACGAGTACGCGCCCGACGACGTCGACGTCGTTGAGGTCAAGGAGGTCCACTTGGTGGCGCCATCCTTCTTGCGGTCAAGCACTACCGTGAGTCCCGACTTGGCCTTGCCCTTGAGATAGGCCTTGCCCTTGACCCACACCATCTCGCCCGCTGCCGCGGTGTTCCACGAGAAGCTGCCCCGAACCGCGTAGCGCTTCTTGTCTTCGACGACCGTGCGGAAGCCCTTCGACACTTTGCCGTTGTCGAGCTCGACGTAGTACGCACGGCTGTAAGCCGGCTGGAAGCTCGCAGTGCCCTTGCCGTTCACCACGTCGGCCGTGATGGAGCTCTTCTTCCACTTGCCGAGGTTGAGGTACCACAGCGTGGCTTTGCCGGTGTAGTCGTCACCCGTGTTGATCGTGACCTTGAGCGTCGCACCGCGTTTCACGATCGCCGGCGCAGAAACCGTGAAGTCGCTGCCGGGAGCGGCGCTCGCGACCGGCGCGAGGAGCACGAAGGACATGGCGACTACAAGGACAAGTGCGGCCAAGCGGGCCGCGTTGCGCGTGTGACCGGAGGACTGCGCGACGTTCATGGGGGACTCCGTCCTATATGTCCGTGTCATGGTAACCCCCGCGTTCCGTGAAGCAATGGGGGCCCTTATGAGGTGTGACGCATTGCACGGGGTTGCGGTTGCATCCCTCATGACTCGGCTGTGGTGGCGAGTTACCCCCAGGGGTCGAGTTTTATTACAGGCCGGTAACTTTTCTGGCTCGAAACGTTTGATGGGGTTGCGCAACGTTTGTTCGTAACCTTTACTAACAAACATGACTACGGAGTCGACTCGGACCACCGACACGGAAGGCGCTCGCGAACGCACCCAGAGCGATCGCGCATGGGCCGCCGCCGTGCGCCCCGGTGCTCGGGTCCTCCCCGAGCACGCCCGCGCTCACAATCGCGCCCTCGTTCTCCAATCGCTGTACCGCGCGGCCGGCCTGTCCCGCGCCGACCTCGCTCGCGAAGTGGGTCTCACGCGCGTCACCATCTCAGACCTCGTCTCCGACCTCATCGCCCAGCAGCTCGTCGTTGAACTTGGCATCCGCAACGACGCTCGCCCTGGCAAGCCAGCGACGCTCCTCGACATCAACCGCACCGGCTTCGCGATCGTGGGGCTGGACCTCAGCTACGACGCGATCTTCCGCGGCGCGCTCATGGACCTCGACGGCACCGTGCTGCACCGTGAGCAGTCAGATGTCACAGGAGTCTCCGGCGATGCGGCAGTCGCTGCTGTCACCGAACTGCTCGACCGCCTCGTCGCGCAGGCGACGGTTCCCGTGCTCGGCATCGGTGTGGGCACGCCAGGTGTGGTGAGCGCGGAGGGCGTCATTCTCTCCGCTCCCAACCTGGGGTGGACCGATGTTCCGCTGCAGTCAATGCTCGCGGCGCACAGCGGGCTGCCGGTCCAGGTGGCCAACGATGCCAACGTCGCCGCCCTCGCCGAGCGCACCTTCGGCGGCGGCGACGCGGACATGATGCTCATCCGCGTGGGCCGCGGTGTTGGTGCCGGCGTGGTGGTGGCGGGTCAGGTGGTTCAGGGCGCACGCTCGGCCGCAGGCGAGATCGGCCACGTCGTGGTCGGCACCGACGGCGGCGAGCGCTGCGCCTGCGGCAAGGACGGCTGCCTCGAGACCTGGCTTGCCATTCCTCGCCTCCAGTCCCGTCTTGAAGGGGCCGACGCTGGCGACAGCGAGCGCGTCCTCGCCGAGGCGGGTGAGCGGCTGGGAATCGCGATGGCGCCCGTCATCGCAGCATTGAACTTGGGTGAGGTCGTGCTCTCCGGCCCACTCGATCTTCTCGACGGAACGCTGCTTGGCAGCACCGCCGAGACGCTCCGCAACCGAACGATCGCCGACTTCCATGGCGACCTGACGCTGCGGATGACCACGCTGGGTCGCGACATCGTCGTGCTCGGCGCCGCGGTCATGGTCCTCACCGGCCAGCTGGGGATCTCATGATCGCCAGCACTCGTCGTGGCCGCGGGGTCACGCGCCACTCACCAAGGGAGAAGGAAAAGGTATGAAGAAGACGATGGTTGGCATCGCGGCATTCGCGACTGCCGGAGCCCTCGTTCTCGCCGGATGCTCGTCGTCCGACGACAACCCCAGCGCCGCGCCTGGCGACACGGGCGGCTCTGCCGAGGGTCAGAACATCACGCTTTGGCTCATGGGTGGTGACACCCCGGAAGCTCTGCGCGACTACTTGAAGACGGAGTACGCAGAAGCTACCGGGGGCACCCTTACTATCGAGGAGCAGGGCTGGGGCGACGCCCTTAGCAAGCTGACCACGGCTCTGCCCGATAGCGAGAATACTCCCGACGTCACGGAGATCGGCAACACCTGGTCGCCCACCTTCACGACCGTCGGCGCATTCTCTGACGTCAGCGACCTGTACGCGGAGCTCGGCGGCGACTCGCTGCTGAAGTCCTTCGTGGACGTCGGCATCGTCGACGGCAAGAACTACGCGCTGCCGTACTACTTCGGCTCGCGCTACAACTTCTACCGCAAGGACCTGTACGCCGCTGCCGGCGTCGAGGTTCCCACCACGCTGCAGGAGTTCTCTGACGTCACCAAGAAGCTGACCGATGCCGACACCTCCGGCTTCTACCTCGGCGGCTCCGACTGGCGAAACGGCATCTCGTGGATCTTCGCCAATGGCGGCGACCTTGCGAAGAAGGACGGCGACACGTGGGTCTCCACGCTCTCCGACCCCAACTCGATCAAGGGTCTGCAGATGCTTCAGGACCTCTACAAGAACTCGTCGCACGCTCCCGTGACCGAGTTCGACTCCACCCCGTGGGTCAACATCAACAACAACGAGTCCACGGGCCAGCCAGAGGCCGCCACGATCATCGCTCCGGGTTGGGCCCACTGGTCGATCGGTGACCTCTCGGAGAACGAGAACGGCGACCCGATCAACGTGTGGAACGACGAGACGTTCGGTGTCTTCGTTCTGCCCGGCGTCGACGGTGGCGTTGCCCCGGTGTTCGCCGGTGGCTCGAACATCGCAATCTCCGCTGCATCCAAGAACCAGGAGGGCGCTCGCGAGCTGCTCAAGATCATCTTCTCCGCTGAGTACCAGCAGCTGCTGGGCGAGAACGGTCTTGGCCCCGCGAACCTCGACTACGCGAGCGCGCTTGGCGACGACCAGTTCGCGGAGGCGCTGCGCACCTCTGCGGCCGGCTCCAAGCTCACGCCCGCCGCGCCGGGCTGGGCGGCAGTTGAGGGCTCCGGCCTTCTCGAGGAGTTCTTCGGCAAGGTGAACGCCGGTGGCGATGTCGCCGCGCTCGCCGCTGAGTACGACGAGAAGATCAACGCACTCATCAACGGCTGACACAGCCTGATCCTCATAGGTCGGGCCGCGGGTGATCCTCGCGGCCCGACCTGTGACAGGCATCGCCTCTCACCTATCGCCCCATACTTGAGAAGGAGGTCGCCTTGAGCGTCACCATCGATCGCACGCCGGCGACCGTCACCCCAACGACCGTCGCTCCCAAGAACCGGCGCAAGCGCCGCGGCGGCATTCCGTACTGGCTGCTCGTCCCCGCCATCGCGATACTCGTGATCGGCACCGGCTATCCCACGGCGTGGCAGCTCGTCAATTCTTTCCGCGACTACGGCCTTGCCCAGCAGTTCGGCAAGCCTGCGCCGTGGGTGGGTTTCGACAACTACACGAGCCTCATCACCGACACCCAGTTCTGGGGAGTTGTGGGTCGCTCACTTATCTTCTGCGCGGTCACGGCCGCCGTCACCCTAGCCATCGGCCTCGGTCTCGCGCTGCTCATGGCCGCTGCCAGCCGCGCGGCCCGACTCGCGCTGCAGATTTCGCTGCTGCTCGCCTGGGCCATGCCCGTTGTCGCGGCGATGACGGTGTGGACCTGGCTGTTCGATCGCCGCCGCGGCGTCATCAACTACACGCTCGACAAGCTCCCCGGCGTCGACATGTACCGCTATGACTGGCTCGCGGAGCCGCTGAGCTTCTTCGCGGTCGCCTCGATCATCGTGATCTGGATGTCGGTGCCCTTCGTCGCCTTCTCGCTGTACGCGGGACTCACCCAGGTTTCCGAAGAAGTCCTTGAGGCGGCGGATCTTGACGGTGCGAGCGGCTCGCAGCGACTGCGCCTGGTCATACTTCCCATCATTCGACCGGTCATGTCGATCGTCCTGCTGCTTCAGATCATCTGGGATCTGCGGGTGTTCACGCAGATCAAGATCCTCCAGGACGCCGGCTCGAACGCCACTGAGTTCGACCTGCTCGGCACCTACATCTACAAGATCGGCACCGGGTCCCAACACTTCGGGGTCTCTGCCGCAGCGTCGGTCATCGTGCTGCTCATCACCCTTGCCGTCTCCGGCGCCTATGTGTGGCGCGTCATGAAGGAGGACTCGCAGTGAACCGCCGCGGCCTGCGCAAGGCGGGCGTCAACTCGCTCGCCATCGTCTTCGCCCTCATCTGGGTGTTCCCCGTCTACTGGATGATCAACTCGTCCTTCCTCGCCAACCGCACTCTGCAGCGCTTCACCCCTACGTGGGTGCCGTTCGGTGGGTCATTCCGCAACTTCCAAGCGGTGCTCGCGGACGGCTCCTTCTTCAAGGCGCTCGGGATGAGCCTCGCCATCGCCGCCGTAGTGGTGTTCTTCGCGGTGCTGTTCGCGTTCCTCGCGGCCGTCGCGATCTCGCGCTTCCGCTTCCGTGGCCGCGCATCTTTCGTGCTTGCGGTGCTGCTCATCCAGATGCTTCCCGCAGAGGCGCTGTTCATCGCGCAGTACAAGATGATCTCCTCGGTGAACCTGCTCAACACCGTGATCGGTGTGAGCGTCATCTACATCGCCGCGGTGGTGCCGTTCACGGTGTGGATGCTGCGCGGCTTCGTAGCAGGAGTTCCGGCCGACCTCGAAGAGGCGGCGATGGTGGACGGCCTGAGCCGCTCCAAGGCGTTCTTCAAGATCACGTTCCCGCTGCTCATGCCCGGCCTGGTGGCCTCCGCGGTGTACGCCTTCCTCCAGGCATGGAACGAGTTCACCGTGGCCCTGGTGCTCCTCACCAAGGACGACAGCGCGACGCTTCCGCTGTGGCTGCGCGGGTTCATCCAGGCTTCTGCGACGCGCGAGACCGACTGGGGTCAGGTGATGGCCGCCTCGACTCTTGTTGCCGTTCCCATCATCATCTTCTTCATGATCGTGCAGGGCCGCATGACAGCGGGTCTCGTGTCGGGGGCGGTGAAGGGATGACCTCCTCCGTTCTGCTGCCGGGCTTCGACGGCACCGAGCTTCCTGACTGGCTTGAGCGTCGGCTCCGCGATGGTCTTGGCGGCGTGTGCCTGTTCGGCATGAACATCGCCTCGCGAGAGCAGCTGAGGGAGCTCACCTCCGCGATCTACGCGGTGAACCCTCACGCAGTCATCGCGATCGACGAAGAGGGTGGCGACGTCACTCGCCTCTACCAGCGCGAGGGATCGCCTTTCCCTGGCAACGCAGTGCTTGGGCGACTGGCCGACGCTGCGCTCACCGAGCGCGTTGGCGCCCAGGTGGGATGGGAGCTGCGGCAGGCGGGCGTGGGCCTTGCGCTCGCGCCCGACGCCGACGTCAACTCGAATCCCGATAACCCCGTGATCGGCATTCGAAGCTTCGGCACGGATCCGGCGGCCGTCGCCGAGCATGCTGCCGCCTGGACGCGCGGCATCGAGGCCACGGGCGTCGCCTCGTGCGCGAAGCATTTCCCTGGCCACGGTGACACCTCCCAGGACTCGCACCACGCGCTTCCGGTGGTCGAGGCAGATGGCGAGACGCTCGCCCAGCGCGAGCTGGTGCCGTTCAAGGCAGCCATTGCCGCGGGAACTCGCACGATCATGTCCAGTCACATCGTGGTTCCCGCGCTCGACGACGTGCCCGCGACCTTCTCTCGCCGCATCCTCGGTGACCTGCTGCGTGGAGAGCTCGGCTTCGACGGCGTGATCGTGAGCGATGCGCTCGACATGGCGGGCGCGAGTGCTGACCGCGGGATCCCCGCTGCTGCAGTGTCCGCGCTCGCAGCAGGAGTCGACCTGCTGTGCATCGGCACGAGCAACACGGATGAACAGCTTGGCGAGATTCTCGGCGCAATAGACGCAGCCATCGGCGACGGTTCCCTCCCTTCCGAAGCCGTCGAGTCGGCAGCGGCACGAGTTCGATCGCTAGGGCGCGAACTCGCTCGCGAGCGGGACGAGGTCGCAATCCCCGGCGACCTCGTCCCAGGCGCGGTGCCGGGACTCAGCCGCGCGCAGGTGCGCGGTGCCTTCCACGTGAGCGACGCGGCGCGAGACCTGCTGTCACGATTGCACGGGCGACCCGTCGCCTGGGTGGCGATTGAGACTGCTCCCAACATGGCCGTCGGCACCGCCCCATGGGGACCGTTCAGCGCGGGAGTGAACCCAGCGTCGGTCATCACCCCTGACAGCGAACTTCCTCCGCCCCGCGCTGGAGAGCTCACCGTCGTCGTGGGCAAGGACCTCCATCGCCACGCCTTCGCCGGCGCGGCCACTGCCGAGCTCAAGGCTCGCGGCGAAGTGCTCGTCGTCGACATGGGCTGGCCGCTGCCCGACTGCGCCGGGGTCGACATTGCTACCTTTGGGGCATCGCGCCTGGTTGGCGCCGCCCTGCTCGATCTGATTGGACGTGACTCGTGCGGCTCGGAGTAGACATCGGCGGAACCAAGACGGACGTCGTCGTCATTGACGATGGTGTGATCGTCGGCCGCCACCGCGCGCCCTCTGGTCAGGGACCACAGGAGGTCGTCGAGGCGGCCACCGCGAGCGTCGAGGCCGCCCTTTCCCAGGCCGGCGGTAGCCTCGATGCGGTCGCAAGCATCGGGATCGGCATCCCCGGCGGCGTGACCGACGGCGTGGTCACCTACGCGCTCAACCTCGGCATCGAGCGGCTCGACCTCTCGGGCGCGCTCGAGGAGGCCTGGGGGATTCGCCCCACGATCGACAACGACGTGAATGTCGCGGCGCTCGGCGCCTGGGCGCTGCGCACTCAGTCAGGCAAGCAAGGGGACTCTCTCGCGTACCTCAATCTGGGGACGGGCCTGGCGACCGGGCTCATTCTTGGCGGCAGGCTGTGGCGAGGCGCTCGCGGCACCGCGGGCGAACTGGGCCACATCAGCGTCGATCCGGAGGGACCGCTCGATGCGGACGGGCTCCCTGGCGCGCTTGAGACCTACGCCTCGGGATCGGGATTGGTGCGACAGTGGGGCGTCGAGGGTGCGATCGCTCGCGACGTGCTGGAGGCAGCCGCCGCTGGCGACGCGCGCGCGGTGGCGATTCGTGAGGGCCTGTACTTCGGTGTGGCATCTGCTGCGCGTGCACTGGTGCTCATGCTCGACGTTGAGACCATCGTGCTTGGCGGCGGCCTCGCCGCGCTTGGCGACGACCTCATGGCTGGCGTCAACCGCCACCTCGCTGCATGGACCGACAAGTCTGGCTTCCTCGAGTCGCTGGAGATCGCCGCGAGGATCGAGCTGCTCGATCCTGAGGTGCCCGTGGCGGCACTTGGAGCGGCAGACCTCGCCGCGCATCCGGGGGCCTGAGCATGGCTGAGGTCATCGTTCTTCCCGATGCGGCGGCCGCCGGACAGTTCGTCGCCGCCCACATCGCCCAGCAAGTTCGGGCCCAGCCCACTTTCACGCTCGGCGTCGCCACCGGCTCCACACCCCTTCCGGTCTACGAGGCGCTGCGCAAGGAGGCGGCGAACGGCACCGACTTCTCGCAGATATCCGCCTTCGCCCTCGACGAGTATGTGGGCCTGCCGCCCGGGCATCCAGAGAGTTACCGCGCAGTGGTGGACCGCGAGGTGACCGTGCCGCTGGGCCTGGATCCGGAGCGGGTGCATGTGCCTGACGGCTCAATCGGGGGCATCTCGACGGCCGGGGAGCGCTATGAGCAGGCACTGCGTGCAGGTGGTGGAGTCGACCTGCAGCTGCTGGGGATCGGTGCCACCGGACACCTTGGCTTCAACGAGCCCGGATCGAGCTTCGGGTCTCTCACGCGGGTGAAGACCCTCACGGAGCGCACGCGCATCGACAATGCTCGCTTCTTCTCAAGCCTCGACGAGGTGCCCATCCACTGCGTGACTCAAGGACTCGGCACCATCCTGCGCGCCCGGCACCTGGTGCTGCTCGCGTTCGGCGAGGCGAAGGCAGCTGCCGTGGCAGCGGCTGTCGAGGGGCCCGTCACCGCATCGATGCCGGGCAGCGCCATCCAACTCCACGAACACGTGACGGTGGTGCTCGACCCCGCCGCAGCGTCGGGCCTGCGCTACGGCGAGTACTACCGCTGGGCGCAGGACCACAAGCCCGACTGGCAAGGCATCTAGGCTCGCGGTATGGCCGAATACGTCGACATCCACTGCCACGGCGGCGGCGGTCATGCGTTCGGGGCGTCGGCAGAAGGCACGCGATCGGCATTCGCGGCCCACCGTGCCCACGGCACCTGCGCGGTGGTCGCGTCACTGGTGTCAATGCCGCTCGAGGAGCTCGCTCACGCGGTCGAAGTCACCCGCGCGGCTCGCGCCGAGGAGCCAGGCATCGCGGGCATTCACCTTGAGGGGCCATTCCTCGCCCTCTCGCGCAAAGGCGCGCATGATTCCTCGGCGCTGAGGCACCCCACGCCGGATCTTGTCGGCGACATCCTCGACATCGTGGGGGATGACCTGCTGCAGATCACCATCGCGCCGGAGCTGCCCGGCGCGCTCGACGCGATTGCTCGCTTCGCGACCGCCGGTGTCACCGTGGCAGTGGGCCACACCGCGGCAACGGCGGAACAGGCCGACGCCGCATTCGACGCTGGCGCGCGGCTCGTGACCCATGGCTTCAACGCCATGGCGGGGATCACCGCACGTGCCGCCGGACCGATGGGCGCCGCCTTGGCCCGTGACGACGTGGCCATCGAGATCATTGCCGACGGCATCCACGTGGATCCGCGCGTTATCCGCTCGGTCTTCGCCGCCGCGCCTGGGCGAGTGGTGCTCGTGACCGACGCTATGGCCGCCGCCGCGGCCGAGGACGGCAGCTACCGCTTGGGCTCGCTCGATGTCGAGGTGGTTGACGGTCGCGCTGTCGTCGCTGGTACCGACACGCTCGCGGGCTCGACGCTCACGATGGACAGAGCGGTCGAGGTGTGCGTCGGCGCCGGGGTGCCTCGGGAGCAGGCAGTTGCCGCGGCAAGCACAGTGCCTGCTCGCGTGCTGGGACTCTGACTCAGCGGAAGACGATCGTGCGGTGCCCGTCGAGGAGCACCCTGTGCTCGGCGTGCCAGCGCACGGCGCGCGCGAGCGCGCGACGCTCCACGTCGGCGCCGATCGCCGTGAGCATCTCCGGCGTGTGCGAGTGGTCGACGCGATCCACATCCTGCTCGATGATCGGGCCCTCGTCGAGGTCGCTCGTCACGTAGTGCGCGGTGGCGCCGATCAGCTTGACACCGCGGTCATGCGCCTGGAAGTACGGGCGCGCTCCCTTGAAGGACGGCAGGAACGAGTGGTGGATGTTGATCGCACGGCCCCACAGCGCCTCGGAGAGCTCGCTCGAGAGGATCTGCATGTAGCGGGCGAGGACCACCAACTCGACCCCACGCTCCTCGACGAGCGACAGCAGGGCGGCCTCAGCGTCGGGCTTGGTCTCTGGCGTGACCGGGAGGTGAATGAACTCCTTGCCATAGAACTCGGCGAGCGGACGCAGCGTCTCATGGTTGCCCACGACCGCCGCGACATCAATGGGGAGCAGACCCGCGCGCTCGCGGTAGAGCAGGTCGTTGAGGCAATGCTCGGCCTTCGAGACCATGATGATGGTGCGCATCTTGCGCCCGGCGTGATCGAGGTTCAGCGACATCGAAAAGCGCTCAATCACGGGCGCGAGAGCCGCGCGCAGCTGCTCCTCCGGCGCCCCGGCCTCGAGTTCGACGCGCATGAAGAACTGACCCGTGTCCGAGGCCCCGAACTGCTGGGACTCGGTGATGTTGCCGCCAAGCGACGCGACGGCGCCGCTCACGGCGTGGACGATGCCCGGCTGATCCGGGCAGGACAGACTGAGGACGTAACGCGGCAGGTCCGCCATTGCTACAGCTCCGCCTCTCTGATGGCCTGAATGACGTCGGTAGTTGAGATGTCTGGGGTGCGCGGCAGGTAGACGACGTCCACGATGTCGCGGAACTCGTCGAACTTGCCTGCCCAGTCTTCGCCCATGACGAGGATGTCCGCCTTGTGCTCAAGCAGGTACTCGCGCTTTTTCCCCAACGAGTGCTCGTAGAAGGTCTCAGACACGCAGTCGAGGCTCTGCACGATCTGCAGGCGGTGCTCCTGCCGGTAGATCGGGTAGCGGCCCTTCTTCTGGAAATTGAGTTCGTCGGTGGAGACTCCCACGATCAGGTGGTCACCCAGGTCGTGGGCGCGCGTCAGGATGTTGACGTGTCCCACATGGAAGACGTCGAACGTGCCGAACGTGATGACTCTGGTGGACATGGGGCTCCTCAATGGGTGCGGCGAATCACCGCGTAATGAGGGTACCGTGCCGCAGCTAGATGACAGGCGGGCGGCCCTTGCGCGTCATGGTCCAGACCGTGGCCCAGCGCATGGGCCGACGCTGTCCTCCATTGGTGCGCAGTCCCGCCAAGGCGCCCCGGCACCAGGCGGCGATGTGGCCAGGCCACTTGAGGTTCTTGAGGACAGTGAGCGCGGCCCAGTTGAACACGTAAAACACGGCGATGAGGCAGGGCAGGTTGCGCTTGGCGAGCCAGATGCGGTTGCGAGCGTCCTGCCACATGTGGTCGGCGTGGCGAGAGCGCGCCACGGCTGGGTGCACGGCGCGCAGGTCCGGCCGGTACTCGACGGAATAGCCCGCATCCCATGTACGCCATGCGAGTTCGATGCCCTCGTGGGCGTAGAAGAACTCACCCGGCCAGTTGTCGGTGCGGCGCAGCACCTCCGCGCGAGCGGCAACCGAACCCTCGAGCACGGAGAACACCTCGGAGCCGTGGCGCGGGTCCTTGTTGCGCAGTCGCGGGACCCAGCGGCTCAGTGAGTCACCCTCAGGCGTCTCGATGCGCGTCTGCACCACGCCGAGTTGGGGGTTGGCGTCGAAAAGCGCCTCGACGCGCGACAGAGTGTCGGCGTCTGGGAGCACGGCGTCGTCGTCGAGAAAGTACAACAGTTCGCCGGTGGCCACCTCGATGCCTTTGTTGCGGCCGCCCGGGGCGCCAAGGTTCTCAGGCAGGTGAACGGTGCGCACCACTTGGGGCAGGCCCGACGGCTCCCATCCGTTGCCCACGACGATCACCTCAAGCGAGACATCCGTCTGCGCAAGGAGCGACTCGACCGCGGCCGCCAGTTCGACGGGGCGGGTGCCCTGGCTCAGCACCACGGCAGACCAGCGAGGAGTCACGACTGTGGCCTGCGCAGGGTGCTCGACGCGAGGATCGCGACGAGCTGGCCCACGATGACGAACGGAAGCGCGCACGCGAGGAAGGCGAGGGCGACCGCCAAGCCGTAGAAGCCGAAGATGGCTCCAAGGATCGCGACCACGAGGATCACGATGGTCTGCTCAACCGAGTGATAGAGGCGGTGAATCGGCACGAAGTCCGCCGCGCGTCGGGCCTTCCCAATGAGCGAATTCGAGATGACGCGAGCCCCCGCCTCATCCTTGGGCAGCTCGAGACCGGCCTGCACGCGGGCAAGGCGCATGCCGTCGCGCAGCGACTTGTTGACGAGCACGAGCGTCGCTGCCGCGCCGCCGAGCGCCGCCCATCGCCAGTCGTGAGGCGACGACGACAGGGTGACCGCGAGTCCCGCGGCGAGCGGGATTGCGGACTCCGTGGTGGTGTGGGCGATGCGGTCGAGGAAGATGCCGCGCGGTCCGGTGGTGCCGCGCCAGCGCGCCACCTCGCCATCGATCGAATCGAGGGTCATCTGCAAGAAGGCGAGGAAGCACGCGAGCAGGGGACCCCAGATCCCTGGAATGAGGAGCGCGGCCGCCGCCGCCCAGCCGCACAGGATCATGAGGACGGTCACGGCGTTCGCGGAAAGGCCAAGCCATACTGCGACGCGAGTGAGGTAGATCGAGAAGCTGCGACCGAACAGGGTCGCCGTCCAGTGCTCCGCGGACTTCCTGCCGCGAATATGTGGCGGCTGGCAGACGTCGCGCATCGCTTCGATGGCCGGCCACTCTCTGCTCACTGCTCAACTCCCAATCGGGCGCGCTCTGCGTCGCACTCCGCTGCGGCGCTCTCACACTCAGCGACGAAGCGCTCAGTTGCCTGTTCCGCGCTGAGGCCCCCCAGGTAATAGTCGGCGAGCTCAGCGAGTGTCTTGGTGCTCTCGTCGTCTGCGATCGCGGAGCGCACCACAGCGACGCCGTCATCGATGTTCGCGGCGTTGAGGTGCGGGGTGTTGGAGAACAGTCGCGCCGGGGCCGCGACGCGCGCACCAGGATCGGCTGGCTCGAACGACACGAGGGGGCGGCCCTGGCCAAGCCAGTCGGTGGCGATTGCCGAAACGTCGGACACCATGATGTGCGCCCGATGGAACGACTGAGTGGGATCAGGGCTGACGTCGACCGACGCGCGGTCCGGATGCGCGGCAAGTACTGAGCGCAGTCGCTGGTCCGCGGCCTTGAATGACTTGTCCGAAGCTCCTGTGCGCGGGTGAGGTCGATAGATCACCGAGACTTCAGGATCAGCGAGCAGGGCGCGGAGGAGTCGCTCTCCGTAAGCCTGCACGGAGGAGTAGGCATTGATTGTCATGGTGCCCTCCCACGTGGGCGCGTAGAGCACCGTGAGCCCGCCAGCCGGCTGCGCGCTGGGAGGCAGTTGGGGCCGGCCGACGATCCGCACATGCGCCGCAGGGTCGTAGAACATGAGCGCCTGAGCATGGCGATCGACCGCGGCGGGCCCAGCCACAAACACCTTGTCGAAGGCCTTCACCTGATTGGAGACAGAGACGAACTTGTCGGAGTCGCCGTGATTGAGAAACACGTGAGTCACGTGGGCGCAGCGCAGCGCGACCGCATTGGCGTTCGACTGACCCACATACAGCACGAGTCGCACGCGTCCCCGCTCCAACAGCCGACCCACAGTGCGCGTCCGGCCCGCCGCGATCACGGGCAGGCTTGCCTCGTCGCGGACAAGCGCCGCAGTGCGCGAATCCTGAACGATGACAGTCACGCCCATCGCCTCGTCGAGGGCCTCGAGCGCTCGGTACCACTGGCGCAGCTGATAGATGTTCTCTGGCGGATCCGGGAAGAACACGACCGCGCGGGTCGTGAGCACAGCATCGCCGAGCTTGTCGTCGTCGCCGATGCCGTCGGCGAGCCCTCCCGGTAGGAGCCCCCAGCGCCTGATGAGCCCGCCGGCAAGGGCGCGGATACTCAGCGGCATGGGGTTCCTTCCCGTGTCCTCGCGCGTCGCAGTGAGCGCCAACCAAGAATACCCGCGGGCGTGATGCCTCGCGGAAGGTTGCGTTTTCATTGCGTTTTGCGCATTTCAGGGCCGCGTCGCGATCGAGAATCGGTGCCGGACTGCCACGATAGGAGCATGGCCGAAGACCAGCCCCGGATCGACGTCGTCACCCCAGAGCACGCGGGCGAACTGCTCACCGTCCGACGCGCCGCGTTCGTCTCTGAGGCGCAGATCTTCAACGACCCCAACATTCCCGCATTGACGCAGACGCTCGAGGAGCTCATCGTCGACCTGCAGTCGCCAGATGTCGTCACCCTCGGCGCATGGAAGGGTCACCGCCTCGTGGGTTCGATCCGCGTGGGCATCGAGGATGACAAGGCCACCATCGGTCGTCTCGCTGTGGTCCCCGACATGCAGGGCAAGGGGATCGGCACCCAGCTGCTGTTCGCCGTGCTGAGCTACCTTCCTGAGAACACGCGCGAGGTGTGGGTCTTCACCGGCCAGAACTCCAAGCACAACATCGCGCTGTACAACAAGGCGGGCTACGAGCACCAGTTCGATCAGGTTGCCGGAGACCTCACGTATGCATACCTGCGCAAGGTGCTCGAGGCTGGCGCGATCGTCGATGACGTCGATGACGTCGCGGTGCGCGGCGACAACTAGGCGCCACCGCTGACCCGGCCACAGCGTCGGGCCTTGTTGCTAGACTTCCCCTGTCGCGACTGGCGCACGTGAGTCACCACGAGGGAGCGACACACTTCAGACTGTTGGTCGTTCGCCTGGGCCAAGGTCACCGGAGATCCGGCGGCCCACGCCGGCTAGACAGTGAAGGACGGAAATGAGCACCGACTCAAGCGCCACCGCAGCCGTGATGAACGCGTCGCTGCAGGACTTCGACCCCGAGATCGCACAGGTCCTTGACCGCGAGCTGGGCCGCCAGCAGACCTACCTCGAGATGATCGCATCCGAGAACTTCGTGCCCCGCGCCGTGCTTCAGGCACAGGGCTCCGTGCTCACCAACAAGTACGCGGAGGGCTACCCGGGCCGTCGCTACTACGGCGGCTGCGAAGAGGTCGATGTCGCGGAGAACATCGCCATCGAGCGTGCCAAGTCCCTCTTTGGCGCTGCCTACGCGAACGTGCAGCCCCACTCAGGTGCCACCGCCAACGCCGCGGTGCTGCACGCGCTCATCAACCCCGGCGACAAGATCATGGGTCTGTCGCTCGCCCACGGTGGCCACCTCACCCACGGCATGAAGCTCAACTTCTCCGGCAAGCTCTACGAGGTCGCCGCGTACGGCCTCGACGAGCAGACCCATCGCGTCGAGATGGACAAGGTGCGTGAGCAGGCTCTCGCCGAGCGCCCCGACGTCATCATCGCCGGCTGGTCCGCCTACCCCCGTCACCTCGACTTCGCCGCGTTCCGCGAGATCGCTGACGAGGTGGGCGCCAAGCTGTGGACGGACATGGCGCACTTCGCCGGTCTTGTCGCCGCTGGTCTGCACCCCTCGCCGGTGCCGCACTCCGACGTCGTGTCCACGACCGTGCACAAGACGCTCGGCGGCCCCCGCTCCGGTCTCATCGTGTCCCGCGACGAGGAGTACGCGAAGAAGCTCAACTCTGCGGTGTTCCCGGGCCAGCAGGGTGGTCCGCTCATGCACGTGATCGCGGCCAAGGCGGTCGCGCTCAAGGCGGCCGCTCAGCCCGAGTTCAAGGAGCGCCAGGAGCGCGTGCTCGAGGGCGCTCGCATTCTCGCCGAGCGCCTCACCGCTCCCGACGCTGTGGAAGCGGGCCTCAACGTCGTCACCGGCGGCACGGACGTTCACCTGGTGCTGGTCGACCTGCGCAACTCGCCGCTCAACGGCCAGGAGGGTGAGGACCTGCTCCACGAGGTGGGCATCACCGTCAACCGCAACGCCGTGCCGTTCGACCCCCGCCCCCCGATGGTCACCTCTGGCCTGCGCATCGGCACGCCCGCGCTTGCCTCTCGCGGCTTTGGCGCAGAGGAGTTCACCGAGGTCGCCGACGTCATCGCGACCGCGCTCAAGGGCGGCGCGGACATCGCGGCCCTCCGTGCGCGGATCAAGAAGCTCGCGGACGACTTCCCGCTGTACTACGGCCTGCAGCAGTAAGGCGCCGCGCCCATGAGCCCTCAAGTTCTTGACGGCAAGGCGACCGCGGCCGCCATCAAGGCAGAGCTGACGGAACGGGTGGCGGCGCTGCGCGAGCGCGGCGTCGTCCCCGGCCTCGGCACCCTGCTGGTTGGCGGCGACCCCGGCTCCACCTGGTACGTCAACGGCAAGCACGCTGACTGCGCCGAGGTCGGCATCGCCTCGATCCGCGAGGACCTGCCGCAGAGCGCCACGCAGGAGGAGATCGAGGCCGCCGTGGAGCGCCTCAACGCGAGCCCCGACTGCACCGGCTTCATCGTGCAGCTGCCCCTGCCCGCCGGCATCGACAGCAACCGCGTGCTCGAGCTCATCGACCCTGACAAGGACGCCGACGGACTGCACCCCACCAACCTGGGTCGCCTCGTGCTGCGCATGAGCGAAGACATCGATTCGTCGCTGCCGTGCACGCCCAAGGGCATCATCGAGCTCATCGAGCGCCACGGTGTGTCCCTGCGCGGCAAGCACGTCGTGGTGATCGGCCGCGGCACCACGGTGGGCCGCAGCATCGGACTGCTGCTGACCCGCCGCGCCGTGAACGCGACCGTGACGCTGTGCCACACGGGCACCGCCGATCTCGCCGCGCACACTCGCACCGCCGACGTCATCGTCGCCGCCGCAGGCGTTCCCGACCTCGTGACGGGTGACATGGTCAAGGACGGGGTCGTGCTTGTCGATGTTGGCGTCTCGCGGGTCGCGGATCCGGAGACCGGCAAGTCTCGCGTCGCTGGGGACATCGCGGCCGACGCTGTGGCCAAGTCCTCGTGGTACTCGCCGAACCCCGGCGGAGTGGGTCCGATGACGCGCGCCATGCTGCTCGCCAACGTGGTGGAGTCCGCAGAGCGCTCGCTCGCCTGACCCGACCCCCGCGACCCTCCTCCACACAATCTGGGGTGAGGCAGCGTCGGGCCGAATCAAACTGCCTGGTAGGCGGCCTGGGGCTGTTTCTCGCAACCCGAAATGTGTGGAGGAGGGACGTGAGAGGCGTGCGATGGTGTCAGCTGTTGGAGATAGGTTCTTGTCATGCGAATTGCCACCGTCAATGTCAACGGCGTGCGCGCTGCGCTGCGCAAAGGAATGCTCGAATGGCTCGACCAGGCTCAGCCGGACGTCGTGTGTCTGCAGGAGGTGCGCGCCCCCGATGCGATAGTGCGTGAAGCGTTCGAAAACGAGTGGCACGTCGCGCATCAGGAGAGTGAGCAGAAGGGCCGCTCCGGCGTCGCGATTCTGTCCCGCACGCCGCTGACCGACGTGCAGGTGGCGGTCGAGGTCTTCGGCCCCGTGGGCGCTGAGGCGACTCACACCGGTCGGTGGATCGAGGGCACAGTGCAGTCCTCGCGCGGACCGGTGCGCATCGTCTCGACGTATGTGCACTCGGGCGAGGTGGGCACTCCCAAGATGATCGACAAGTTCGCGTTCCTCGATCTCGTGACGCTGCGGCTTGCCGAGCTCGCCACAGCGCATGAGTACGCGGTGGTCATGGGAGACGTCAACACGGCCCACACCGAGCGCGACATCCGCAACTGGAAGGGCAACCTCAAGAGCGCCGGCTTCCTTCCGGAGGAGCGCGCCTATCTCGATGGGTGGTTCGGCAGCGGCTGGGTCGACGTGCACCGCACGCTGTCCGGTGACGTCGACGGGCCGTACACGTGGTGGTCGCAGCGGGGGAAGGCCTTCGACAACGACGCCGGGTGGCGCATCGACTATCAGATCGCGAGTCCCTCGCTCGCCGCGGTCGCGACGTCAGCGCGAGTCGATCGGCAGGCGTCGTGGGATGCGCGCTGGACGGACCACGCCCCGCTCGTCGTCGACTACGACCTTTAGATCATCCCGAATGACGGCGCCGAGTAACCGGCTTCCGTCATCGACTGGGTGATGAGACGAGCGGTCACGTCCGCCTGCGCCCTGCGAATGAGGGCTACTGCCGCACCGCCGAAGCCGCCCTCGACAAGGCGTGCTCCCAAGGCTCCCGCACGGAAGGCCGCGTCAACTACCGCGTTGATCTCGGGGTTCGACAGTTCGTAGTCGACCTCGAGCGAGGCGTGGGAGCGGTAGAGCGCTTTGCCGATCGTGACGAAGCGCTCATGCGCCGGTGCGGTGCCAGACAGTTCCGCCGCCACCAGGCGAACCCGCTCGATCTCGCTGATCACATGGCGCGCCCTGGCCTTGAGGAGGGGGTCGCGCAGCGTCTCGATGCGGCGCCGTGCGTGAGGGGCGTCGGCGACCTCGCGGAGGTTCTCGGCCCCAAGCTCTGCGCACACAGCAGCCACCTGCGTCCAGCGCGAGGAGTATTCGGCGAGGGTCAGGGGATTGGGCTTGCCGGTGTCGATCAGCAGCAGCCCTAGGCCGTATTCGGGGAAGTACAGAGGCTGGAAGCTGATCTCTGGGGGAGTGGTGGCGAAGTCCATGAGCACCGCCTGGTCGGGAGGGCAGCGCAGAATCGTGTGCTGCACCATGCCTGCGGTGGGCACTCCGGAGAAGCCAGACTCCGCCTCCATGCAGACCTCGGCGAGTTCAACCCTGCCAGGCTCGCTGTCGAGGGCGAGGCCCCACACCTCTTGAATGGCGAGGGCGAGTGCCGCGAGCACGGAGACGCCTTCCGCGATGCCGCCGTGTTCCGGCACGCACGTGCGGATGGCGAGATCGCAGCCGCCAACCACGTAGCCGCGCTCCGACAGCGCCCAGAGGATCCCGAGCGCCTTGACGGCGTAGTTGCCGGGTTTGGAAGGCTGGGCGTCGTCGATGGTCCCGTGCCACTCGTGCTTGACGCCGTCGTGGTCGAGCCACACCACGCGAATCCCGCGGTCTTGACGCGCGGTGGCAGCGACGTACGTCGCCTGCTGCGTCACGGTGGCGAGCGACAGCCCGCCGCTGTAGTCGGTGTGCTCCCCGACGATCGTCACGCGGCCGGGAGCGGACTTCACGGTCTTTGCGGTGTACCCGAAGGCCTCCTCGAAAAGGGCGCGCGCGTTCTCGGCGCCTTCCGTGGGCGTCCACACAGGGCTCCAGACCGGGCCCCCTCCGGGTGTGCCTTCAGCCACGAGCGCCATTGTGCCAGTTAGGGCACCGCTAGCGAAGGCCCTGCTTTCAGGTGCGACGTAGCATGGCCTTGAGAGTCAACCCAGGAGGCACCATGCCGCGCACCCCCAAGTCCCAGCCCACTCCCGAGCCCGCTGACGAGCCGATGCAGCAGCCCGCCACGGAACCCACCGTCGTCTACGTGCAGGCGCCGTCGTACCTTGACCGCGTTCGCGGCAACCAGATGGGTCCGCTCACCGCGGCGCTGCTGGTGGGAATCCTTGTGGGACTGCTGCTGTCGCTCCTGGTGCCGTCGCCCGCGAACGTGTGGGCGCTGATCCTGCTCGGCGTGCTGCTGTCCGCGGCTGTCGGCTTCTCGGTCCGCTACCTTTCGGTGTCGCGTGACTGGCGCGCGTGGCTGCCGGCGTTCCTCGGCGCCGTCATCGGCACGCACATCATGGCCGTGACCGGGACGGTGAACTCGGCAGACGTTGGCAAGGCCCGCGGACTGCTCGACCTGGGCGGCGTGGGCTTCGACGACGCGCTGCTGGCCTCACTCGCGACACCCGCGGTGTCCGTTGGCTGCGTGCTCGCGGGGCTCGTCGCGGTGATCATCGCCGGCTGGAGCGTCCGCACGCAGGACTAGTGGCGAACGGGGGTCACGCCAAGGCTGCGGCCCGCGAGGCCGCGCTTGCGTGACGCGAGTTCGCGCGCGATGCGGCGCAGCTCCGTGGCTGCCGGGCTGTCCGGGTCGCTTACCACGACGGGGGTGCCGCCATCGCCGGCCTCACGTGCCGTGATGTCGAGTGGAATCTGACCGAGCACGGGCACGTTCGTGCCGAGGGTCGCGCTGAGCCGCTCGGAGACGCGAGCGCCCCCACCCTCGCCGAACAGGTGCAGGCGGGTCGAGCCACGCCATGTTCTCGATCACGCCCACGACGTTCTGTGATGTCTGCGTGGCGATCGCTCCGGCGCGCTCGGCGACGCCAGCGGCGGCAGCCTGCGGGGTGGTCACCACAACCAGCTCCGCGTGGGGGAGCAGCTGCGCCACAGAGATCGCGATGTCGCCCGTGCCGGGTGGCAGGTCGAGCAGCAGCACGTCGAGGTCTCCCCAGAACACGTCGGCGAGGAACTGCTCGATCGCTCGGTGAAGCATCGGCCCCCTCCACACCACGGGTTGTCCCTCCGGAACGAACATGCCGATCGACACGGCCTTCACCTCGTGGGCGATGGGAGGCAGCAGCATGTCGTCGAGTCGCGTGGGCTGACCCTTCACGCCAAGCATCGTGGGGATGGAGAAGCCGAAGATGTCGGCATCGAGCACTCCCACCTTGAGGCCGTCGGCGGCCATCGCGGCGGCGAGGTTGGCGGTCACCGTGGACTTGCCAACGCCTCCCTTGCCCGACGCTATGGCATAGATCCGCGTCAGGTTGCCCGGTTGCGTGAAGGGGATGACAGGCTCGGGCTTGCCGCCGCGCAGCTGGGAGCGAAGGTTCAGTCGCTGCTCCTCGCTCATCACGCCGAGTTCAATGCGCACCTGAGCAACGCCCTCAACCTTGCGAGCCGCCGCTTCGACGTCCGTCGTGATGCGGTCGCGCATGGGGCAGCCCTGCGTGGTGAGGTCGATGCCGATCACCGCGGTATCGCCTTCAACGACGACCGATCGAACCATGCCGATCTCGGTGATCGGCCTGCGAATCTCGGGGTCGATGACGGTGGACAGGGCGTCGCGAATCAGTTCGACGGTGGGCATGACAACCATCGTAGGCGCTGGCGGCGAGCACCTGGACGAAACGTTTCGGTCTCATTTCGCCGATAACTCTTCCAACCGGCGGTAGGTTCCGCTAGGGTCGCCCCCGGCGCCCTCCCTCGGGCGCTTATCTATGAGGAGGAACATGTCTGACATCACCCAGCCTGAGGCGGCACAGCCGCAGCCGGCCGAGCCGACCGCGCCCGCCCAGGCGTCGTGGGAGCCCGACCCCAACGCGGAGCCGCCCAAGCCCAACCTGCTGGTGGGCCTCATCGCGGGCCTCATCATCGGCCTGCTCGCCGCCGTCCTTTACACCGTCGTCACCGTCGTCTCGGAGCGGGAGTTCCTGTTCCTGAGCGTGCTGATGGGTATCGCCGTGGCGTTCGGCTTCTACACGTTCGGCCACACCAAGGGCATCGTGTCCGGCCTCATCGCCGCGATCGTGTCGGCCGCTGTGTATGTGGTGGGCATCTTCCTGACCACGGCCGGTCTCGCCGCCAAGGTGTACGACATGGCCTTCACCGAGGCGCTCAAGATCCTCATCGAGCACCCGGTTGAGACGCTCGAGCTGTACTTCGAAGAGGACGCCCTGTCGTGGGTCTTCTTTGGACTGTCGGTCGTCGTGAGCTTCTTCTACGCCTTCCGCGGCGCGAAGCAGTCGGAGGACGAGGACGAGGACGAGGTCGAGGCAGCTCCGGCCCAGGCGTAAGTTCGCCTAGTTCTTCGCCTTGGGGGCGGGGCGCGATTCACCATCGCGTTCCGCCCCTTCTTCTTGCTCGCGCAGCTCCTCGAGAAGGGCACGCAGCTCTCCGCGCACGAAGTCGCGAGTGGCGGTCTCGTTGATGGCCTGGCGCAGGGCGGCGACCTCACGCGCCAAGTACTCGGTGTCGGCGAGCGAGCGCTCGGCGCGCTGGCGGTCCTGCTCGGCGGCGACGCGGTCACGGTCCGCCTGGCGGTTCTGCGCGAGCAGGATCAGGGGAGCGGCGTAGGACGCCTGCAGTGAGAGCATGAGCGTGAGCGCTACGAATCCCCAGCGGTCAAACACCAAGCGGTCGGGTGCCAGCAGGTTCCACCCGATCCACAGCACCACGAACAGCGTCAGGTAGACGATGAAGCGTGGTGTGCCCAAGAAACGGGCGATGGACTCAGCCCACTGGCCTTGGCGCTCCTTGACCTCGCGGCGGTCGCGGCGTCGCCAGCCCAGCCGACGCGATTCGCCCTTGGGACGGTCGAGCTCGCGGTTAGCCACGGCTCACCTCCTCGGGGGCGTCCTCGTCTTCAAGGTGCTCGCGCCAGTCCTTGGGGAGCAGGTGGTCAAGGACGTCATCGATCGAGATCGCGCCCAGCAGGTGGTGGTCGTCGTCGACAACAGGCAGCGCGAGGATGTCGTACGCCGCCATGTGGCGAGCCACGAACGCAAGGTCATCGCCGGGGCTGAGCGGCTCGATCGCTCCGTCGACGAAGTTGCCAACGGACTCGTGCGGCGGCTCACGCAGCAGTCGCTGAATATGAACCAGTCCAATGAAGCGACCGGTGGGCGTCTCAAGCGGCGGTCGGACAACGAACACCATCGAAGCGAGCGCAGGCGGCAGCTCCTGGCGGCGCACCGAGGCAAGGCACTGCGCCACCGTCGCCTCCGGTCCCACGATGACCGGCTCCGTGGTCATGAGACCACCGGCAGAGTCGTCCTCGTAGGTGAGCAGCTGGCGCACGGTCTTGGCGTCCTCCGGCTCCATGAGCTCGAGCAGCTCCGCGGCCTTCACAGGAGGCAGGTCGCCCAGCAGGTCCGCGGCATCGTCGGGCTCCATGGCCTCGAGCACGTCCGCGGCTCGCGACGACTGGAGAGAGCCCAGCAGTGCAATCTGATCGGCCTCCGGCAGCTCCTCAAGCACGTCCGCGAGGCGTTCATCGTCGAGCGCTGCCGCGATCTCGGCAGAGCGCGACGGGCTGAGCTCGAGCATTGCCGCCGCGAGGTCCGCGGGCTTGTGATCGGCGAACTGCTGAATGATCAGCTCGGCACCCTGGTTCTTGTCGCGCTGAAGCAGTCCCGTCACCTGGTCAAGGTCCACGACAAGGGCCTCGCCGCGTCGGCTGAAGCCCAGCACTCCCTTGCGGCGCTCGGCCTTGCGCACGTAGAGCTTGGTCACCACCCACTGTCTCTGACGGTCCTGCTCGATGGCGAGGTCCTCGATGTACGCCGTCGACTTGTCTTCCTTGAGCTTCACGGAGCGCTCGAACAGCTCGGCAATGGCGAGCGATTCCGAGGTGCGCGCCTGGAAGCGGCGCAGGTTGATGACGCCCGTGCAGATGACCTGGCCGGGAACGATCGCGGTGACGCGAGTGAGCGGCATGAACACCCGGCGGCGTCCGGGCACCTCGACCACCAGGCCCGTCGCGGTGGGCACGGTGCCGCGGCGCATCAGGATGACGACGTCGCGCACGCGGCCCACGGGGTCGCCGAGGGGATCGAACACAGAGGTGTTCGCCAGGCGCGAGATGTACACGCGCTCGCTCGGGGTGCTCATGGGGTCAGGGTATCGCCGCCCGACGCTGTGGCCGGGGAGGCTCGCAAAGGCAGGCGGGCGCCCCTCATGGAGGTCAGGGACGCCCGCCCACGTTCTAAGTGGCGGAGACCTCTCGCCACACGCGCAGCACGGCGGCCGCGCTCGCGGCGACATCGTCCGCCGTGGTGGCCGCGTCGCTCACCGAGATGCGCATGGCCTTGCGGCCGTGCCACAGGGTGCCGCCAGCCCACATCGTGCCTTCGGCCTGGACTGCCGCGATGACCGCGTCCGTGGTCTCGTCATCCCCAAATGCGATGAGCGCCTGGTTGAGCACCACGGGAGCGAGCAGCTCCGCGCCGCCGTCGACGAGCTGCCGCGCGAAGTCGGCAGCGAGGTCGCTCGTGCGGTCGATGAGGTCGGCGACTCCTACCTTGCCCAGCGCGGCAAGCAGCGCCCACGTCTCGACGCCGCGCGCACGCTGCGACATGTGGGGCGTCAGGTGGATGAGCGGGCGGTCCTCGTCGGTGCGGAGGTAGGGCGCCTCGATCTTCATCGCGCGCCGCAGGTCCTCGTCATTGCGGACGATGATGATGCCCGAGTCGTAGGGGGCATTGAGCCACTTGTGCGCATCCGTTGCCCACGAATCGGCGAGCTGAACGCCGTCGACGAGCGAGCGTCGGGCAGGAGACGCGGCCGCCCACAGGCCAAAGGCGCCGTCGACGTGCACCCAGCCGCCGCGCTCCCGAACCCCGGGGATGATCTGGGCGAACGGATCCGAGGCACCCGTGTTGACGTTGCCGGCCTGGAGCAGCACCAGGGTGAGCGCATCGGTGTCCGTGGGGAAGGCGCTCGCGATGATCGCCCCGGTGTCGTCGGTGGGGACGCGCTCCACCTGCCCGGGGCCAAAGCCGGCCATGCGCAGCGACTTGAGGGCCGAGGCGTGCACCTCGTCGCCCACGATGACGCGGATGGGTGGCGCGCCGAACAGGCCACGCTCGCCCACGTCCCAGCCCGCGCGGGCGAGCAGGGCATCGCGAGCGGCGACGATTCCCGTGAAGTTCGCGAGCGTCGCGCCGGAGGTGAAGGTCGCGACGGCGCCTTCGGGCATGCCGAGGAGGTCGAGGACCCAGCCGGCGGCGACCTCGTCCAGGGCTGCGGTGGCGGGCGAGGTGATCGCGAGGCCGGGGTTTTGATCCCATGCGGTCGCGAGGATCGCGGCGGCCGCGGCGGCCGGCTCGACGCCGCCGTTGACGAAGCCGAAGAAGCGGCCGTGATTCTGAACCACGGTGGCGGGTGAGCCGAAGGCGTCAAGCTCCGCGAGCACCTCTCGAGCGGGAATGGGGCCGTCCTGGAGAGGGCGGCGGAACACATCGAGCGCCGCGACCGCATCGGCTGAGGGGGCGATGGGTCGGCACGGGGCGTTGGCGATGTAGGAGCCCGCGCGGCGCGCGGCTTCCGTGGTGACGGCGATGCGCTCGCGAATGCGGTGGAGGCTCACGGGGTTGGTGTGAACCCGCACCAGGTGGTCGGTCGTTGTGGTCATGGCCTGAGCCTCGCGGAACTGGCCCTGGAGTTAAAGAGCCACTTTTGCCACTACTGGCGCTTGATGTTTGGTGCCAGTTTCCGGTGGGATGGCCTCATGCGCACCACAGCAGACCAGCTCGCGGAGATTCTCGACCACTGGCAGTCGGGCACCGGTCCTCTCTATCAGCAGCTTGCCAACGCGATCGTGTCGCTCGCGGAGGTGGGCTCACTTGAGTACGGCACCCGGCTTCCCTCGGAGCGCGCGCTCGCCGAGCGGCTGCACCTGTCGCGCAACACCGTCACCGCCGCGTACCAGCAGCTTCGCGATGAGGAGTGGCTCGATGTGCGTCCTGGCGCCGCGCCGACGCTGGGGTCGCGTTCTCGCGGACTCGACGGCATGAGCGCCCAGGAGCGGTTCGCGAAGATCCTGCCAGGGGAGAAGGCGCCGATCGTCGGCCTCGCCTCCGCCTGCCCTCCTGCGGCGCCGGTGGTGCTCGACGCGCTCAAGGATCCGAGCGCGATCCTTGAGGGTGCCGTGCTCGTGGGCAACGGCTACGCGACGCTCGGCGACCCCGATCTGGTCGCCGCGATCGTCGACCATCTCCGGGCGGAGGGA
>CALALQ010000306.1 GCA_937925595.1 uncultured Demequina sp. | reverse complement strand
ACCCGGCGTCATGGTCGTCACCGACGCGTGGGGCGCCACCACGACCACCCGCCACGACGTGTTCGGCCGTGTGGTGCTGGTCGCGACGCGATCCGGTCTCGCTCGGCTCACCGAGTACGACGATGTCCACGCCACCGTCGCGACCGGGCTCAGTCCGACCGGCTCCATGCGCGACGCCGAACTCGTGCGCATCGAGACGCACGATCTGCGCGGCCGCACCGTGCGGGCGACCGGCCACCGGGCCGACGACGCCACCGTGCCGGTCGAATCCACGCGATACGACGGACTCGGCCGGGTCGCCGCGGCCGCGGACGAGCGGCTCACGACCGACGTCGGCTATGACGTCTTCGGGCGGCCGGCGACCGTCGAGTCCGGCGAGGTGACCGCGACGCGCCGCTTCGACGGGTTCGGCCACGGCGTCGAGAAGACGGTCGCCGACCCGGTGGCAGCCCGCTCGGGCGGAAGCCGCCTGCACGACGCGCTCGGGCGCGTGATCTCAGAGACCGACCAGACCGGTCGCGAGGTCGGTACGACGCGCACGGGAATCTCCTGAGCCGCGAGGACACGGTGACGCCCGACGGGTCCGATCAGCCTGACCAGGCCGGCGTGCGCTCGACATACGCCTACGACGCCCGCGATCGACTCATCCACTCGGCCCTGCACGCGCCCGGATCCGGCGCGCTCGTGCGCGAGACGAGCTACCGCCTGTCCGCGTCAGGTGACGTGCTGACGGAGACAACGGATGCGGCGGACGTCGCCGACACCTCGGACCACCCGGGCGCCCCGGAGGCGGCCGACCGGCCGGTGACGACTCGCTCGTACACCTACGGTCCGCGAGGCGAACTCGTCGCCCGCACGGAGACGGTGCAGACCTCCGCGGGGACGCACTCGACGCACGGCGACCAGTCGTGGGACTCCGCCGGGAATCTGCGGCGGAGCCTCGACGGCACGCTGACGGAGTACGACGCTGCGAACCGCCCGGTCACCGAGCGCACGCCCGATGGCTCGGTGACCGACATCCGCTACTGGGCCGACGGTACCCGGCGCGACCGCGCCATCGCCCACGTCGACGGCGTCTCCGAGACGACGGGGTATTACTGGGACGGCGGCGAGCTGGTGAACGACACGCACGCGGGCACTGAACAGGTGGGCGCGGGCGCTGAACAGGTGGGCGCGGGCACCGCCTCGTACCTGCTCGGCGCCGGCCGGCACGCGCGCACGACACAGCGTGGCGACGACCACGGTCACGGGCTCGACGGCCACGAACCGCACCGCATCGACACGACCTACTCCATCACCGACCGGCATGGCAGCCTCACGGAGACGACCGACGAAACCGGGGCCACGACGCGACTGGCCAGCTACAGCGACTACGGCGCCCCGAACGCGACCGACCCCACGCCCGTCGCGCTCGACCGAGACCCGTTCGGCTTCGCCGGCGAGTACACCGACGAGCGCGGTCGGCAGCTGCTGGGCGCACGGACGTATGACCCGGAGACGCTGCAATTCACGACGCGCGACGAAGCCGACCGTCACAACCGCTACGCGTACGCCGATCTCAACCCGATCATGAACGTCGACCCGACCGGCCGCACGCCGGCGCCCGACGCGTGGCATCCGGTGATGCTCGGACTCGGCCTGTTCTTCAGCCTCGCCATCGGCGTGGCGTCGTTCGCCGCGGCGGCGATTCCCGGCGCGCTCGGCACGTTCGGCATCGTCACCGCCGTCGGCGGCATGCTCGCGAGCACCTATTCCATCGTCGTGAGCACCGGCGGTCTCCTCGCGGCGTCGGGAACGCCCATGAGCGCGGGCGCGCGAGACTTCTTCACGTCCGACCTCGCGTGGGCCATCGAGGTGGTGGTGACCGGGAGTGGCCTCGCCGCCGGCTTCCTGGGCGTGAAGGCGTATCCGCAGTTCAAGGCGTGGTTCAGCGAGTCCGCCCTCTGGCGCGGGTGGCGGCGCCCGCAGATGATCGAGCTGCAGCCGATCGGCCCTCCGGAAGGCGTGCGGCTGGACGCCCCCACCCTGCTCGCCGAGTGGTCGAGTCTCGCCGAGGCCGCGGAGGCCGGGCCCATGGCGGCGATGACGGGCGGGGTGGAGCAGCTGATCGTGCGCACGGCGTGGGGTCTGTACCATGATGCGTTCGCCCCCGTCAGCCGTCAGACCGTCCCGCTCGGGAGCCGGCAACTCGGTGGTCTTCGCGCCTGGCTGGCGATGAATCACGGCGTCCCACCAGAGCTCAGCGCGCTCATCTACCATCACGCGGGCCTCTCGGAGGGGCTGTTCGGCCAGCTCGCCCTCGCCGCGCGGCTCGAACCGATGGTCGGGACGGTGCTGGCCCAGCATCGGCAGTTCATACCGGGCCTGGCGAACCACCACGTGATCCGAGCCGGCCGGATCGAGGGCATGCTCGACACCCTGCACCAGCGCATCAGATCGCTGCTCGGGGCCGTCGACGACGAGGTGCCCGGAATCGTGGACCCGATCGACGCGTTCGGGGCGTTCTGACCGGGCGCGGCGACTTGCATTCCTCGACGCGAACACCGACACTCGACGCTGGGTACCATCTGCTGCGCACCGCAGCCTCGACAGGTTCAAAGGAGAACTCGATGTCGCACCTCGCCGTTCAGGCACCCCGCACCGCCGAGCGGGACGTCATCCTGGCCTTCCTCGAGATCGACCGCAGGCTGCAGCGGCTTCAGCGCCTCGACGCGGCGGCCTCCGGCCGCCTCCGGCTGGCCCTGGTGAGCCTCCGACAGCGCGTCGAGCGCGGGCAGCTCACGGCGGATGCGGCCAAGCGCGAGGCCGAGCTCCTGCTGCACCGGGCGGATGCCACCGAGGCGCGCCTGCGCTGAGCCACCACGTCTGCAGGCCGCCGAGTCGGAGCGGCCCTCATGCGCGCCGGGCGCGTCCTCCGGTCAACTGACGTCCAGCAAGAACTCGAACACCCTCACAGCCACCTGCTAGCGCCCGTGCGCGTTGGCCCGGCGGGCACAGGCTCGCGCGCCGGGCGCGCCTGAGACGTCGGTATCTCAGGCGACCACCGTGAAGGTCGAACCATGCCGCCGCCGCGTGGGTAATGTATTAGAATGTCACAACACTCGGTGCTCAGACGGCTCAGGTTCGCGCAGCCGGCCTTAGGTCATGACTTCGTATCTGAAGCCGACGGCGAGCGCGGCCGTACAGCTCGCGCGGAGGCGACCGGGTGGGTCGTCGCCATCGCCATGGCGCTTGCCACGTTCGCCTATCTGGGTGCGACGCAACCTCGAATGCTCTTCGCAGACGGCGACTCGCTCCTGCCCGTACTGGTGATCAAGTCGCTTCAGGCCGGTGAAGCACAGGACTGGGCCATGTCCCCGGTGCTCTTCCTGCCCGAACTGGTTATCTACGGCGCGCTGTCGGCTCTCGGCTGGACCATCAGGGAGACCCTCAGCGCAAACGCCGTCGTGAACTTCCTCCTGCTCTACGCGGCACTGAGGGTCGTGAGCGGGCGCCGAAGCGACAACCGCGAACCCGTGGTCGCAGCGCTCGTCGCGTTCGGTGCGTTCTGCCTGTTGGCGATCCTTGACGCGAGCTCTGATCGCGCGGGGTTCGCGCTCGCGTTCGAGCTCGCGATGACGACCCACTATTCGGCCACCCTTCTCGCTGCGGTCTTGGCCGTAGGGCTTCTTCGTCGGACTCTGACGCACCCGGTGCGAACACGCGGGCTACTGCGTGCCGTGGGCGTGATATCAGCGGTTTCCGCCCTTACCAACCCGCTGTACGTGGTCTGGCTGGTCGTCCCGGTCTCGGCGATCCTTGTGCTGCTCACCGTGTTGCGGCGCATCAGTCTCCGGCTGTCCTCGACGGCGGTGGTCGCGCTCGTGGTTGGGTCCCTCCTCGGTCTCCTCCTGCGCCTTCCGCTCTCGCCCTGGATCGTGGCGCAGGGGAAGGACTATGTCCGCATCGACCGGTGGGCGACCGCATTGGAGTTCTCTGCCGAGCAGCTGGTCGCGACGACGAGCTCGGTGGGCGGCGCCCTCTCGCTCGCCCTCATCCTCGGGCTTTGGGTGACCTCGGGGGCGGCGGCGCTCCAGGGGCTCCGATCCGGTGGCCCCGAAGCGGGCTTCCTCGGTGCGTGCGGGTTCATCGCGCCGCTGATCGCATTCACCATCCTGATTGCCACGGGCACCGAAGCCGCTCGGTACATGCAGCCCTGGGCGTTCTTTCCCGTCGTGGCCCTGACGGCGATGGCCCCTCGGCACGGGCTGCCGCGGATCCGGTGGCGTCGTCTCATTCCCACGGTGGCCGCATCCTGCCTGGCCCTGACAGCGCTGGTGTCCGTTCCGCGCGCGACCGCCGCGGCGACCGCGATCGACACCGACC
>CALALQ010000305.1 GCA_937925595.1 uncultured Demequina sp. | reverse complement strand
GAGCCTCGAGCGCCGCCGCCGTGAACGCGTCGCGGAAGGAACCCTCGCCAAAGGTGAGAAGGGAGTCGATGGCACGCGCAGCGTCGGGCGCGGGAACGAGCTTGACCCGCACGGGCTTGGGCAGAGCGCGGATGGTTGCCGTCACGAGCTCGAGTTGCAGTCCGGGGACCAGCCAATCGAGGCCCTCGGGGGCGAGCCGCGGCAAGACTGCGAGAGGCACGTGCACGGTGACGCCGTCGGCGGCAGACCCGGGCTCGAACTGGTACGACAGCCGCAGGGCGATGTCGCCAAGGACGGCGGTATCAGGGAAGTCATCGCCGTGGTCCACGCCGCCGGGCAGCGCATCCTCGAGCGTGAGCGTCAGCAGGTCCGGGTTGTCGCGGCGCGCCTTCTTCCACCAATTGTCGAAGTGGCGAGCGGAGATGACGTCGTTGGGGATGCGGTCGTCGTAGAACGCGAAGAGGGCCTCATCATCGGCGAGCGCGGCCGGCGTGCGGGTGCGCGCGGCAATCTCCTCCGCCTCCGTGAGCAGCCGCTGGTTGTGCTTCCAGAACCGGTGATGCGTCTCCCACTCGCCCTCGACAAGGGCGTGGCGGATGAACAGGTCACGAGCGTCGGCAGGGTCGATGCGCCCCCACAGCACGGTGCGGTCGGCGACGATCGGCACGCCGTAGACGAGCACCTTCTCCGTGGCCACCGCCGCGCCCCGACGCTTGCTCCAGTGGGGCTCGGAATAGGTGCGTTTGGCGATGTCTCCCGCGAGCTGCTCTGCCCACTCGGCCTTGATGGCCGCCACATCGCGTGCCCACAGCCGGTTGGTCTCGACGAGTTCCGCGGCCATGACGAACGCGGGAGGCTTCTTCGACAGGGGAGAGCCAGGGTTGATCGCGAACCGCGCCCCGCGCGCGCCGAGGTACTCATTGGTCGCCTGCTTGCGCGCGCGCCGCATCGCGATCGCCTTGGCCTCTCCTCGCAGATGAGCGAAGGACGAGGCGCGGATCTCGCCGGCGTCCTGCGCGCCGATCTGCGACAGCAGTCCCGCGAGCACGCTGCGGTGGATCGCGTCCTCATCCCAATTGCCGTCCGGCAGCGACGGCATGGCGATCTTGAGCGACTTAGCGGCGCGGCGGATCTGCTCCACGACGTCCTGCCACTCGCGAATGCGCAGGTAGTTCAGGTATTCGGAGCGGCACATGCGGCGGAACGCGTTCCCAGACAGTTCCTTCTGCTGCTCGCGGATGTACTGCCAGAGGTTGAGATACGACAGCAGATCGGAGGTGGGGTCCGCGAAGCGCTTGTGCAGCAGATCCGCCTCTTCGCGCTTGTCCTGAGGCCGCTCTCGCGGGTCCTGGATGCTGAGCGCGGCGGCGATGATCGCGACCTCTCGGGTGACGCCATGCTTCGCCGCCTCCACAACCATGCGCGCCTGGCGCGGATCCATGGGCAGCTGCGCGAGAGCGTGGCCAATCTTTGTCAGTCGAGTCTTTCCACCACCGTTCTTCACGGCACCCAACTCGGCGAGCAGGTTCACTCCGTCGCGAATCGCGCGCGTGTCCGGCGGCTCGACGAACGGGAAGCGCGCCACGTCATCGGGAGAGGCGGCAACCCCCACAGCAATCATGCGCAGCACAACCGACGCGAGCGAGGTGCGGAGAATCTCGGGCTCGGTGAACTCTGGCCGGCCCTCGAAGTCCTCTTGCGAGTACAGGCGGATCGCGACGCCCGGAGCGAGTCGTCCCGCACGCCCGGAGCGCTGGCGAGCACTCGCCTGCGAGATCGGCTCGATGGGAAGGCGCTGCACCTTCGTTGCCTTCGAGTACCTCGAGATCCGGGCCGTGCCGGGGTCGACGACGTAGTGAATGCCGGGAACGGTGAGGGACGTCTCGGCGACGTTGGTTGCCAAGACGATCCGGCGTCGGGAATGCTGCTGGAACACGCGGTGCTGCTCGGCGGCGCTCAGCCGCGAATACAGCGGCAGCAGCTCGACCCGATCCCTGGGGATCGAGCCAGCCAGAGCGTCGGCCGCATCACGGATTTCCCGCTCGCCGCTGAGGAACACGAGGATGTCCCCGTCGCCTTCGGCCATGAGCTCGTCGCACGCACGCACGATGCCAGCCATGACGTCGCCGTCCTGGGGTTCGCGGTAGCGAATCTCGACGGGATAGGTGCGCCCCGTGACCTCGATGATCGGTGCCTTGAAGTGCTCGCTGAAGCGCTCGGAGTCGATGGTCGCGGAGGTGATGATGACCTTGAGATCGGGGCGCTGGGGGAGCAGGTTCGTGAGGTAGCCCAGCAGGAAGTCGATGTTGAGCGACCGCTCGTGCGCCTCGTCGATGATGATCGTGTCGTAGGCAATGAGCCGCGGATCGCGCTGGATCTGGGCCAGCAGGATGCCATCCGTCATCACCTTGAGCTGGGTGTTCTTCGACGACTGGTCCGTGAATCGCACCTGGTATCCGACGACGTCGCCCAATTCGGTTCCGAGTTCGAAGGCGACGCGCTCGGCGACGGCTCTCGCGGCGATGCGGCGTGGCTGGGTATGCCCGACGCTGCTGCGGCCAAGTTCGAGCGCGATCTTGGGCAGCTGGGTGGTCTTTCCGGAGCCGGTTTCGCCCGCGACGATCACCACTTGGTTGTCGCGAATGGCGGCCGCGATGTCCTCACGCCTGGCGCTGACGGGCAGCTCAGGAGGATAGGAGATGGTGACCACCTAGGCATTCTCCCAGGGGTCTGGCGGATGGCCGCGCGCCGCGGTTATCAGCGTCGGTGGGGGTGCCTAGAATCGGGGGCATGCCTGGCAAGGACTTCGTGCATCTTCACGTCCACACGGAGTACTCCATGCTGGATGGCGCGGCGCGAATCTCCGAGCTCATGAAGGAGCTCGAGGCGGTCAACAACACGCTTCAGCCCCACCAGGT
>CALALQ010000304.1 GCA_937925595.1 uncultured Demequina sp. | reverse complement strand
CGCGTTCCTGGTGTGCGGTGATGCAGCCAAGGCTCAGGATCTGGTCCAGGAGGCCTTGGTGCGCACCTTCTCTCGGGAGCGTCCCGGGCTGACCGTGGTGAAGGCGGAGGCATACGTCCGACGCTCCATCACCTCCGTCTACATCGATGAGTACCGCCGTGCGCAGCGTTGGGATCGGGTGCAGCACCTGTTCCGGCCGGCAGAGGCGACGAAGGACGGGATCTCGCAGATCGAGGCCCGCTCCGACGTCACGGCTGCGCTTGCGACGCTCGCCCCGCGAGAGCGGGCGTGCGTTGTGCTGCGCTACTTCGACGACCTCACGGTGCCGCAGATTGCGCGTCACCTTGGGCTCGCCGAGGGCACGGTCAAGCGGTACTTGGGCGACGCAGTTGGGCGCCTGAGGCTCGCACTGGGCGAGCTCGAGGACGAGGTTCTGAACGAGGGAGCACACCATGAAGATGTCTGACGCACTGCGGGCAGCGGCGGAGACCGCTCCCGTCGATGACGTGCACGTCTCTGCGAGCGCCGCGGCTCGCCGAGTGAAGCGCTCCCGCGCCGTTCGCGCCGGAGCCAACGGCATCGCCGGAGTTGGCGCTGCCGGACTCGTGGTCGCTGGCGTCATGGGCGCGCTGGCCGGACAGTCTGGTCTTGCGTCGATTGACGGGGCGGGCGACGACGCTGGCGCGCCGGAGCCAGCCATTGGCACCGAGGGCCAGGCCATCTCCCCCAACTCCGGCGACCGCGGCCTGTACGCGTGCGGCCAGGCGTTCGACCCCGCCGCATTCAGCGAGGGCCCCATCACTGCCGCCTACGACAAGAGCGAGGTGGGCGAGGCACTCCTCACCTATGACATCTCCTATTCCGCGACGGCCGACGCTTGGGTCACCCTTGGCGAGCCCGTCACCTTGTTCGTGTGGAAGGACATCGTCGTTGGCATTTCCGGCGGCCCCGACTTCGGCACATGGGAGGCGCAGGCTGGCGACTCGATGCTGTGGTCGATCGACGCGAAGGCCCTCAACTGCTGGGACGGCAAGGAGCTGCCGGCAGGCGACTACACCGTGGCCAGCGTGACACCCGTGGTCGAGAACGACGACCAGCCGGTCGCCTCCGACGACGAGCCGCAGCGCGAGCCCGATGTCGTGGAGCCGGACGGCGAGGGCGCTGGGGTCGACGCCAACGCTTCCGTGGAGCTTGGCGGCGGTGACGACTCGGTGACCTTCACTCCCGCGACGAGCTCCGCGGTCGCCACCTTCGAGATCACCATCCCCGGCGACCCTGCCGACGACCCCTTCGGTGAGTACCTCAACGGCGATCCGCAGCCCGTGGACCCTGGCGTTCCCGCTGATGCGCTGAACGCCAGGGACGCCATCGATGCGTACAACAAGGCGCTCAAGTTGGGCCGTTGGGACATGGCGCCCGGTACGCAGCGAGTGGTCATGACCGGATCGTCTGACAACCCGGATGCCGACTGGACGGCTTCCTACTTCGGCTGCCCCATGGACGGTGCGGGGGGTGGCTTCCCGGCTGCCTCCGCAGAGCTCGACTGGCTCGATGTGAGGGGCTCCGTGCCCGGAGGCATTCACGTGAGCTACGGCTGGATCGTCGATGACAACCCGCCTGTGTCGCTGTCGGTGACGAATAACTCGCCGTGGTCGATCCCCGGCTTCTATGGCGGGGCGCAGTCGACGCTGTACCTGGTCAAGGACGGCAAGGTGGTGGCTGAGGCCTACCCGGTTGGCCTTGACCAGCACGGCGGCGGAGTGGTCGCCTATGGCGCTGCCGAGGACGCCGGCCGCAGCATCGGTTCGGCAGACGCGATCTCCGCTCCGGTGAGCGACGGCTGGCTCAAGCGCGGCGACTCGCTGAGCGGTGACTACCTGTGGCGCGACCTGTATGGCTGCTGGGACAACGCCTCTCAGGTTGAGGTGGGCGCTGGCACCTACACCGTGCTCAATGTCCAGAGCATCTACGTGGGCGGCGGCATGTTCATGCCGATCGAGGAAGGCGCAGGCGGCTCTGAGGGTGCCGACGCCGGACGCGACGTGGCCCCTTCTCCCGAGGTCTCCGACTACGCCTCCTTCCAGGTGTGGACTTCGCTCGGAACGGTCACTATTTCGAAGTAGCGATTTTGATGCAGTGTGTGGCATTTTTCACATTGCACCCACTTCGGTTCTATCGAAACGAAATACCTCTGTTTAATCGGAGGGTGACGCGCTTGACGCGTCCGCCCAGCCCGGTGGGTTCCCTCAGTCCCCCCGAGATGCTGGGTCAGCCCGGCGGCGGTTCGGCCCCCTCAGCCCGAACTCCGCCGGGCCCTTCCATTTCCGGGCCAGCCCTCGCACTTGCCTTTCCCCTGCCCGACGCTGCGGTCACCTGCACCGACCCGTCACCAAACGCGGTGCAGGCGGTGAGCGTGGCACCGTTCGCGGCAGCGGTGCGCCGAGCCACGGCGCACGGCTCGTCGACTGCTTCGACTGTCCCCGCACCGAGGGCCGCTCTCACGGCGTAGGCACCGGCGAGTGCTGAGAGGTCCGCCGCGGAGCGAGCCCGGGCGCGGTCAGCGACCGCGCCCGCAACCACCGTGAGAAGCAGCCCCACCGCCACAGCGGCTCCCAGCACGGCTACGCCGAGCACCGCCGCCGAGCCACGATCGCCTCTCATGGCTGATACGACCTCGCGGTCGCGGTCACGTCTGGAAGCGGCCCCGGCACCGAGAGCGTCGCCCTCGCCACCCACCACGAGCCGTCGCGCGAGACGGTCACCCGCATCCCCTTCGCAGCTGCGCGCCCCGCCGCCTCCCCCGCCGCCTGGCCCTCCACCAAGGCGACCCGAGCGGCAGTAGAGGCAGCGTGGGAGGCGACCGCGGCGTCGGCCGCATGCCGTGCCCCGCCAAGGACCGCGGCAAGGATGATCGCGACGGCGGGGAGCGTCATCGCGAACTCCACTGTGGCCGAGCCGCGGTCGCCCCTCACCCGAGCGCCCTCTCCACGATGTTCATCAGCAGATCCTTCACCGCAGCCGACTTGAGCAAAGCGAGCAGCACGCCTGCGAAGGCCGCGGCGGCGACCGTCACCAGGGCGTACTCGACCGTGGCCATGCCACGGTCGTCGCGGGCGAGGCGATGCCAGAGCGTCATGTGTCCTCCTTTCGACCCGCTCAGACTCGCCCGTTCGCGATCGCGATGCGCGGGCCACCCCCGGCGGCGGTGGACAGCCGCCCGTGCGGGCCTGCCTGTGGACATCACTCGAGGTCGCCGAGCAGCGCGAGCAGCAGCGGCACGATGCCCACGATCACGAAGGCCGGCAACAGGCACAGCGCGAGTGGCATCGTGAGGCGCACGCCAAGCTCTCCCGCCGCGATCTGCATCGCCCTGCGTCGGGACAGCGCATGAGACTGTGCGGCGGCGTCGAGAATCGGCGCGGCATGCGCGCCGCGCTCCCACGGCAACTGCAGGGCGCGCTCGAGCTCCTCGAGCCCTGAGTCGCGCCACGCGTCCTGCCACGTCGCGCCCCGCGAGAGGGCCAGCGCCACAGCGGTGAGACGGTGTGCGTCGGCGGCGAGCGTTGGCTCGGGAGCGCACGCGAGTCCAACGGCCGCAAGCGCCGACCCGGGGTCGGCTCCAGCCGCCATGGCAGCTCTCACGGCATGCAGCACAAGCACGGTGGAGTCGGCGCCGAGTGACGCCTTGCGGACCAGGCGCTTCATCCAGGCACGGCCCGCCCAGGTCAGCAGACTTCCTACTGCGAGGAGCGCCCAGCCGACTGGGGCCGCGAACACCTGCAGCACCCTCGCATCCGCGAGCACGGCGAGGGCCACACCCATCACGGGCAGACATGTGAGCACGCGGGCGCTCAGCCGAGGGCCGGCGAGCGCTGTGGCGCGCACCAGCTCAGCTTCCGCGTCCTCCCGCGCGGCTGCCGCCATCGCGTCGAGGATGGGCGCGAGCGACGCTCCGGAGGCATGCGCGAGGCGTGCCGCAACCGCGAACTCTGCGGCGGCACCCGGCGGTGCACCATCGGCCCCCGGCTCTCCCCAGCCCACCGCGAGATAGGCGTCGCGCGGGCTGAGTCCCGCCCGCAGCATCCCCGCGACCTCAGCCGCGGCGGCGATCGCGTCAGCCATGCGCGATGAGCGCGGCCAGGGCCTCCCAGCCAGGCCCGCGCGAGACGGAGGCCCCGTAGTCGGTGAGGGCCGCGCGCACCACAAGCCCTCGCGCCCCGGCACTCAACACCGCGATCTCGGCGACCCGTCGCGCGCCAGTGACGCCGCGCTCCACGTGCACCACCGCATCCAGTCCGGCAGCAGCAAGGCGGTGAGTGGCCCTGTCGCTCAGACCCGCGAGCGAGCCCAGCACCGCGAGGCGAGCAGGAACATCGGCGGGCCCATTGGCGTGCAGCGTCGTGAGTCCTCCGCGATGCCCGGTGTTGTACGCGGTGAGCACGTCGCGCACCTCCGCCCCACGGCATTCGCCAAGCACGATCCTGTCCGGGCGCATCCGCAGCGCCTCCCTCACCAGCTGCTGCAGTCCGATGCCCCCCGCGCCCTCGACGTTGGCCCGGCGCTCCACGAGTCGCACCACGTGCGGATGGTCGGGGTTGAGTTCGCCGCACTCCTCGACAATCACCACCCTTTCGCGAGGGTCCACGAGCCCCAACAGGGTCGAGGCGAGCGTCGTCTTTCCCGCTCCCGTCGCACCTGTCACCAGCACGCTCGCGCGCGAGCGCACCAGCCCGGCGAGCACCTCCGCCACCCCTCGCCCCAGCATCCCCGCGGCCGTCAGGTCATCAAGCGTGAAGGGTGTCTCCCGCACCTTGCGAATCGAAATCGAGGTGCACCCATCCGCGACAGGGGGCAGCACCGCGTGCAGCCGCGAGCCATCCGGAAGCCGAGCGTCCACGGTGGGCGCAGCGTCGTCCAACCGGCGACCAGCGACGGCGGCGAGCCTTACCGCGACAGCCCGCACAGCGTCGGGCCCGTCAAAGGTGAGCGGGGCTCTCTCGCACCCCAATCCCCTGTCGATCCACACGTCGCTGGGGCCGTTGACGAGGACGTCCGTGACGCCCGGCTGGGCAAGGAGAGAGGTGAGCGAATCCACCGCCACAGCGTGGGCCGGGCGGTCCTGCGCGGCAACTGAAATGCCAGGAACGGTGGACAGTCGCGCCGTGCCACGACTCTGTGGACGCGGCTTGGTGTTGATTTTGTGTCCCCGCACGCCGATACCCTGAGGTAGGAGGGTTAATGGCCAACTCGCGCACCGCCGCGTTCTTTGACCTGGACAAGACCATCATCGCGATGAGCTCGTCCTCCGCGTTGTCGCGCCCTCTGCTCGAAGGCGGCCTGCTCACCCGCACCGCCGCGCTGCGCACCGCCTACGCCTCCCTGCTGTTCCACATGGGCGGCGCGAACGAGAGGCGCACCAACCGTCTGCGCGATGCGCTCAGCGAGCTGATCCGCGGCTGGGAAGTGGACAGGCTCAACGAGATCCTCGAGGAGACCGTCAAGGAGTACATCGACCCGGTGGTGTTCGAGGAGGCGCTTGTCCTCATCGACGCGCACCACCGACTGGGGCGCGACGTCATCGTCGTGAGCGCCTCCGCGGTCGAGGTGGTCCAGCCGATCGCAGAGCTGCTGGGCGCCGACGGCGTGATCGCCACCCGCATGACCATCGAAGACGGACGCTTCACGGGAGATATCGACTTCTACGCGTTCGGCGAGAACAAGGCGATCGCCATCAAAGAGATGGCCAAAGAGCGCGGCTATGACCTCAAGCGCTCTTATGCCTACTCCGACTCAATCACGGACATGCCCATGCTCGCCGTGGTGGGCCACGGGTACGCCGTGAACCCTGATCGCGCGCTGCGCCGGGCGGCCCTCGACAACGGCTGGGGAGTGTTGCGCTTCCGCAAACCCGTGGCTCTGCGCGCCCGCAACGCGCCTGCCTCAGTCGCAGCCGGAGTGGTGCTCATCGCAGGCGCCGTCGTGGTCACGGCGCTGGTGATCCGGTCTCTTCGCCGCCGCCGCTTCGAGTAGATCCCGCTCGCGGGGCGGCGATTCGCAGATCGTGACCGTTTTGCAACATTTGCCTCCCCACCTTTCGCTCGCGGATCACGTCTTATTGAGTAGTCAGTAATCAAGTGATTGGGGCACGATGCGCGCGAGTGAGGCGAGCGTCGCGACTTGTTACGCTATGCGTGCGCCCGTTGCCGGGCGACCAATGCCCACCCCTTTCGAGGAGACTTTGCCGTGCCCAAGGCGCTGAAGATCGTCGCCGCCCTCATGGTGGCGCTCGCGTCTGCGGCAATCGGCTGGTTCGGCGTGAAGTGGTACCAGGGCACGCGGCCACCGGCGGAGCCGTCACCCATCGCCTCGCCCTCCCCCACCACCTCTGACGTCGCCTACGTGCGCCTCACATTCATCCTCGACGACGTCGCCGCGCAAGTGGGAGACATGGTTCCCCACCCGCAGTGCGGAGACACCTGGACCGGCGAGCCTACGACCGCGAACGGTGTGGAGATTTCAGCGAACGCCCAGGTCGAGAACGTCGAGGGCATCGACTACCTCAATGTCACCGCGAGCTACGCGACCACCAGCCAGGACCCCGTCGCGTTCCTAGGCACAGAGGGCCACTTCATCATCACTCGCGACGACGTGGTGGTCTCTCCCGACTGGGGTGCCGAGTACGTGCCGCAGTACTTTGTGGCGATCCCCGGCTCCGCGACGCAAGCGGGTGACGGCGTTGGCCTCACCGGCCCCACACTGTGCGACGTCGCCGACCAGCTGGCCGAGATCTGGGCCGGTGTGGACTTCGAGACCGCCACCGCCGAGGACATCGCCGCCGCGCAGGAGGCCAGCGAGGAGTTCAACCGCCTCAACGCGCTGCTTCCCTCCGGTGAGTACAAGATCTATGCCGTGGCCCCCATCGTGCTTGGAGAGCCCGCCGCTATCGCTCGCGCACTGAGCGAAGAGGGCGTGGACAACATCGGCACGCTCACCTATTCGATCGGCGACTCGCCGCTGGGTCGCGACGAGCGACTCGACCCCTACTGCACGGACGAGCTCGACGTCGACGGCGACGTTGTGGCGCGCAACTGCGACGTTCCGCAGGACGTGCTCGCGGATGTCATCGCGCGCGACGTGCCCCAGGCGTACGTCGTGGACGGCCCCCCGGCGGTCGCGATCTCCAAGCCGGTGACGATCACGATCCCGTAAAGTGCGCGCCGAGGCCACGCCCGCCCGCCCCGCCCCGCCCCGACCCCTTGGTTTAGGCAACTCACTGGCACTGAATCGCGCGTCACACTCCGGTTTAGGCAAGTCACTCGCACTTTCTGCGTCTTCCCCCGCGGTTTAGGCAAGTCATGGCGACTTGAGCAGCCAGGCGACGCCCGCATTCCGCTCGCTCGACGTTCTCCCCACCCAAGTAGCAGTGAGTTGCCTAAAACTGGCAGTCCCACCCCAAATCAGTGCCAGTGAATTGCCTAAACCGGGGGGTGGGGAGTTTGGGGCTGCACCACCGCTCAAAAGTGCTGGTTTGGCCGCGATAGTCTGTCCGCGAGACGGAGGGCGCAATGGGGGCCTGGCACAACACGTACACCGACCTGGTGCGGACGCGCTTCAGCGCGCTTGTCGCCTACGCGAACCTCCTCGAGGACGATCCCGCTGAGGCCAAGGAACTCGCCCAGAGCGCCGCCATCGCCGTGTTCGGCAGGCGCAAGCGCCCCAAGGGGCTGCGCGCCGCAGAACTCGCCGCCCGTGAGTGGATGGCAGTCCACGCGACAGACCCGGTTCGCGCCGCGATCGTGCTCCAGGCCATCGACGCCAAGGACGGCGCAGGGGTCAAGGCCGTCCTGCGCAAGGCAACACCCGACCCCCTCCCATCAGTCACCGACGAGCAGACCCACGCCATGCGCGTGCGCTTCGTCGAGGCGTCCGGCGTCTACGCGGTCCCCACCGGCGGCGTCAACGCACTCATTGGCCCCGCTCGCCAGCAGCGCCGGTCTGCACTGGGGCGCGCGGCCGTCGGCACGGTGGCCGCCATTGCCGCGGTGGCCGTCGGAGGCTATGCGGCGCTCAACTACCTCCCCACTATTGGCGGGCCGGCCGCCGAGGGCCCCACAGCGTCGGGCAGCCCCAACCCCAGTCCCAGCGCCGACCTCAAGGCCGTGTCATGGAATCCCAAGCGCGACTTTGACGCCGCGTTCATCGGTTTCAAGTTGCCGGAGTGCGGTGACGAGTTCAAGCCGACGGCGCAGTCCGTGGGTGGGCTGACCCCGGAGGCGCGGGCGACCATCCAGAATGAGCCTGGCTACGGCGCGTGGTTCATACTGAACCCCAACTTCGTGGGCGATAGCGAGGCGAAGGAGCCGGTGCTGGCCGACCCCACCATGTACGTCATCACCCTCGACCACGAGGTGGTCTACACCTCCCGCCAGGAGTTCGTCGGCATGGAGCTGTACCACACGAACTCGGCGATCATGAGTCCCAAGTTCGGCGTCTCGCGATCCGATTTCTGCGACGCGCGAGTCGACTTTGAGGAGATGATCAAGGACTTCAAGGAGTTCAACTGGGACACCGCTACTTCGGAAGAGAAGAACGCGTGGGACAAGGCCTGGCGGGACTTCGAGAAGAGGTGGAGCGACTTCGAGCCCGGCACCTATCGGCTCTACTACGTGACTCCCATGGTGTTCGGTGAGCAGCTTGCGCTGGCCGAAGCGTTCGCCGCTGACGGCGTTGACAGCCTTCAGGAACTCTCGATGGACATCGGCTCAACCGAGCTCTCGCGCGATGACCGCGTCGCGCCGTACTGCTCGGGCAGCAGGGACGCCGGCGACTGGACGTGCCAGGTGCCGCCGGATGTGCTCAGGGAAGTCCTGACGCGGGAGATCGACCTCGCGAAGGTGCGCGAAGTCGCGCCCGGCATCGGCATCAGCGTGCCGCTGGTCCACGAGGTGCCCGCGGAATAGTCAGCCGCCGCTCTTGCGACGGAACTCCTTGTGGGCGTGGCTCATGCCGTCGCCGTGGAGCGACTTGCCGGTGGGTCCGGTGCCCGACGTGGGGCGCGGCATCTGATCGTCGTGACCTACCGCGGCCGCCATCACCGCCTGGTCCTCGCCCGGCGGCAGGTCCTTGATCGCGTCGAGGAAGTCCTGCGCGGGCTTCTCGCGGAGCATCTTGGCGAGCTTGCCGTGGTGGAAGATCACCACCTCGCCGTTGGTCCTGGTTGCAAAGCGGTAATCGCCTGAAGCGCTCATGCCTCCATCGAAACATGAATGCGCGAGGACCGCACCCGGGGCCGGGCCGCCCGCGCCCTGCGTCCGCACGGCAAATCGGCGTTGGCGGCCGCGCACGCCTAGGACGCGAAACGAGGGCGAGGACAGGTCGAGGACATTTGCCGTGCGGACGCAGGGCGGGGCGGGCCGACGCTGGGGTCGCCGTTCCAGCGGGGCGGGCCGACGCTGGGGTCGCCGGCCGCGTGTCCCGCGCGTGTCGCGGCGCCTCCCGCGATTACCAGGGCACCTAACAAACCCCCTGGTCTGGGTTGGTAAAGACCCGGCAATCGTGTCTAGTCTGACGCCATGGTCAACGATGCCCATGGGTCCCCAACCCTCGAGAACCTGTTCACCGAGACACGCACCTTCCCCCCGCTCGTCAGCTTCGCGGCACATGCCAACGGCACCGCCTACGAGTACAAGAAGGCCGCTGCCGATCGTCTTGGCTATTGGCGCGAAGAAGCACTGCGTCTTGCCTGGAAAGAGCCGTTCACGGAGGTCCTCGACTGGTCTGACGCGCCGGTCGCGCGCTGGTTCCACGACGGCACCCTCAACGCCTGCGACAACGCCGTGGACCGCCACGTGCGCGAAGGCCGTGGCGATCGCGTCGCCTTCTACTTCGAGGGAGAGCCCGGCGACCGCGAGGTGATCACCTACAACGACGTCTACGAGCGCGTGCAGAAGGCGGCGAACGGCCTGCTCTCCCTGGGACTCACCAAGGGCGACCGCGTCGCCATCTACCTGCCCCAGATCCCCGAGGCGGTCATCGCGATGCTCGCGTGCGCGCGCATCGGTGCCGTGCACTCGGTGGTCTTTGGCGGCTTCAGCGCCGAGAGCCTGCGCCAGCGCATCGACGACGCCGAAGCCAAGCTCGTCATCACCGCCGACGGCGGAAACCGTCGCGGAGCCCACTTCGCTCTCAAGCCGCTCGTCGACGAAGCCCTCGCAGCGTCGGACGCCTATCCGGAGCCGCCGGCGAGCGTCACGAATGTGCTCGTCGTGAAGCGAACCGGCCAGGACACCAACTGGGTCGAGGGGCGCGACGTCTGGTGGCATGACGTGGTCGATCCTCAGCCGGCAGAGCACGAGCCGGAATGGGTTGAGGCTGAGCACCCGCTGTTCATCCTCTACACTTCCGGCACCACGGGGAAGCCCAAGGGACTCTTCCACACCACGGGCGGTTACCTCACGGGTGCCGCGACCACTCACCGCCTGGTGTTCGACATCAAGCCGGAGACCGATGTCTACTGGTGCACCGCGGACGTGGGCTGGATCACCGGCCACTCGTACATCGTCTACGGACCCATGATCAATGGCGCCACCCAGGTGCTCTACGAAGGTACGCCCAACACGCCCAATGAAGGCCGCTGGTGGGAGATCGTTGAGCGCTACAAGGTCACCATCCTCTACACGGCGCCCACCGCGATCCGCACGTTCATGAAGTGGGGCGCCGCGATCCCGGCTCAGTACGACCTCAGCTCGCTGCGGCTGCTCGGCTCGGTGGGTGAGCCCATCAACCCAGAGGCGTGGATGTGGTACCGCGAGCACATCGGCGGCAACCGCTGCCCCATTGTCGACACGTGGTGGCAGACCGAGACCGGCGCGATCATGATCAGCCCGCTGCCAGGTGTGACGTCAACCAAGCCCGGCTCCGCGCAGACACCGCTGCCCGGCATCGTCGCCGACGTGGTGGATGACACGGGCCGCTCCGTCGCCAACGGAGAGGGCGGCTACCTGGTGATCCGCGAGCCGTGGCCCAGCATGCTGCGCGGCATCTGGGGCGACCGCAAGCGCTACTCGAAGACCTACTGGAACCAGTTCGACGGCATGTACTTCGCCGGCGATGGCGCCAAGAAGGACGTCGACGGCGACATCTGGCTGCTGGGTCGCGTCGATGACGTCATGAACGTCTCCGGCCACCGCCTGTCCACGACGGAGATCGAGCACGCGCTCGTCTCGCACCCGTGGGTTGCGGAGGCCGCCGCGGTGGGCGCCTGCGACGAGACGACGGGTCAGGCGGTGGTCGCCTTCGTGGTCGTGAAGTCCGACGCTGCTGGGGCCCAGGCGTCCGGTGAAGAGATTGCTGCGGCCTTGCGGGAGACCGTTCGCCAGCGCATCGGCGCGCTCGCCAAGCCGCGCACGATCTTGGTCGTGAGCGAGGTCCCCAAGACGCGCTCCGGCAAGATCATGCGCCGCTTGCTGCGAGACGTGGCCGAGCACAGGCCCATCGGCGACGTGACCACGCTGGCGGACACCTCGGTGATGGATGCGATCAAGGCCGGGCTCGACACTGGAAAGGGCGACTAGTCGTTGGCGTCGTCGACGTCGTCGTCCCCGTAGCCTCCGTTCAAGTTGTCGTCCCCCCATTGGCCTCGTAGGAAGTCGTTGCCCTCGCCGCCACGAATGTAGTCATTGCCGGCACCACCGAAGAGGTATTCGGCACCACCCCCGCCGTAGATCTTGTCCTTGCCGGGACCGCCGATCATGATGTTCTCGCCGCCCTTGCCAAGGCCCGTGATCATCTTGTTGCTCGCAAGCAGCACGTCGTCGCCCGGACCGCCAACCAGGACGTGCGCAATGTTGTTGTCCACCCAGATGACATCGCGACCAGGCCCGCCGTAGGCAGAGGAGTCGCCGCCGTTGTAGATGCAGATGGTGTCGTCTCCGGCGAGGCCGTAGACCTCCGCACCCCAGTACAGCGACACGATCACGTCATTGCCGGAAGTGCCCAGCACGACCTCCTCGGTGCCGACGATCGTGGGCTTCTTGCCCATGCATTTGTCGGTCTTGGCGCGCAGGGCCTGCGCGTCGGCGTCGGCCGGCCCAAAGTTGCGAGCTGCGGCGTAGGCTCCCGTCGCGGTCAGGACGAGCGCTGTCACAGCAGCAAGCGGCACGGCGATGGACTTCTTCATGGGTTTCCCTCCCGTTGTTGACAGGGAAAACCTAGACGTTTGTGAACCGGTTCGCAAGCCCCTCGTCGCCGTGCGTCGCGCACGTTTGTGGCCGGTTCACGCCCTTAAGCACGGCGAGCACGCGGCACCCGCGCTAATCGACGAGGATGTCGGTGTCGCCCTCACCCTTCGAGCTGTCGCTGCCGGATCCGCCGCGCACATAGTCGGCTCCGTTGCCGCCGCGAAGGGTGTCGTTGCCGCTGAAGCCGATCAGCACGTCGTCGCCCCCGCCGCCGTAGATCATGTCCGCGCCGGGTCCGCCAACGAGCACGTTGTCACCGCCGTCACCAAGCCCAGTGACGAACTTGTTGGACGTCAGCAGCACGTCGTCGCCAGCGCCGCCGGACAGCAAGTGACCTTGGTTGCCGTCCGCCCAGAGCACGTCGCGACCGTCGCCGCCGTAGGCGGAGGCGCCGATGTTGTACAGGCAGATCGTGTCGTCGCCGCCCAGCCCGTAGACCTCCGCGTTCGCGGTCTTGGAGACGATGACATCGTTGCCTGACGTGCCCATCACGGTGGTGCCTTTGCCCACGATCGTGGGCTTCTTGCCCAGGCATGTGCTCGACCCGGCGGTGACCTGGGCGTTGCCGTCGGCGCGGTCGTAGCCGCGAGCCCCGGCGTAGACGGCGGTCGCGGTCAGGGCCACGATGCCTACCGCGACCACAGGCACAGCGATGGACTTCCTCATGAGATTCCCCTCCCTAGTGGACACGGCCAACCTAGGTGGGCGAGTTACGGCAGACAAAGGGAGGGCGGTGTTTTGCAACAACCGGCCGGATTTTTCACGCGCCCACGCGTTCGCGCGCAGCCATCGCCTCTTCAAGAGTTGGCCCGACGCTGGCGAGAGCGGCCTCAACGTCACCCAGCGCGTCGCGCACCTGGGTGTGCGAGGCGCCCACCACTCGCACTCGAGTCCCGGAGAGCATGGTGAGCAGACCCGCGTCGGTGAGCGCGGCGAACGCATCCTGCCAGCGCAGTGCGTCTACCTCGATGACACAGATGCCAGCGGTGATGTCCGCCTCACTGCCTTCTGCGACGGCGCGCCCGTGGGACATGAGCACCAGCCGGTCGCATTGCTGCGCCTCCTGCATGTAGTGCGTGGTCACGAGCACGCCCACGCCTGCCTCCGCCTGCTCGTGGATCTGGTCCCACAGCCGGGCACGCGACAGCGGATCCACCCCGGAGGTGGGCTCGTCGAGCACGAGCAGCTGCGGCGCGTGACCGAGCGCCGCGGCGAACGCGACCCTGCGCTGCGCTCCCAGCCCGATTCCTCCCACGAGCCGATCGCTCAAGCCGGCCACGGCGTCGGGCAGATGCGAGCGACCACCGAAGGTGCCGTCGATGAAGTCGAGGTTCTCCGCGACCGTCATGTCGTTCCACAGGCCGAGGCCCTGCGGGACGTAGCCCAGGCGCGCGCGGGTGGCGCGCGAGGGGCGACCGCCAAAGATGCGCACCTCGCCGGAGGTGGGCGCGAGCAGGCCGAGGATCATGCGGATGAGCGTGGTCTTGCCCGCGCCGTTCGCGCCCAGCAGGCCCACGATCTCGCCGGGCTCAACCGTGAGCGAGACGCCGTCGACGGCGGTGAAGGAGCCGAAGCGCTGCGTGACGCCCATGACCTCGATGAGCTCAGGCATGGACGGCCGCCTTCGCGAGCGCCGCGCCCACCACGGCATCTTCGAGGTCCGCGACGCGCGGCGTGCCAGCGGGCGGATCCGCCGGAAACCACTGTCGCCAGGTACGGCCGCGCCGCCAGGCCAGTTCGCGGTCGCTCGGCTCCGGGACCACACTGACGTGCCCTGGCATGTTCTCGAGGACCTCGGCGGGCGTTCCGGCGAGCAGCACCTCGCCTGCGTCGAGGACCACCACGCGCGAGGCGCGCTCCGCCTCGTCGAGGTAGGTGGTCGCCATGATGACGGCTGCGCCCTGGGCCGCTGCGGTGGAGATGAGGCGCCACAGCTCCACGCGGCTCACGGGGTCAACGCCCGTTGAGGGCTCGTCGAGGATGAGCAGTGGTGGGCGGTGCAGCATTGCGAGGGAGAAGGCGAGCTTCTGGCGCATGCCGCCGCTGAGCGCGCCGGCGAGGCGATCGCGAGCGGCCGTGAGGCCGGCGGCCTCGAGCAGCTCCTCACGGCGAGCGGCGAGCACCACCCCACTTACTCCCTGCGAGGCCCCCACAAAGTCGATGTTCTGGTCCACCGTGAGCTCCCGCCAGACCCCTGCGGTGGTGGGCATGAACCCCAGGTGAGACAGCGTCGGGCCGTTGACGGAGCCAGAGGCAGGGCGCACGGCCCCAGCCAAAGCCCGCAACAGGGTGGTCTTGCCTGCGCCGTCGCCGCCCACGACGGCGACGATCGCGCCCGGCTCGACCGCGACCGTCACCGAGCGCAGCGCCGTGACCGCGCCGTACGTGACGGTGAGGTCGGTGACGCCCCACGTCATGCGGCGCGCCTGTCGCTGGGGGCGAGGTCGCGACGAAAACGCAACACGGCGAGGGTGAAGATGATCGCGGCCATGCCGGCGAGCACCACGAGCGGCAGCCACAGCGAGTCGATGCCAGCGCCGCGCAGCATCACGCCCTGCGACAGCTGCACAAAGTAGGTGAGCGGCAGGCAGTAGCCGATCGCCGCGATGCCGCTGGGCATGGCGTTGAGGGGGAAGATGAAGCCGCTCAGCAGGATCTGCGGCATGAGGATCATGATCGCGAGCTGAATGGCTTGGGCCTGGGTCCGCGACGCGGTGGAGATGAGCACGCCAAGGCCCAGCACCACGAACAGGAAGATCGCCGCACCCAGAGCAAACAGCCACACACTGCCGTTGAAGGGGACGTCGAACAGCCACACACCCACGACGGTCACGATGAGCATGTCGACGCTCGCGAGGATGAAGTACGGCGCGATCTTGCCAACGATGACGTCGATGGGGCGCAGCGGCATGACCGCGAGTTGCTCAAGCGTGCCCGTCTGCCGCTCACGCACCAGGCCAATGGACGTGATGATCGTGCCGATGAACGTCAAGATGAGGCCCACGAGCGCCGGCACCATGATCCATGCGGTGGTGAGGTCCGGATTGAAGAGGATCTCGACCGTGAGCATCTCTTTGGGGACCAGGTTGAACGCGGCGACGGCGGTCTGCGCGGCGAAGAGGCTCGAGCCGTCCACGTAGGCGGTGGCCGGCATGGTGTTGGTATCGATCACCACGTCCGCCTTGTTGTCCCTCACCAGGTCTTTGGCGTCCTGAGAGGTGCCCGACGCTGTGGTCGCCTCAACCTTGAAAAGCTCCGGGGCTTGGGCGGCGACGGCATCCGCCTGCGGGCCAACGACCTGCGCGGAGATCTCGTCGATCGTGAAGTTCGCGGCGTAGCCAAAGATCACGAGCAGCACGATGGGAAGTGCGATGAGCATCGCCATGGTGCGCTTGTCTCGACGCAGTTCGCGGAACTCCTTGAGGATCATTGCGCGCATAGTTTGAGACTGGCACAAATCGAGGCAAATGGGAGCAGGACCTTAGGCGCGAATCGCTCAGGTGGCTACGGGAGCTGGCCCAGGAACAGCGTCGTCCCGCTTGTCCCAGACGCGCACCACGGCCACCGCGACGCCCAGCACCATGAGCGCCGCGAAGAAACCGGCCGTGACGTCGGTGAGGTAGTGATAGCCCAGGTACAGCCGCGACAGCGCCACCACGGCGGCCACCGCGAGCGAGCCCACGAGCCACCACAGGAACACCTTCTTGGACCGCTCCGTGCGCCACGCGAGGAAAGCCGTAACCAGCACCAGCGTCGCGGCGCACAGCGTATGCCCTGAGGGGAATGAGGCCATGCTCACGCCGCCTGGCTCCTGCCAGAACTCCTCCGGCGGGCGCGGCCGATTCACCGCGTACTTGAGTACCACGGCCAGCAGCGCGGCGAGCAGCATGGCGCCCACAAGCACCGCGACGTTGAACCACTGCCTGGTCCGCCAGCCCCACACTGCGGCGCCAACCGCCACCAGGACAGGCAGCACCACCGGCCCAAACACCCACGAGACGAACACCATGACGTCCGTCAGCACTCCGCCGCGCCGATCGTGAAACCACGTGAGGATGGGGTCGTCGGCGGCCCACAGCCACTCCTGCTCCGTCACCCAATCCAGCAGCACGGCGTAGCCCGCAATGCCCACCGCCGTCACCGCCAGACCGGGCCAGATCGCGTGCCACAACTGACGATTCGGTAGCCGGGTCATGGGCCAAGACTAAGCAGAAACACCCCACAACTCGGCCCGACGCTGTGGCGAGCGAGGTGCCCCAGGTGAGACAGCGTCGGCCCTGCTTTCCACAGGCGTAACCGGACCGTAACCGTGCGGGTCGCGCGCGAGGCACGCGGCATGTCACCATGGGCGCATGTCCGAGAGCATCGACGTCTCCGACGCTGCGCCGATGCCGAGGCCGGTCCCCGGCGAAGCGCCCGTCACCGACTCGGAGGAGACCTATCCAGTGCCCACCGTCGGCACGCAGGAGTCGCCTGCGCCGACGGCGCTGCCTGCTGACCGCTTCTTGGACCGCGAACTGTCGTGGCTCGCGTTCAACGAGCGTGTCCTGGAGCTCGCGGAGGACCCCTCGACGCCGCTGCTTGAGCGCGCGCGATTCCTGTCGATCTTCGCCTCGAACCTCGACGAGTTCTTCATGGTGCGCGTTGCGGGCCTGAAGCGCCGCATCGCGGCCGGCTTCGCGGTGCCGAGCGCCACCGGCATGAGCCCCACCCGACTGGTCGACGCGCTGCTGGAGCGCGCGCATGCGCTCATGGACCGGCATGCGTCGCTGTTCGTCGACCACGTGCGCCCGGAACTTGCGAACGAGGGCATCCACATCGTTCGCTACGACCAGTTGGGTCAGGACGAGCAGGAGCGACTGCGCAAGCTCTACCGCACGGACATTTTCCCCGTGCTGACGCCGCTCGCGGTGGACCCCGCACACCCGTTCCCGTACATCTCGGGGCTGTCCCTCAACCTCGCGGTCTCCATCCGCGACCCCGAGACCGGCAAGGACTACTTCGCTCGCGTGAAGGTGCCGGAGACACTGCCGCGCTTCCTCGCCGTGGACGCCGCTGGCCAGGCCTCCCAGGTGACCGACGCTGCCTCGCTTTCTGATGAGCCGCGCAGCTTTGTGCCGCTCGAGGCGGTCATCGCCGCTCACCTCGACTACCTGTTCCCAGGTATGGAGGTGGTCACCCACTACACGTTCCGCGTGACGCGCAACGAGGACGTCGAAGTCGAGGAAGACGACGCAGAGAACCTGCTCAAGGCGATGGAGCGCGAGCTGCTGCGCCGCCGGTTTGGTCCCGCCGTGCGACTCGAGGTCGCGGAGGGCATGTCGCAGGCCGCGCGCGAGCTGCTGGTGCGTGAGCTGGGCATCACGGAGAACGACGTGTTCACGCTTCCCGCGCCACTGGACCTCACGGGCCTGAATCTGATCGCGGACCTGGACCGGCCGTCGCTCCAGTACCCGGCGTTCCGTCCCACGACGCACCATGCTCTGGCGCCGGTCGAGACCGCCCAGCAGCTGTCGATCTTCGAGGCGGTGTCTCGCGGTGACGTGCTGCTGCACCATCCCTACGACTCGTTCTCGACGTCCGTGCAGGCGTTCCTGTCGCAGGCCGCTTCCGATCCCCGCGTGCTTGCGATCAAGCAGACGCTCTACCGGACCTCCGGTGACTCGCCCATCGTTGACGCCCTCATCGAGGCAGCGCGCAACGGCAAGCAGGTGCTCGCGCTGGTCGAGATCAAGGCGCGCTTCGACGAGCAGCGGAACATCTCCTGGGCGCGAAAGCTTGAGGAGTCCGGCGTGCACGTGGTCTACGGCCTCGTTGGCCTCAAGACACACTGCAAACTCTCGCTCGTGGTGCGCCAAGAGGACGAGGGACTGGTCCGCTACGCGCACATCGGCACGGGCAACTATCACCCGCGCACCGCTCGCCTGTACGAGGACTACGGCCTGCTGACGCGCGACCCCGAGGTGGGCTCGGACCTCGCCAAGCTGTTCAACCAGCTGTCCGGCTACGCGCCCAAGGCCAAATTCCGTCGCCTGCTCGTGGCGCCCACCGCGCTGCGGTCCGGGCTCATCGAGCGCATCGACGCCGAGGCCGACCGCGCTCGCTCCGGCGAAGAGGCCTGGGTCAAGATCAAGGTCAACTCGATTGTCGATGAGCGCACCATCGATGCGCTGTACCGCGCCTCGCAGGCGGGCGTGAAGGTCGAGCTCGTGGTGCGCGGCACCTGTGCACTGCGCCCGGGCGTGTCCGGGCTGTCCGAGAACATCCGCGTGCGCTCCATTCTTGGCCGCTTCCTTGAGCACTCGCGCATCTACGCGTTCAGCGGCGGCGGCGCACCCGAGGTGTTCATCGGCTCCGCCGACCTCATGCACCGCAACCTCGACCGTCGCATCGAGACCTTGGTGTCCATCACCGATCCGTCTCAGGTCGCCGACCTCATCGAGAACATCGACCTCGCGATGTCCGACGATGTGGCCGCCTGGGACCTGGATTCCACGGGCAAGTGGACCCGTCGCGCTTGGGACGACAAGGGCGGCCACCTGGACGACCTGCAGTCGATCTACATCACCCGCCAGCCCAAGCGCAGGGTCTCCCGCCAGTGACGAAGGTCAAGGCCCCCGGTTCTGTTGTCGCTGCCGGTGCTCTGGTGTGGCGCGTCAAAGAGGGGGAGCTCCAAGTCCTCGCCGTGCACCGGCCCCGCTACAACGACTGGTCGTGGCCCAAGGGCAAGCTCGCGAAGGGCGAGACGCTGCCCGAGTGCGCGATCCGCGAGGTGGCGGAGGAGACCGGCAAGCAGATCGTGCTTGGCCAGCCGCTTCCCACGCTCCGCTACCCCATCGGCGCCGGTAAGCAGAAGGTGGTGCGGTACTGGGCCGCGCAGGTGGTCTCCTCCGAATCGAAAGCCGTCATCGCGCGGCCAGAGGTCAAGAGCGCGCCCAAGCACGAGGTGGATCGCGTGCGCTGGCTCACCGTCGAGCAGGCCGAGCGCAAGATCACGTTCAAAGACGACCTGCGCCCTCTCGAGGTGCTCGTCGAGGCATTCCACAAAGGGCGGCTCGACACCCGCGCGTTCGTCCTGGTGCGCCACGCCCGCGCCAAGCGCCGCAAAGCCTGGCTGGGACCAGATGAGGAAAGGCCGCTGACCAAGACGGGGCAGCGTCGGGCAGAACAACTGGTGCCGTTGCTTGCCGCGTACGGGGTGACGCGAGCGGCGTCCTCGCCCGCGGTGCGGTGCATCCAGACGGTGACTCCGTACGCGGAGGCGGCCGGTCTGGAGATCAAGACGTACGGCGCGCTCACGGAGCCGGGCCACGCGGAGGCACCGCTGCGCACCGCGGAGGTGATGATCAACCTGCTGGGCAAGAGTCACAACCGCGCGGTGTGCGTGCACCGGCCCACACTGCCCACGATTGTCGAGATGGTTAGGGCGTCTACCAGGCCTTATACGCGTGGGGCGCTGCCGCGGAAGAATCCGTACCTGCCTGCCGGTGGCGTGCTCGTGGCGCACATCACGGACACCGAGAACGGGCCGCGGTCTGTCGCTGTGGAGACTCACCTGCTGCGCGTGCACCCGTAGGTTCCGGGTTCGCGGCTGGTGAGCGACGCCGGGCTGGGAGCGCCTGACGGCGCGAAGGCCGCTCGCAGCGGCTGAATTTGGAGCCCGGGGCTACCCTGCCCGACGTCGACATCAAGGGTACGCCCTTTCCGGGGCCTGATTCGAGCCGTTCAGCCACGCGCGAAGGCTCGAGGGCGGGGCAAGTCCCGCGCGCAGGGTCCTGGGGCGCAGGGCCCTGCAGACGTTGCCATCTCACCACGTATGACGGGCCGTGAGCCTGAGTACCCAGCATCCGCGCACCCGCCCCCGCGCCCAATGGGACGCTCCGCACGGACAAAGTGACAGATGAGGCGCGTGTGACTTGGCGGAACCCATAAACGTCCCCACCAGTCACTTCCGTCACTTCATCCGTGCGGAGCATTCCAGCCAGCCCGACGCTGGGGTCGCCTCCGCGCGCCCGTGGGCTTCCGGCCCGACGCTCAGCTCAGTCGAGCTTTCCGTCTCGCCACATTGCGGCGCACTTCTCGAGGTCCTCTCCGGTCCTCAGCAGCTGGGAGGCGCGCAGCGTGGTGCGGTGGGCACGCGCATCCGCGTGCCCCTCGTCGGTAGAAGCCTCAAACGCCGACCCCGTGGCAACAACTCGGCAGAACGCGCCGGCCCGGTCAAGCGCGACCGCGAGGTCACCGGAGAACACGCCCCGCAGGATGGTGTCAGCGAGGCGTCGGATCTCGTCGGGACCCGGCGGGTCCTCGACACCTGCAATGGCGTGACGCACATGTGCCGCGTGGACACCCTCGTGATACGAGCGCGCCACGGAAGCCGCGTCATGCGAGACCCACTCGCGCAGCATGTACAGCCGCCATAAAGCGCCTGGGAGAGTGTGTGGATCCGCCTTGGCCCACATCATCGCGACAGTGTCGACGCCCTCTTCGTCCACGAGCCGCACGAGTCGCGCGACCAGTTCGGGGTCACCGCTTTCGCGAGCCTGACCAACGATCGCTGCCGCAGTCTCATGGGCAATGAGGGCGCGATCGGCGGGATCGATGTCGCCAACGATCTGGTCGGCGAGCTCCATGTCGAGCATCGCCGGGCGGCGAAAGCGGTGCTCCACCATCTACTTGGCCTCGTCGAACGTCAGCGAGACGGAGTTGATGCAATAGCGGTCGCCGGTGGGGGTCTGCGGCGCGTCGGGGAACACGTGGCCAAGGTGGGAGTCGCACGTCGCGCAGCGCACCTCGGTGCGCACCATGCCATGGCTGCGGTCCTCAAGCAGCACCACCGCGTCGTTGTCCTTCGCCTCGTAGAACGAGGGCCAGCCGCAGTGGGAGTCGAACTTGGTGCCGGACGTGAACAGCTCTGCGCCACACGCGCGACAGCGGAATACACCCTCACGCTTCTCGTCGAGGAGCGCGCCGGTCCATGGGCGCTCGGTCGCGGCCTCGCGCAGCACCGCGAACTCGAAGTCGGTCAGCTGGGCGCGCCATTCGTCATCGGTCTTGATGATCTTGTTGGGAGACATTGCCGCTCCTTTCAGCCCCAGCCTAAGCGGGGCACGAGCCGCCCGGCTGCCCCTGGGGGGGAATGGGCGCCGGGCGGCTCGCACTTCTATCCGTATGACCGCAAGCGGCCACTCCTAGAGGACGCTGGTGGAGCCCGGTTTGTTCCCACCCCCACCGGTTGCGGTATCTGAGTGTCGCGAAATCGCGATTTCGCGACACTCAAGTACCGCAACCGGGTGTGGAACACTGGCGCGCATGACGCGACGCCCGGTTCTGCGAATTGCACCAAAGCAATGGGCCGACGCTTGGGACGGCCTCAAAGCCATCTCCCCTTTGATGGTGGGTTCCGCGATCTTCGGAGTGGCGTTCGGCGCCCTGGTCCGCGACGTGGGCATCGACCCGTGGGCCGGGTTCTTCGGCACGGCAACGGTGGTCGCCGGCGCCTCCCAGATCGCGATCGTCGAGGCCATCCGCGCCGGCGCTCCCGCCATCGTCGCGATCCTCACGGCCGTCCTCATCAACGCGCGCTTTGCGCTGTACTCCGCTGCCCTCGCGCCCGCCTGGGCGGGCTTCCCCCTGCGCTGGCGGCTCGCCCTCGCCTACCTCATGACGGATCAGGCGGCAGTGGTCGCCATGAAGGAGGCAGACGACCCGGATCCCGTGCGCCGACGCTGGTTCGCCATGGGCGCCGCGCTCCCCTTCGTCCTTGTCTGGTTTGCGGGCACGGCAATCGGTCTCATCCTGGGACCCGTCATCCCTGACAAGTGGCAGGTGGGCTTCATCGTGCCGCTCATGTTCATCGCGGTGCTGGTACCCGGCCTGCGCAAGCCGGCGGAGCTCGTCACCATCGCGGTCGCGGCAGCCGTCGTGCTCCTGGGCCGCACCTGGCCGTTCGCCCTCAACGTGTTCTTCGGCATCGTCGCCGGAATGATCGCGGGGGCGAGCTTTGAGGCCTGGCAAGAGCAGCGTCGGGCGGCCCCACGGCCGGAACAGGAGGAGCCGGCATGACCGTCTGGCTGATCTTCCTGTTCGCCGCGCTCGGCACGTACCTGATCCGCATCAGCGGCGTGGTGCTGCTGCGCGACCCGGAGAAGATTCCCGCCCCCATTCGGCGCGCACTGCGCATGGTTGGGCCGGCCGCGATGGGCGCGATCATCGTCAACGCGCTGTTCCTCGATCAGCAGGAATGGCGCGCCTTCGGCGCCTGGCATCTCGCGGCCGTGGTGGCGATCGGGGTGGCCCTGTGGCGGCGCTCCCAAGGCTGGTCGATGCTCGCTGGCGCGGTAGCGTTCGCGGCCCTCATAGCGTCGGGCCTATAGGGGCAGTGTCGAAAACAGGACGCGCCATTCGTGGACATGTCAGAGTGGGAGATACCCACGGGAGAGGCAGACATGGCGAAGTACCTGCTTACGGTTCATCACAATTACGACAACCCCTGGTTCGGCGACAAGAGCGTCGAGGAGGTCTACGCGGACGTTGACGCGTTCAACAAGTCCATTGAAGACATCGAGGTCTTTGGCGGCGGGCTCCAGCACCCCAACACCGCGGCCGTGGTCACCAACCGCGGCGGCTCAGTGGTCACGACGGACGGCCCGTTCATCGAGACCAAGGAGTCGGTTGGCGGCTTCTGGGTCATTGAGGTCCCCGACCGCGAGACGGCGCTTGAGGTCGCCGGCCGCGCCACCACGGCATGCGCCGCGCCCGTCGAGGTGCGCCCGTTCGAGGACGGTGAGTAGCCATGACTCAGTACCTGTTCAGCGTCATGCACAACTACGTCGACAACCCGCCGCTGTCAGACCCCCGCGCGGACGCGGAGATGTTCGCTCGCGTTGGCGAGTTCAACGCGTCCATCAAAGACAAGATCGTCTTCATGGGCGGGCTTGAGGCCCCGGACACCGCCACGACTGTCGCCGTCCGCGACGGCCAGGCGCTCGTGACAGACGGCCCCCACGTCGAGACCAAGGAGATGATCGGCGGCCTGTGGGTCATCGAAGCCGCTGACCTGGACGAGGCGATCGACCTCGCCAAGCGCGCCACCGCGGCGTGCGGCGTTCCCGTAGAAGTCCGACCCTTCCACAGCGTCTGATGGCCCACTTCCTCATCGCGGCGCAGCATCGCGAGGACTCGCCGTTCAACCAGCTGACCGACCACACGGTCGTCTGGGAGGCGCTCACTGCGCTCGATGAGGAGATGCGGGACGCGGGGGTGTTCGTCTTCTCGCGGGGATTGGAGCCGCCCGACGCTGCAGTCACCTTCAGCGCGAACGCCGCCGGCGAGGTGGTCGCCATGCCGGGGCCCTACGGCCCCACGACGCTCGCGGGGATGTGGATCATCGACTGCGAGCCGGGCGAGGCCGAGGCGTGGGCGGCGCGATGCGCCTCCGCCCACCTGTGCGACGTGGAGCTGCGTCCCTTCCAAACTCACGTGAGCGAGCAGCTGTGAATCCGGCCGAGGCGGCAGTGGTCGAGGCCTTCCGCCTCGAGCGCGGGCGCGCGGTCGCGACCCTGGTGCGCATGCTGGGCAACATCGACTCCGCGGAGGAGGCGGTGCAGGACGCGTTCGTGCGCGCTCTTGAGATGTGGCCGCGCGACGGCATCCCGCCGTCTCCCGCGGCGTGGATTGTCACCACCGCCAAGAACCGTGCGATCGACATTGCGCGGCGCGAGGGCAGCCGCCAAGCCCGCTACGAAGGTGCGGCCCTCCTGGCAGGCAGCGGAACGGAACCCGACCCAGCGTCGGCCGTTGCCGAGCGGCTCGATGAGCCGGTCGATGACGACCAATTGCGACTGATCTTCACCTGCTGCCACCCCGCGCTGGGGCTGGAAACGCAGGTGGCGCTCACGCTGCGGCTCATCGCCGGGCTCGAGACCAGGGACATTGCTCGCGCGTTCCTCACGCCGGAGGCGACGATGGCGCAGCGCATCACGCGAGCGAAGCGCAAGATTGCCGCGGCGCACATCCCCTATCGCGTGCCGTCCGCAGAGGAGCTGCCGGAGCGCCTTGGTGCCGTGCTCGCCGTGCTGTACCTCGTGTTCAACCAGGGCTATGGCGAGGCGCAGACGGACGTCCCTGACCTCAGCCGCGAGGCGATCCGACTCACCCGGTCGCTGGTTGAGCTGCTGCCGAATGAGCTTGAGGCGCGCGGACTGCTCGCCTTGATGCTCCTGACGGAGGCCCGACGCCCCGCTCGCTTTGGCGCGGACGGCGAGATCGTGCTGCTCGCCGATCAGGACCGATCGTTGTGGGATGCGGCGCTCGCTCGTGAGGGGCGGGCGATCGTTGCGGAGTGCATGACGCGGCGAGACCCCGGTCAGTACCAATTGCAGGCCGCGATCGCGGCGATTCACTCGATGGCGGCGCGCTACGAGGAGACGGACTGGGCGCAGATCCTGTCCGTCTATGACCAGCTGTGGGCGCACCAGCCCACAGCGGTGGTAGAGCTCAACCGGGCCGTAGTGGTCGCGGAGGTGCACGGGCCGGAGCGCGCGCTGTCGATCGTCGACGGGCTGCCGCTTGAGCGCTACCACCTGTGGCACGCGACGCGCGGGAACCTGCTGGACCGGCTGGGCCGCACCGAGGAGGCGCGCGCGGCGTACTTGGCCGCCGCCCAGCTGGCGCCTTCGGACGCCGAGCGCGAGTTCTTGGAGGACAGGGCTGCTGGCGGGTAGCGTCGGGCCATGAGACTTGTGGTCACTGTTGCCCGCTATGTCATCGCCGCAGCAATGCTGGCCGCGATTGTCACCTCCCTCAACTGGGCGATCGGCAACGGCACGTTCAATCCGTTCAACTTCTTTGGCTACTTCACCATCCAGAACAACCTCATTGGGGCGGCCGCGCTGATTCTGGCGGCGCCGCGCACGGGTCGCGAGCGCCCTCAATGGCTCGAATACCTGCGAGCTTGCGCGGCGACCTATCTGTTCATCGTGGTGACCGTGTACTGGACGCTGCTCGCGCCCGTGACCACTGACCCCATATTCGAGTGGACCAACCTCACGCTCCATGCCCTCAGCGGTGTGGCGCTGCTCGTGGACTGGCTTGTCGAGGGACCGCGCCGCACGCTGCCACTGCGGCACGTGTGGGTGGTGCTCGTCTACCCCGTGCTGTGGGCGATTGTGGTGCTCATTCGCGGCGCGACGGACGGCTGGTTCCCCTACCCATTCCTTGACCCCGCCAACGGCTACGCGTCCATTGCGGGCGTCATCGCCGCGATCTTCGTCGCGGGCGTCGTGGTGGGGACCATGTTCTTCAAGACCACCCGCTGGCGCGTGGTGAGGCCGGTCGCGGGTGTGAAAGAGACGCAGTGAGCTTCGACACCGTCCCACCCCCGGCTCACGAGTCGATTTCCGTCGCCACCGCGCGCGCTCTAGTCGACGCGCAGGCGCCCGAGTATTCGCATCTGCCCCTGGGCCAGCACTTCGAGGGCTGGGACTGCGCGATGTACCGGCTGGGCGGAGCGCTCGCGGTGCGGCTGCCGCGCACGGAACACGCCGTGAAGTTCCTCCTTGCGGAGACCCGCTGGCTGCCGGAGCTCTCGCCAGGCTGGGACTTTCCGTACCCGCACTTTCCGTTCGTTGGCGAACCCGGCGCCGGGTACCCGTGGGAGTGGGCCATAGTCGCGTGGCTGCCGGGAGACATGGCGGTTGACGTTCCCTTGCTCGCCTCAGAGGGCCCGACGCTGGGGCGGGCTCTGGCGCAAGTGCACCAGATGGCGCCGGGCGAGGCACCGGTCAATATTGAGCAGTCGATTCCTATGGCTGACCGGGCGGAGCGGACGCTGCGGCGCGTGAGGCTGCTCGCTGAGCAGGGCGGGCCGGGTGGCGAGGCGCTGGATGAGGTTGCGGCCGTGTCGGTGTGGACCGCTGGTCTCGCTGTGCCGGACCCCCCGCGTGAGGAGTTTGTGTGGTCGCATGCCGACCTGCATGGAGGGAACGTGCTGTCCATTGATGGCGGGTTTGGCGGCATCGTTGACTGGGGGTCCATGGCCGCGTGCGACCCGGCGGTGGACCTGGGGTTTGCCTACTCGCTGATGCCGGCCGAGGGCGTGGAGGCGATGTTCGCAGAATATGGCCGACTCACCGGGCGAGTCGATGACGCGCTGGTTGCGCGGGCGCGCGCGATTGCGCTGTCGAAGTGCGTGGGGATCGCGATGAATGACCGCCCGGATACGAAGGCGATGGGCTGGCGAGGGCTCGAGGCGTTGGGCTTGGTGCGTTAGGCGGCCGTTCTGGCACCGTTTGCGCAGCCTGTACGTTGAGCCAGTCATGTCCGCTCTTCCCGAATACGCGCCCATGGGTGCCGCCGTTCTTGGCGGTGCGCTCGTGGTGGGCGCAGCGTTCCAAGGACGAGTGCGCGCACTGCTGTGGCTAGCGCTGCTTGCTTCCGTTGGCGTGATCCTGTGGCTGACCCTGGTGCTCGTGTTCGGCGACGGCGGCGGCACCGGGCTCAACTTGCGGCTCTTCCAAGAAATCAACCGAAATCTCGACAACCGCGACGGCTCTGCGACTCTCAACCTTGTAGGAAACGTGCTGATGTTTGTGCCGGTGGGCGCCCTAGTCGCGTGGCTCTCAAGGCGAGCGCGGGTGCTTACTGCGGCCAGCGTCGGGCTGCTGCTTTCTGTGGCCATTGAGGCGACCCAACTGGGCCTTGGGCGCGTAGGCGACATCGACGATGTGTTGCTGAACTCGGCCGGAGCGCTCCTAGGCGGGGTGCTGGCTGTGGCGTGGACGTGGGCAACGAGGGGGCGCGCGGCTGACTACGATGATCCACGGGCCTCTAGCTCAGTTGGTAGAGCAGCGGACTTTTAATCCGCGGGTCGTGGGTTCGAGCCCCACGGGGCCCACCTGGTAGATCACTGTTTTGTGGTCGCTACATGGGTGGCGTGCAAGGGAAATCCCGTCCAAGTCCCGTCCACGTGCCGAGGGGACCTGGAACGCGGCGCTCGCCGAGTGTTTCTAATCGTCGCGGGACTTCATCGATGACAGTTCATCGTGTGCTGTATAGTCATCGCATGCTGACCATTGCTTCTCGCATTGACGTGATGAACAGGCTGGGGCGAGCGATGGCCGACCCCACCCGTTCGCGCATACTCATGGCACTTCTCGACGGGCCGAGTTACCCCGCCGTGCTGTCGCGGTCGCTCGGACTCTCCCGCTCGAACGTGTCCAACCACCTGACGTGCCTCCGAGACTGCGGGATCGTGGTCGCCGAACCCGAGGGACGCCAGACCCGCTACGAGATCTCGCACCCGCACCTCGCTGCGGCGCTCACCGCGCTCGTCGACACGACGCTGGCCGTGGACGAGAACGCGGTGTGCATCGACAACGCATGCCCCATTCCCGGATGCTGCGGACCCGTGTTGTGACAGCGCCCCTCACTGCGGAACGCCGAGCGGTACTTCACCGCCGCGTGCGCCTCATCGTCGCGTTCACCATTACCTACAACGTCGTCGAAGGCATTGTGGCGATCTGGGCAGGGGTACTGGCATCTTCGGCGGCGCTGATTGGCTTCGGGCTGGACTCCGCGATCGAGGTCCTCTCGGCGGTCGCGATCGCTTGGCAGTTCACCCGAAAGGACCCCGAACGCTGGGAGAAGGCGACGGTGCGGGCAATCGGGATCGCGTTCTTCGCGCTCGCGGCCTACGTCTCAATCGACGCGGTGCGCGCCCTCGCTAGCCAGGAAAGCCCTCATCACAGCCCCTTGGGACTCGCTATCACGGCGCTCAGCCTGTTGGTCATGCCCTTCCTCGCATGGGTTGAGACGCGGACCGGTCGCGAACTTGATTCGCGAAGCGTTCTGGCGGACGCCACGCAACTCATGCTCTGCGTCTACCTCTCCGGCGCTGTCTTCGTCGGTCTCGCGCTCAACAGTTTGTTCGGCTGGTGGTGGGCGGACTCGGTAGCGGCTCTCGTCGTCGCGTTCCTCGCAGTCCGCGAGGGCCTCGAAGCCTGGCGCGGCGACGTTGAGTCCCCCTTTGAAGTACTTGACGAACTCAACGAGGAGTAGGCGAACCTAGAGCGTGACTCGGACTTCGTCGCGCTGGCCCGAGTCGGGATCATTCCACGCAATGACCAGCGTTGGGTCCGATGCCATACCCCATGCCCGCATTCTGATGAACGAGACAGCGAGGCCCTCGTCGAGTACCGCTCTCGGATGCTCGCCCGTGTGGATGATCGCGTCGGGATTCTCCACGCATCCGATGCTCACGTCGTGGGCCGCTCCGGGCCCCTGGTTCTCGACACGGTAGTTCTCGTCGGACAGTTGGGTCACTTGCCAGCGCGGCGTCTGCACCTGCTCTCGCACCAACGCATTGGCTTCCTCCAACGCGACGGCGGCGCGCTCGTTCGCCTCGGCAGACTTGCGCGAGGCCTCTAGCGCCGCCTCCTCGTGGGTCTTGGCGTCCTGAGCCGACGACTTGGCGTTGGCGGCTTGGCGCGCGGCCAACGCGACCGCAACAGCGGTGAGCAGGAAGATGCCAAGGTTGATCCAGTTCGATGCGTCCATGCCGCTCCTAGTAGTGCTCTCGCCGCGCACGGGACTGAAGGTGGCGCTTGTAGGCGGCGAACGCGGCCCTCTCGGTCGGGCTGCCGGAGCCTTTCCGTCCGCAGGTGCAGCGCCAGACGAACACGTAGCGCCCGTACCGGTCGTGGGTGACGGCCGTCTCCATCATCTCGTGGTGGTCCATGCGCCCAGTGTGCTCCGTGGGTCTGACACGCGAACCTAGCGTTGCGCCGCCAAACGCAGCGAGACCTCGTCGCGCTCCTCGGCATAGTCGCCGGGGTACAGGTGGGAGTAGATCGTGTCGGTGGTGACGAGGCTCGCGTGGCCCATCCAGCGGCTCACGCGGTGGGGCGGGCGACCGACGCTGAGCATCAGCGACGCGTAGGTGTGGCGCAGGTCGTGGAACCGCATCTCTGGCATGTCCAGGGCACAGCGCGGGCCGCAAGTAGTTCCTCCGGAACGAGGCCACATCGAAGACGCGTGAGAAGTCCACGACGTGCGTCCCCGGCATCCGTCCTGGCCACAGCAGCGCGTCGGGGTTGGTGCGGTTCGGGTGGGCGAAGAGGTACTCGCGCATGTCGGCTTTCAGTGCCCGCGTCAACAAGGGCACCTCGCGCGTCGAGCGCTTGGACTTTGGGGTGCCGACCTGCCACTCCCCGTCTATGCGCTGGAGTGTCTGGCGCACCTCGACGTGTCCAGCCTTGAGGTTCAGGTCGCGGATGCGCAGGCCCGTGATCTCGGCGGCGCGGAGACCGGTGTACGCGGCGAACCGCAGCAGCAGGGCATAGGGCGCAAGGGTGTCCAGGTGCTGGGCCAGGGTCTCGACTTCGGAGGGCGTCAAGAACACAGGCGCGAAGTCGTGGGCGTCGGCGTTCTTCGGGAGCCGGATTGAGTCGCAGGGGTTGTACGAGATCAGCCTGTCGTCCTGGGCGTACCTGAAGGCTTTCTCGAGACTGACGTAGCAGTGGTGGACAGTCTGCGGGGCGAGGCCTTCGCCGTGGAGAGCCGTCACCCAGGCCTGCACATCGGCGCGGGTGACCTCGGTGACCTTGCGCTTGCCGAAGGTGGGCAGGACGCGGTTCCGATAGATGGACACGTAGGACCGGTGCGTCCGCTCCTTCAGTCCGGGACGCGACGCCTCCAGAGACGCCTCGACACCTGCGCAACGGTCGGCACGCGTCGCACCAGCGGGGCGGTGGTCGCTCCCTCGGCGATCTCGTTCTCCACCTTCAGGGCGAACCGTTCCCCGTCGCGCTTTACGGTGAAGGTGCGCTGCATCTTCCGCTCCTGCTGGCGCCAGTGGACCTCGTAGGCCTTGCCTGTGCGTCGGGATACTTCTCGTACGTGCGCCATAGCAGACCCATACGCGCGACGGACTGTGGACTCCTGCCAGGTGGGTAGCCCGGTGGGCGACAACACTCCCTCGGCAGTGAGCTCGCGCGCGATCCTCGAGAACGGGGCACCGGCATTGCGAGAGGTCACGATCCGGCGCAGCACCCCAGCGGGGATGGCGGTCGTGCGGCCGTTGTTGAGACCGCGTGCCTTGCGAGCCGCGAGCGCGTCCTTTGTCCGGGACGAGATCAGGTCACGCTCCAGTTCTGCGAACGTGGCGAGCATGTTGGCCATCGCCCGGCCTCCCGGAGTCGTGAGGTCAAGCGCGTTGTCCAGGACGACGAGGGACCAGCCCTTGGCGATGGCATCGTCGATGATCGCCGAGGCATGCCGGACGGATCTCGCCAGCCGATCAAGTTTCGCCACCACGGATGGGCGAGCCGCCTGAAGGCCCCGGACATTCACCTACGGGGTACCTAACGTTTCCCTGACTCCCAGCCGGCACGAAGCGGTGCTTCACGACGAACCTCGCCTGCGGGTCGAGTTCGAGCAGCCGCGCACCGTGCTCGACTCGTTGGCCGCACCAAGAACCCTGCAGGATTTGCTGACGCTATCGGTGGGTGGGCCCTGCGGGATCGTTAGGCACACCCTCAAGTTCGCCGCACTCGACAACGAGTACCCGAAGGCCACCCACTGGCCGGCACGGAGCGGCAGATCGAGTGCCTCGCGAGACAAGCCTACAAACCCCGCTCGGCGACACATGCGGCGGCGCATCACGACGTGATCTTCACCCTGGCCGATGTGGACTTCGCCCACGTCGTGGCCGGCACCCATCGTCTCCCCCTCACCGCTTTGGGCAACGCAATGGTTGACGCAGTTGGCCGTGCCGTCTGAACACGACGGAGAGGACACGTGATGATCCCGACTCTGCTGGCTCTGGGCCTAGTTCTGGGTTTCATCCCTGCGCTGCGGCTTCGACACAAGGCGGCAGTGACGCTCGTAGCCGCAGTGGGCTGGGCCGCGTATGTGGCGCTGGGTGTGGACGGATCCATGGCGTCCGCCTTGCTTGGGTTCGCGTTGGCCGTGGCGAATACGGCTATCGGCATCGCGATCGGAACGGGGCTCGTTGCGCTCGTCCGCCGGATCCAGTCGGGCAGCCACCCGCGCGCGTCGCACCTTCCCTCGACTAGCGAGCCTTGACGCCCAATGACTCCAGCAGGTCCAGGACGCGGCGCTCAATATCGTCGCGGATGGGACGCACGGCCTCGACGCCCTGGCCAGCCGGGTCCTCGAGCAGCCAGTCCTCGTAGCGCTTGCCGGGGTAGTAGGGGCAGGTGTCGCCACATCCCATAGTGACCACCACATCCGCCGCGCGCAGGATCTCTGTAGTCCAGGGCTTGGGATACGCGCCAGAGATGTCGATGCCGCGTTCGGCCATGACCGCGACTGCGGACGGATTGACGGCGGAGCCCGGCTCGGAGCCGCCAGACCAGGCGACGGCGCGGCCCTTTGCGTGGTGCTCGAAGAACCCGAGTGCCATCTGCGAGCGTCCCGCGTTGTGGACGCACAAGAAGAGGACTGTCGGCACTGTGGTGCCCTCGCCTTCGATCTTGTCCAATGCGGTCAAGCGTTGGCGCGCGAAGCGCTCGGTGAGTGCGGGCACGAAGGTCGTGACCGTCGCGCGTGCAGCAAGTTCGTCGTAGGACGAGCGCACCACACCCGCGATGAACTCCGGCGCGAACCCCGCGAATTCGTGATGAAGCCCGTTGGCGATCTCCTCAAGGTCGCGCTCGAAGTGGGTGGCGATGCTGGGGGTCTGCTCGGTGGTCATGCGGGTGTCCCTTCCTGGACGACGTGTGGGGCTAGTTGCTCGATCCGGGATGCAATCTGGGCAAAGGCTTCGTCGAAGGCCCGCTGGGATCCGACGGCTACGGGGTCGCTGATGGACCAATGGAGACGGGCGTCGTCGCGCAGTTCCTCAAAGGCCGAGTCGCACACCGTGACCACGAGCTCTCCCCCAGTGACTACCTCCGCTACGCGGCGAGGCCGTGCGTCCGCGAGAGACAGGCCGTTGCGTGCGGCGACGGCGACGGCTCCCGGTGCTACCCCGGTTGCGGGGTGGGTTCCGCCGGACGCAGCAGGGACGACGCTGGCCTGGCCCCAGAGCGCGGCCGCGAGTTGCGAGCGCGCAGAGTTGCCGGTGCACACAAAGACGACGCGCGTGGCGGTCAAAGTGGGTGGGGTGCCCAGAAAGTCGAGGACTCCAGGCACGAGGCTGATGTAGGTGCGGCGGCGGTCGCCTTCGGATCGGTGGCGGGCGATGATGCCCGCGTCCTCAAGGTGGCTCAGATGGTGCGCCAGCAGGTTCGATGTCACGCCCAAGTGACGCTGCATCAGTGCCGGGGAAGCGTCTCCCAGTTGGAGCAGGTCGACGATGCGCAGACGGGTGGAGTCGGCGAGGGCGGCGTGGCGTGCGGCCCGTGCCTCGAGATCCAGTTGCTCAACCATGATTGAGTCAATATTGACTGACTGTTCTGCCTCCTGTCAAGATGCGTCCACTATGAATGCTCCCTCTCTGCCCCGTCGCGCCGTCGCCGAGTTTCTTGGCACCGCTGGCCTGGTTGCCGTCGTCGTCGGCTCTGGGATTGCCGCGTCCCGCCTCTCCCCCGCGGACGTGGGACTGCAGCTGCTCCAGAACTCCCTCGCCACCGCGCTCGGTCTCGCGGTGCTCATCGTCGTCCTTCAACCGCTCTCCGGCGCTCACTTGAACCCCGTGGTCACGCTCGTCAACTCCCGCACGGTCGAACGCGCACCAGGACGCACCCAAGCGGTATATGTCGCAGCCCAGGTGGGTGGCGGAATCGTCGGCACCCTTGCGGCGCTGGCCATGTTCGAGGAACCGTTCGCACTGTCCGCGGCCACGCGCGCGTCGGTCGGCACCGTGTTCGCCGAGGTCGTGGCGACGGCTGGCCTGGTGGGCCTGATCGTGGTGATGGCGCGCACTGGCCGGGCCGCATGGGTGGGACCCGCCGTGGGCGCCTATATCGGTGCTGCCTACTGGTTCACATCCTCGACAAGTTTTGCCAACCCCGCCGTCACCATTGCGCGCGTCTTCACCGATTCGTTCGCCGGCATCGGCCCCACGTCTGCACTGTGGTTTGTCGCCGCACAAGTGGCCGGAGCGGTAGTCGGCGGGTTCGCCGCAGCCTGGCTCGTGCGACGCGCTACGTCGGAACCCATCAGGGAGTGAATCGGGGAGGGTGGCCGTCGTGGATGGCGTGCCAGCCTCAACCAGGGGCATGAGCCATCCTTCGGCTGGGTATACGCGTCTACATGGCAGGCCACTCACCTTCTGCGAAGCCGCGCGTCACTGTGCTCGCTGCCGCACCCAGCGTCTCTGTCGAGATCGTCGAGGAGCCGGGCGACGAGGACTCCGGTGCCGACAGCCGCACCGCGATTCATCTTCATGCTGGCGGCCAGGGGGCGTGGGTCGCCAGCATGGCCGCCGCCTTAGGGGCGGAAGTGATCATGTGCTCGCCTTTGGGAGGCGAGTTTGGCGAGCCGCTGCGGCATCTCCTGACCGTCGACGGCATCACAGTGAGGGATACCAGTCTCGAGGCGGGCACGGGAGCTGCAGTGGTCGAGGTGCGCTCCGATGAACGAGCGACCGTGGCGGATATGCCCAGCCCCGCGCTGGGGCGACACGAGCTGGACGACCTCTACGGGATGACCCTCGTCGAAGCACTGGATTCGGACGTGCTCGTGGTCACGGGCGTGGATCCGCCCTCGCTCGTGCCTGCCGACTTCTTCGCCCGTCTGGTGGCCGACGTTAGGGCGGCGGGGGTGCCCGTCGTTGCGGACCTCTCTGGCGAGGCCGCGCTCGCGGCAATCGCCCAGGCGCCCACCGTTCTCAAAATGAGCCACGAAGAGGTGCTCGATGCTGAGCTCGCGAGCGACGAGGGAGTCGATGCTTTGCGCAAGGCCGGCGAGAAGCTCGTGGCAGACGGGATCGATGCCGTCATGATCTCGCGAGCGGCCGACCCGGCGCTGCTCGTGACTGGTGAGGCTGCGCGGCTGATCACGACTCCCGACATTCAGACCGTTATGCACCAGGGCGCAGGCGACTCCATGACGGCTGGCATCGCCGTTGGGCTCGCCCGGGGCCTCGACGTGGTGGAGGCGGTGCGTCTTGGAGCCTCTGCGGGTGCGCTCAATGTGGCCCGACACGGCCTTGGCTCCGGCCGCCGGGAACACATCGAGCGCTTCGCCAAGCAGATTGAAGTTGGCGACGTGCTGGGTAAGGGGGACTGACCGTGCAGGTGCTCGTCACCAACGACGACGGCATCGAGTCGCCCGGACTGACGGTGCTCGCCCACGCAGCTCTCGACGCCGGTCACGAGGTGACCGTGGTCGCGCCCGATCACCAGTACTCGGGAGCGAGCGCCTCACTCATGGCGCATGAGGACGACGGCCACCTCGTGTTCATCGACGCACGACCACCGGGACTCGACACGTCCGTGCGAGCGTTCGGCGTCAAAGCCGCGCCAGGACTCATCGGCTTCGTCGCCGCCTCCGGAGCCTTCGGGTTCACGCCCGACATGCTGCTTTCCGGCGTGAACATCGGCGCCAACACCGGGCGCGCGGTGTTGCATTCGGGGACGGTAGGTGCAGCGCTCTCTGCGGCGACGCACGGGGTGAGGTCGATGGCTGTCTCCATAGCGTCGGCCAACCCTCAGCACTGGGACACCACTCGCGAGGTCATCGATCACGCGGTGGCGTGGCTCACCGTGACCGACATTGGCGACAGGGTGCTCAACGTCAACGTGCCTGACACTCCGCTCGAGAACTTGCGGGGCATCCGCTCGGCTGGGCTCGCGAGCTTTGGTGCGGTCCAGGCCCGGGTCAAGGAGGAGGGCGTGGGGTTCGTGGACCTCACCTACGCCCTGGTGGAGCCAGGTGAGGAGCCCGACGCTGACCACCACTTGCTGAGCAGAGGCTGGGCGACGTGGACGGTAGTGCGGGCACCCGTCGCGGATCATGCAGGGTTGGAGCTGCCGCGTGTTGAACTGGCGGGCCAGGCCGACGCTTCGCTCGCGATCTCCGCTGGCACGGTGATGTCGCGGCTCGAGGACTAGTCGTGATCAGGCAGGCGTGGCGTAGACCATCCCGGGTCGCGGCCCATGAGCGCCGCCCGGGTGACCGCCGCAGAACCGAACTTGTCGCGCACGGCGTCGAGGGCCGTATCTAGCCGCGCGCCGTCGTGCCAGATCGGAAGCTCAGGCTGAACAGCGTCGGCCGTTCCAAGCTGTGCAAAGGAGACGCCGACAAGGGTGACGCCGCGGTCCGCGATCTGCTGGGCGGCACCCTCAAGCAATCCCTGTGCGGCACCGAGCAGGACCTCGGTGCGGTCTGTGGGAGCGGCGAGGGTGCGGTTGCGTGTGGCCTTGGTGTAGTCGCCGTAGCGCAGGCGCAGCACCACGGTGCTGCAGGAGGAGCCGCGATCGCGAAGGCGCTTGGCGAGGCCGTCAACGAGCTGAGTAAGGATCAGTTCGAGCTCCGCGAAGGTGCGGGTGCGGTTGCCGAGCGCGCGTTGGGAGCCGATGGAACTGTGCCGCTTCGCGGTCTCGACGGGCCGCGGATCGCGCAGCCGCGACAGCGCGTGGAGGTGGGCGCCGGCGGCCTTGCCGAGCATCTGCTCGGCGGTCGCGGCCTCGAGCTCCGCGAGCTGCCCCACCGTGTGAATGCCTCGCGAGCGGAGTTTCTCCGCGGTGACGCGCCCCACTCCCCACAGCCGCTCAACGGGAAGCGGATGGAGGAACTCCTCCTCGCGGTCGGGCTCCACGATGAGAAGCCCGTCCGGCTTGCTCACCGCGCTCGCGACCTTCGCCAAGAACTTGGTGCGCGCCACGCCAATGGAGATCGCGAGGCCGACTTCCTCGCGTACGCGCTGCTTGAGCCGCACGGCAATCTGCTCGGGTGTGCCCGCGATGCGGCGCAGGCCGCCCACCTCGAGGAAGGCTTCGTCGATCGACAGGCCCTCAACGTGCGGCGTGGTGTCGCGGAAGATCGCGAACACCTCGCGGCTCGCCGCGGCGTAGGCGTCCATGCGGGGAGGGACCACGATGGCCTCGGGGCAGGCCGCGAGCGCGGCCTTCAGCCCAGTCGCGGTGCGCACGCCGCGCACCTTTGCCTCGTAGCTTGCGGCGGCCACGACCCCGCCGCCAACGATGACCGGACGGCCGCGCAAGGCAGGGTTGTCGCGCTGCTCAACGGAGGCGTAGAACGCGTCAAGGTCGGCGTGGAGCACCGTCGCCTCGCCCCGCACTGCGCACCTCCTGTCCTCACGCGCCCGTAGGGGAATCGTCTCACCCGCGGCGGACACGGGACCAGCGGTGGAACCCGCGCGCGCAACCGAGTGCCTCAATAGACTCAAAGTGACGCCATGCGGCGCTCACCAAGGGAGGGGCACATGTCTCGACTCGGCAAGACCATCACGGCAACACTCGGCCTCGCGCTCGCAGCGGGTCTCATGTCGGGCTGCGGCGCAGTCCGCGAGTTCCTCGCCGAGACGCCCGGCTCCCTCCCCGCCCCGCGCCTCCCCGATCAGCCTCCTCCGTTCGAGAAGATCTACCAAGGCGGCTCCCGCCCCGACGCCCTCACCGACGAGGAGTGGGAGACCACGAGCGAGCGCCGCATCACGCTCGCTGCAGCGGTCAAGAAGATCCTTGTCTACGGCGTTGACCACGATCCCGTCACCGACGCCATCACCGTCCGCATCAAGGGCGATCCCACCAACGCGCAGCTGATCGCCGACGTCGAGACCTACGTGGTCCCGGTCGCCGAGGCATGGTCGCCGTCCGTCACGGTGATCATCGACGCGAGCCTGTGCGCAGTCGCTGGCGAGGTGCGAGAGGACACTCCCCTATGCGACGCCCTCACCAGCGGTTGATAGGCCCGACGCTGCGAGCAGCAGTCGTCGCCGGCGTCGTCATTGCAGTGGCTGGGTGCCAAGGCGGTGAGGCGGCCTGTGCCGCGCCTGAGGCGGACATCCCACCTACCGCGCAGGCGGGCAGCACGCTCGAGATCAGCGTGAGCAACATCTTCACCACCTGCAACGACCAGGGCGAAGGCCCGAACGCCCCCGGAGACGGCGTCCGGTTCGAACTCGTGGCCGAGGGCAGCGCAGAGCCCATCGCAGTTGCGTTGGCGGAGGTCAGCGACACGGGCGAGGCAACAGCGGAGATACTCATTCCGGACGGCGCTACCGGCACCCTCACCGTGCTCTACGGCGACGCCCAGCTCGGCACCGTGGACGTCACCGGCTAGGCGCACGCACCACACTTGACTCATGCGCGTTGTCCTCGCGGTACTCGGACTCGCGGTAGTCGCCGCTGGCTGCACTCCGCAACCCGTTACAAGCGAGCCGTCGCCAACCCCCTCGCCCACGGCGTCGGGCACCGCGAGCGCGGCCATCGCCCTGCCACCAACCGGCGGCTTCGACTATCAGCTGGGCGGCGCCTACGAGCCGCCCGCGGGCACCGCGATCGTCGCTCGCGACAGCACAGAAACCCCCGCGCCAGGGCTGTACAACATGTGCTACCTCAACGGCTTCCAGTCCCAACCGGGGGAGGCCGAGGCTTGGGCTGGCTTGCTCCTCGAGGACGCCAACGGCCCGGTCGCCGACCCCGGCTGGCCAGACGAGTTCCTCCTCGACACCTCCACGCCCACCAACCGCGAGGCGATCGCCGCCGCGATGCGCGTGCGGATCGACGGTTGCGCGGCGGCAGGCTTTGACGCCGTCGAGTTCGACAACCTCGACTCGTTCACGCGCTCCGGCGGCGCGCTCACGGCTGCGGACAACCTCGCCCTCGCCGCCCTCTACATCGCCGACGCTCACGCGGCAGGGCTCGCCACCGCCCAGAAGAACTCGGCAGAGTTGGTAACGCAGGGAGCGGCGGCGGGCTTCGACTTCGCGGTCACCGAGGAGTGCGGCCAGTACCGAGAATGCGATGTCTACCAGGCGGTTTACGCCATCGTGCTCGACATCGAGTACGGCTCCGCCGAGGACTACGCGTCGCTGTGCGCCGCTGGCGCCCTGCCGCCCCAATCGGTGCGCAGGGACATAGATCTGGTGACCCCAGCGTTGGCCGATTACGTCTTTGAGCGGTGCCCCTAGCCCTTTCCACACGCCCTTCCGGACCCGGTGCTACCGGGGTAGCATCGAAGGATGACCTTCAAGATCAGCGTCAGCCTTCCAGAGCAGGACCTCGCGGTGCTCGACTCGCTCGTCCAACAGGGGTTCGCCACGGGACGTTCGGGAGCAATCCATCTCGCGATCGAACACATGCGCGGATCCGCTCTTGAGACGCGACTCGCGCAGCAGCTCCTCGCGGCCTTCGATGAGCAAGACTCCGAGGATGCCGCGCTGTGGGACTCGACCGTCGGCGACGGCTTGTGAGCCGCGGCGACGTATGGTGGGTCGACCTTGACCCCGTCCGGGGCTCCGAGGCGGCGAAGCGCCGGCCAGCGGTGATCGTGGGACGCGACGCGCTGGTCAAGGCCGCGATGACTCGCGCAAACGGCATGGTCACGGTGGTGCCGGTAACCACGAACACAACCAATGTCTACCCGTTTCAAGTGCTGCTGCCTGCCGGAACCGGCGGCCTGCCAACCGCGTCCAAAGCCCAAGCGGAGCAGATTCGGACAATCTCCGTCACTCGCCTCGTTGAACGCATCGGCGCGGTGCCGCCCCCGGTCAGCAATGCGATAGATAACGCGATCCGCCTCTACCTGGGTCTCTAGCCTCCCACCTAAGCGGCGGCGCCAGCCACGCCGACGCTGTTGCGGGCCGAGTACCCACGCGGCCTCAGCGGAGGGCTGGGTGCGCCGATCCCGTTGGCCATACCGTCGAGCAATTCGGCGAGGGTGTCGTAGGCGGAGCGCTGCGGCGACCAGCCGAGCACGGCCTGCGCCTTGTCCGTGTGCATCAGCGGCGACATGTCCGCGAGATCCATCCAGCCTGGGCTCGCCGCCATGATGCGCGCCTGCCACGCTGCCCACAGGAGTGCGCGCATGACGCGCGGCGGAACGGACAGCGAGCGACCGTGATCCAGGAGCCGGGCCAGCGCGTCCCCATCAAGAACGTCATCCGCCGCGATGTTGAACGCGCCACCCACGGGATTGCGCACTGCGGCGAGGTAGGCCTGCGCCACGTCGTCGGCATGAACCGCCTGGATCTTGGCGCCACCGGGAAGCGGCACGAGCGGCAGGTTGCCACTGAAAGCAGACCTGGGAATGAGCGGCGCCATGAAGTTGCGCATCACTTGCGCGCCAACGGCGCGCTGGAAGATCAACGCCGGCCGCAGCCGGGTGATGAGAAGTTGAGGGAAGTTGCGCTCATGGTCGTCGAGCATGCGCTCGACAGCGGCCTTGTCCACCGAGTACTCGCTTGAGGAGATCCCGCCGGTGGGCCACGTCTCATCGCGCGGCCGATCGTCCTCAGTTCGCGAGTAGGCGCTCACCGAGGACGCAACAACCAGGTGCGGCACCCCCGCCGCCCGCGCGGCCGCGAGTACCCGCGACGTGCCGTGCACGTTCACCCGGCGCAGCATTTCGCGGTTGTGGTTGGGCTGAATGATCCACGCGAGCTGAATGACGACGTCCGCGCCCTCCATGACCTGGGCGAGGTCGGCAACCACAGCGTCGGCCCCTACCGCGCCGACGTCGATGGCCCGCCACCAGGGGATGTCATACGGAGGCGCTGCGTTGCCGCGAGGGACGCGCCGGGCGACGGCCCTGACATCCGTGATGTCGCTCGACTCGCCGATTGCTTTCAGCAGCGCAGTGCCAACGTTGCCGCTCGCGCCGATGATCACCAGCTTCATGCCGCAGCCTCCCAAGGATCGAGCACGACCTTGATGCAGCCGTCCTCTTTGCGTTGGAACATCTCGTAGGCCCCGGGCGCGCTCTCGAGGGGGAGGCGGTGCGTGCGCAGATCCATGACTCCCAGGGGATCGTCGCGGCGGCTCACGAGCCACGTGAGCTCAGGAACCCACCGCAGCACGTTCGCCTGGCCAAAGCGCAGGGTGAGCTGCTTGTCGAAGATCTCCATCATGGGCATCGGGTCCAGGGCGCCGCCGTAGACGCCGACAACGGACACCGTGCCGCCGCGGCGGGCCAGGGTGATTGCGGTGTGAAGAGCGTCAAGGCGGTCGATCGCGGCATGCTCGATGATCGGCTCCGCGATCGCAGAGGGGAGCCGGCTGACCATCCGGTGCGCGGCGTGCGCGAGCGGCGAGCCGTGCGCCTCCATGCCCACCGCGTCGATCACCGCAGCCGCACCGCGACCGTTGGTGCGGGACCGCACGGCGTCGAGCAGGTCCACGTCGCCGCGAGTGTCGATCACCTCGATGCCGTGACGCGCTGCCATCTCGAGTCGCTCGGGGACAGAGTCGATTCCAATGACAACCGACGCGCCCCGGTGCCGAGCGATGCGCGCAGCCATCTGGCCGATGGGGCCAAGACCCAGCACCACCACGGAACCACCCGTGGGGACGGACGCGTACTCGACCGCCTGCCAGGCGGTGGGCAGGACATCGGAAAGGTAAAGGTAGCGCTCATCCGGAGAGCCGTCGTCAGGCACGACGATGGGTCCCACGTCCGCCCGCGGAACCCGCAGGTATTCGGCCTGGCCGCCAGCTACGGAGCCGTACAGCTTGGTGTAGCCGAACAGTGCGGCGCCCTTGCCCTCCTCGCGCACCTGGGTGGTCTCGCACTGCGACTGAAGCCCGGAGCGGCACATGAAGCACGAGCCGCACGCGATGCCGAACGGCACCACGACGCGGTCGCCCACCTTGAGACGGCTGGCCTCCGCACCCACCTCCTCAACGACGCCCATGGCCTCGTGGCCCAGGATGTCGCCCGGCGAGAGGTAGGCACCCAGCACCGAATACAGGTGCAGGTCGCTGCCGCAGATTGCCGTGGAGGTCACGCGAATGATCGCGTCCGTGGGCTCCTTGATGACGGGGTCCGGAACGGTCTCGACGCGCACGTCCTCGCGCCCTTGCCACGTCAGCGCGCGCATGACCGCGCTCCACGAGATGTCGTCATGCCCAGCGAGTACCCCAGGGGCGGCGTTCCGATACGCTCCTGCCAACCGCGATGGAGGGGGCATAGGTATGTACGAGACCAGGACACTCAGCGGATCGGCCGATGGCCTCGCCAACCACTTGGACAACGTCATCACGGAGAGCATCTCCGCCTCGATCGAGGCACAGGACGAGCTGTGCACGGGCGACGCTCGGCTCATCCTGCGCACCTACGAGCGCTACAGCGTCTCGGGCGGCAATCGCCTCACCCTGAACGTGGCGATCCTCGCGGTGGGCAGCGACCTCAAGGTGGCGCTGACGACGTCCGGCGGGAGCCGAGCCGTGTTCTTCAAGGTGAACACGATTGGCGAAGAGACGTTCATGGAGTCCGCACTCGCGGCCGTGGACTCGTTCGCAGAGGTGTAGGTCTTGCGCCGCGAGTGCCAGTGAGCTGCCTAAAACTTGGGGTTGCGTCCCCGAACAGTGCATGTGACTTGCCTAAACCGCGGGGGACGGCCGCGGGGGACGGCGGCGGGGGCGGGGCGCGGCGGGGCGCGGGGCTAGCTCGTCTCCGCTTCCATTGCCGCGTTGAAGTCTCGCTTTGTCGCTCGCCAGGCCTCATCCGTCAGGCCCGCTCGCCAGTAGCCCGACGCTGACAGGTGCTCTCGCGGCAGCCCCACCTCTCGCAGCAGCCACCTGCGCAGGGGCCGCACCATCTCCGCATTGCCGTGGAGGAACACCTCAAGATCACCTGCCGGCACCCCAGCGGCCAGCACCGCGTCCACAAGGCGCGACCCATACAGCGCGTCACCTCGGTGCACCCACGTCACCTGGGCGTCGAGCGGATACTCATTGCCGGGTCCGGCGATCTCGGCGAACACCACGGATGGTGCCCCGCCAAGCCTCTCGAGGCCCGACGCTATGGCCGGCAAAGCGCTCTCGTCACCAATGAACACATGGAGGTCCGCGCCGGGGCGAGGCGACCATGCGCCGCCAGGCCCAACGAACTCGATCGCGTTGCCGGGAACCGCCGCGGCCGCCCAGGGCCCAGCGAGTCCCTCGTCGCCGTGAACAACGAAGTCGATCCACACGTCCTCGCCCACCGCGCGGCGCACCGTGTAGGCGCGCGGCACGCCGTCGAAGAGCAGCTTCACGTACGAGTCGGCGAACAGCCCCTCGCCAAGCCCGCCTTCGACGCGCAGTTCGACGCGCACCATCGAGGGGTTGAGCCACGACGTCGCAAGGACGGTCGCGGTGCGCACCGGGCGGGACTGAGCCACGGACTAGGAGACTACGGAGACGTGTTCGCGCGAGTGGTCGCCGGACTCGATGATGTCGAGGATCGCGAGCGCAAGGTCTTCGGCGTGGAGGTAGGAGTTGCCCTCCTCGTCGAGGATCGCGACCTCCCCGCCCAAGCGGTACGCACCGCTGGGCTCCACCGGGAACCATGCGCCGAACTTCGCTGCCGGGGAGAAGAACACCCAGTCCACTCCCTCCGGAGCGCCCTGCAGCACCTCGAGCGAGCCATGCCCCGCCTCTGCCTCCGCGCGGTACTGCTCTGGCACTCCCGCCTCGATGAAGCGAGGGGCGCCCTCCGCAGGCCGCAGCGAGGAGAAGCCGCCAACGACGGCGAGCCGACGCGGGCCAGCTCGCTTCACAAGCAGCGACGCCAGCTCCGGCGCGATCTGTGGGCCGCCGTCGCGAGAGGAGACCGCCATGACCACGGCGTCGGCGCCCTCGAGCGCGGAGTCGAGCACCTCGGGATCGAGCGCCGATCCGGTGACATAGCGAACTCCGGCGAGCGGGGCCTGGGGCTGCGAACGGGACACGATGGAGACGGTGTGGCCGCGACGCAGTGCCTCTGCGACCACTGCCGCGCCGGTGTAGCCGTTTCCGCCAAGAACGGTGATGTTGCTCATGTCTCCATCCAACACCGTCGGCCGCCCGTCACATTCCATGCACGGTTAGGATTCACAGCATGGAGTCAATCCGCGTCTTTGCAGGCACCGGTGGCAAGCAGTTCGCGGAGGCGATGTGCGCCGCGCTCGACGTTCCGCTGAGCGAGTCGAAGCTGCAGCGCTTCGCCAATGACTGCCTCGAGGTCCAGCTGCTGGAGAACGTCCGCGAGCGCGACGTGTTCCTGGTGCAGCCCATCGTGGCACCCACGCAGGAGAACCTCGTGGAGCTGCTGCTCATGATCGATGCGGCCCGTGGCGCGTCTGCCCGCCGCGTGACCGCGATCATGCCGCACTTCGCGTACGCACGCAGCGACAAGAAGGACCACCCGCGCATCTCGATCGGCGGCCGCCTCATGGCGGACATGCTCGTCACGGCCGGCGCCAACCGCATCCTCACCATGACGCTTCACGCGCCCCAGGTGCACGCGTTCTTCCGCATCCCCACGGATCAGCTGCATGCGCTCGAGGAGCTCGCCTCGCATTTCCGCGCCCACGACCTCGCGAACACCACGGTGGTCTCCCCTGACCTGGGCAACGCGAAGTCCGCCTCTCGCTTCGCCCGGCTGCTGGGCACCCCCGTCGCCGCCGGCGCCAAGGAGCGCTTCCAGGGTGACCGGGTGGAGATCTCGCACCTGATCGGCGATGTGGCCGATCGCGACGTGATTGTCCTCGACGACGAGATCGCCAACGGCACCACCATCTCGGCGATCCTCGACACACTCTCCGACGCGGGCGCGCGCCGCATCTCGATCGCCTGCACGCACGGCATCTTCAGCAACGGCGCTCTAGAGCGCATCGGCGACGACCCGCGAGTCAGCGAAATTGTCACCACGGACACCGTGCCGCACACGCTGACGTTCTCTCATCCCAAGCTCACGGTGTTGAGTGCCGCGCCCGCGTTCGCCGAAGCGGTGCGCCGCATCCACTCTGGCGAGTCCGTCAGCGCTCTGTTCGCCTAGTCGCCGCTCTCACTGCCCGACGCTGTGGCTTGGTTCTCGCCGACCCACCGGTCAACGCGCTCCCACCATTCGAAAAGCCACGCTTCCGCGTGGGCCTGAGGTGCGGGACTCGCGGTCCATGACTTGAGGATGATCTTCTTGTCCACTGGCAGCTCTCGCCAGATGTCGCCCACCGTCTCGAGGCGGTCGAGTCCGGTGTGGCCCAGCATGACGATCTCCGCGTCGGGAGCGGCGGCGATCGCGGTGAGCAGCCCACCTGCATGGGGAGCCATCACGTTGGTCATCGCCTCCGCACGCTCGGCGAAGTCGTGGCGGCCGGAGGCGCGCAGCTGCTTGATGCGTCGCAGGCGCCGGCCGGGGGTGACGTTTCCTCCCTCGGGAAAGATCAGCAGCGCATCGTTGGCGTCAAGCCCGGCCGCCAGTTCGCCGATCGCCTCCGAGCCGGTGGGCTGGCCCGGACGGGTGTCGCGGTGCGGTGTGACGAAGCGAGTGGGGAGGCGATTGAGGAGCACGTCGATGGCCGGGTCCCACTGCAGGGTGTCCTTGAGCACGATCGCGGGCTCCCTGCCATACCGGTTGAGCAGCGTGCACAATAATGAACGAATCGCCTGGTCCTGCGTGACGGCTCGCGACGATCAGTCGCTCACCGTGGGGGTCCAGGTGGCCTTCGGAATCGTCAACCTCGATGGTGAGCCTCAGCAGTTTGCGCGCGGCCCAGAACAGCGAGCCGAGCATCGCCGCCGCGAGGTGGTAGTGCACGCGCTGGAAGAACGGTCGCTTCATCCATATGCCAAAGCCAGAGGCGATCCACAGCCCGAACATCGCGACCAGCGCCGCCGCGTCCCACAGCAGGTACAGGCCCACCATGAACACCACGCGCAGGATCCTCAGCCGTCCGGGCAGCGCCCACGCCACCACGCCTGCCACGATCACCACGAGCCACGCCGCGACGGGCAGCCACACGAATGCGGTGAGCACCACGAGCGGGGCGAGCACCAACCGGCGCACCCACCTGGGCGGCAGCCGCCACAGTCGCTGCATCAGAGGCTCCTGAGGTAATCGAGGCTCGCGGAGTATGCGGCCTCGATGCGCCGATGGGTCGCGTCGAGTTTGCGGTACGAGGAGAGCTTGTGGTCACCGGGCTGGCGACCACCGTAGGGAAGGACGTGCACGTCAAGCCCCGGCGGCAGCGAGGCGATGTCCCTGGCAAAGCGGTGACGCCGCGCGATCTCGAAGGACACCTTCGCCACCTCAGACGGCTTGGTTGGCACCGCGAGCGGCTCCTCGACCCGACCCACCTGCAGCACGAAGATCGTGGTCGCACCGCGCGCAACGGCCTCGCTCAGCGGAATCGAGTTGACGATGCCGCCGTCGACGTAGTGCTCGCCGTCGATGAGGGTTGGCGGCAGCGCGGCAGGGACCGACGCTGAGGCGAGCACCGCGTCGATCACCGGCCCCGAGTCGAACCACACCTCCGCGGCGCGCTCGATGCTCGACGCGCATACAGCGAGGGGGACGGCAAGGTCTTCGAAGCGCGTGTGGGCTCCAATGATCTCGCCGAGCAGGCTCCGCAGCGGGCCAGGATCGTTGAGGTGGGTGCGCGACTGGGCGAGCCGCTGCATCTGCCGGAACCACGAGTCGCCGTAGACGGCAGACGCGGTGGGCGACGCCCACGCGTCCATGAGGGTGTCCACCACTCGCGGCGTGGGGTCGTGCGCCACGGCCGCTCCGTTGATCGCGCCAATGGACGTGCCCACGATCAGCTCAGGGGTGATGCCGTGTTCGAACAGTGCCCGCAGCATGCCCACCTCGACGGCACCGCGAACCCCTCCGCCTCCCAGCACGAACGCGACCGTCATGCCCTCAAATCTATGCGCCTGGTAAGGAAATCGACCCTTCCAGCGGCCTTACAGTTGGCGCATGAGCACCTCACACACCCTCAACGACGGCTTCCAGATCCCCGCAATCGGCTTTGGCACCTACCCCCTCAAGGACCAGGACGGCTACCGCGCCATCCGCACCGCTCTCGACGCCGGGTACCGCCTCATCGACTCCGCCGTGAACTACGGCAACGAGGACATCGTGGGCCGTGCGATCAACGACTTCCTCAAGGAGTCCGGGACCGACCGCGACGAGATCACCGTCCAGACCAAGATTCCCGGCCGCGCCCACGAGTTCGAGGCGGCCATAGCGTCGGGCAAGGAGAGCCTTGCCACGCTGGGTCTTGACCGCATCGATGTGCTGCTCATCCACTGGCCCAACCCCATCACCGGCAAGTACCGCGAGGCCTGGCGTGGGCTCGTCGAGCTGCGTGAGGCTGGCGTGGCGCGCTCGATCGGCGTGTCCAATTTCACCGCGGAGCACCTCGCGAACATCATCGGCGACACGGGCGTGACCCCTGTGGTCAACCAGATCGAGCTGCACCCATACTTCAACCAGGAGCAGATGCGCGCCGAGCACAAGAAGCTGGGCATCGTCACCCAGTCGTGGAGCCCGCTGGGCAAGCGCAACGCACCGTACGCGGAGCCCGTGGTGGCCGACTCTGCGGAGCGTCACGGTGTCACGCCAGCTCAGGTGATTCTGCGCTGGCAGCTCGAGCTGGGCAACATCCCCCTTCCCAAGTCCGCGACTCCGGAGCGTCAGGCCCAGAACCTCGACGTGTTCGGCTTCTCGCTGAGCGAGGAGGAGGTCGCGGCGATCAGCGCGCTGACCCGTGAGGACGGCCGCCTGTTCGACGGCGACCCGAATACGCACGAGGAGATGTAGTCACCGCTCGTCGGGCTCGGCCCCTCTCACGTCGCAGCGCTCCGCGGCGGCGAGGAGCGGATCGGCGATCGCCTTCCAGCGCTCCATGAGGTCGAAGGACCCGGGGTCGCGCAGCCAGTTGAGCTGCAGGCCATCGGCGATGGCGATGAGCTGACGGATGAGCTCCTCCGCGTTCTCGTACTCTGCGGACGCGATGGGAAGCACGTCGGCGACGAGGCGCTCGTTGCGGTACTTGAAGTACTCGTGGCCGGGATGCCGCGGATCGATGGCCTGCGCCTCGACGATCGCGAACAGTTCGGCAGCCTTGGGGCGATCGATGATGTTCTGAATGGCTTTGTCGAGCATCATGCGGGTCACGCCGGGGCCGCGCATGGACAGGTCGTAGAGGTCCGCGTCACGCTGTTCGCGGTAGTCGATGACGGCGACCACGAGCGTGGGCATGTCCGGGAAGTAGTGCATCAGGCCCGGCGCCGACATGCCGCATGCGCGAGCAAGTGCTCGCATCGTCAGACCCTGGTGGCCGTGCTCGTCGATGATGGACATTGCGGTGGCAAGGATGGACTTGCGCCGCTCGTCCGGCTCCATCCTCACAGCCATTCAGGGCTCCAATGTGATCTACATCGCACCGACTTGCCAAGTTATCGGCACTCTATCTAACATTGTTAAATAGCGCGCGGGCGCTAGATTCCCCCCCTTAACGCCCGCGCGCTCTTTCCATGTCAGGCCAGCTGAGGGCAAAGACGCCGAAAGGCCTTCAATGCGCAGCACCATAGATGCCGCAGCAACGATCGTCGCAGGGCTCAGCCTCGACGACAAGATCCGTCTGCTCAGCGGCAAGGACCTGTGGTTCACCGAATCCGTCGACGGCGCTCCTTCCGTCATGCTCACGGACGGCCCCCACGGCCTGCGAAAGCTCGAAAGCGACGGCGACCAACTCGACATGCGCCGCTCGGTTCCGGCCACCTGCTTCCCCACCGCCGCCGTGCTCGGCTCCTCGTGGGATCCACAGCTCGTCGAAGAGGTGGGAGCGGCAATAGGCCGCGAGGCACGCGCCCAGGACGTCGCCGTGGTCCTTGGCCCCGGCCTCAACATCAAACGCCACGCCGGAGGCGGCCGCGTCTTCGAATACTTCTCAGAAGACCCCCTGATCAGCGGGGTCATGGCTGGCGCGCTGGTGCGCGGCATCCAGTCCCAGGGCGTTGGAGCGTGCCTCAAGCACTTTGTCGCCAACAACCAAGAACACCGTCGCATGACGATCGACACCATCGTCGACGAGCGCACGCTGCGCGAGATCTACTTCCCGGGCTTCGAGCTCGCGGTCAAGAGCTCCAAGCCGTGGGCCGTCATGACCGCCTACAACGCGGTCAATGGCGAGCATGTGGGCGAGAGCCGCGAACTTGTTTCCACGATCCTGCGAGACGAGTGGGGCTTCGATGGCCTCGCAATGACCGACTGGAGCGCCACCTCCGACCGCGTCGCCGGCGTCCGCGCCGGCCTCGACCTCGAGATGCCCGGCTCCGATGGGACGTGGGATGCGGCCGTGCGCAAGGCCGTCGCGAGCGGCGAGCTCAGTGAGTCGGACGTAGACCGTGCGGCCACCCGGGTTGTCGAGCTGTCGCTGCGCGCCCGAGCGGCCGACGCTGCGGAGCCAGTGGACTTCGACGCTCACCACGCCCTTGCCCGCCGCGCGGCGGCCGCGGGCTGCGTGCTGCTCACCAACGACGGGCTGCTGCCCCTGCGCCCCAAGGGCACCGTCGCGGTCATCGGCGCCTTCGCGAAAGAGCCTCGCTACCAGGGCGCGGGGTCCTCGCTTGTCAACCCCACCAGGGTGGATACGTTCCTCGACGAGTTCGGCCGCGCAGTCGGCACCAAGGCCACGGTGACGTACGCACCCGGGTACGACGCACGAACCGGAGAGACGACCCCGGCGCTGCTCGACGAGGCCCGCGAGGCAGCGTCGGGCGCTGATGCGGTGATCCTGCTCGCGGGGCTGCCCGCCTCCCTCGAATCCGAAGGCTTCGACCGCACGCAACTGCGGCTGCCGATGGGTCACGAGCAGCTCATCGCGACGGTCACTGAGGCGAACGCCAAGACCGTGGTGGTGCTGCACAACGGAGGCGCCGTCGAGATGCCCTGGACTGATGCCCCGGCCGCGATTGTCGAGGCCTACCTGGGAGGACAGGCGGGTGCGGCCGCCGTGAGCGATGTGCTGCTTGGCGTCGCGGAGCCGGGCGGGCGACTCGCGGAATCGTTCCCCGTTGAGATCGGGGATGTCCCGGCGAACGCAAACTTCCCGGGCGGCGAGACGCAAGTGGAGTATCGCGAGGGCCTGTATGTGGGCTATCGCTTCCACACCAGTTCGGGGGTGCGGGCGCGCTTCCCCTTTGGTCATGGCCTGAGCTACACGACCTTCGAGTACGCGGATCTCAGCGTCCGGAAGTCGGGCGACGGCTACAAGGTCACCGTCACGGTGACCAACACCGGCAAGCGAGCCGGATCCGAGGTTGTCCAGGTGTACGTGCGCGACGTCGAGTCGAGCGTGTACCGCCCCGCGAGGGAGCTGAGGGCCTTCGCGAGGGCAAGCCTGGACGCTGGCGAGTCCCAGAAGGTGACGGTGACGCTTGACCGTCGCGCGTTCGCGTTCTGGGACGTCGCCGCTCGCGACTGGCTTGTCGAGGCCGGAGAGTTCGAGATTCAGGTGGGCGCCTCGTCCGAGGACATTCGCCTTGCCAAGACCGTCAAGGTCGCAAGCGATGACGTGGTGACGCCAGCGCCGGGTCCGGCCGGCTTTGTCGCGACCGATGACGAGTTCGCGGCGATGCTCGGACGCCCAGTCCCCACCCCGCGACCACTGCTGCCGTTCACGCTCGAGTCCACCATGGACGACCTGCTCGTCACGTGGGTGGGTCGCAACCTCAACCGCAAGGTCCGCAAGCGCGTGGAACAGGAGCTGCAGAGCGCGGACATCAGCGAGGACGATGCCCAGCGCGGCATGTTCGAGGCGATGACGGCCAGCCTCCCGCTGCGTGGACTCGCGATGGTCTCTGGCGGCCAGTTCTCGCTGCGCACCGCGAAGTGCGTCGTCAATCTGCTGAACCTCACCACTCCGAAGGCGTGGCGCAACCGCTAGGTTGAGCGCGTGAAGCGGTGGGAGACCTGGGGTCGTCTCGATTTTGGCGATCACGGTATGGGCGTGCAGCGCGACGATCCCCAACGCGTTGGCCTCATCGAACTGTCCGACGCTCTGCGCTGGGTCCCCTCCGAGGGCCAGGACTGGACGGTGCCGCTCAGCGAGGTGACGGTGCGCACGCGCCGACGCTGGCTGGGCTATCCCGACGGCGTCGAGGTGGCGATTGCTGGGCTGGGCATTGCGCGGATCCGGCCCACGCGCAGCGCACGACGCCTCATGCGCGAACTCATCGCGCGCGGCGCGCACCGCGACGCGGGTTAGTCCTCAAGCGTGCGCGCGACGAGGTTCGTGATGTAGTCGATCGACTCCGGCGAGAACTTCGCGACGTCGGGGAAGGCGACGTGCCACGTGTCGACCACCGCGAGGCCCGCGGCGACGGCGGCGGACGCGCGCACCAGGTGCTCTGGCTGAATCTGCGAGTGATCCTGCACACCGGACAGCCCGGCCGCGAGCGTCAGCGCCAGCACATTGGTGATGCCTGAGGCCGAGATCTCCGCGCCCATGATCGCCTGGATCTGTGGGTCCTTGAACACCGCAACCGATTCGGGCGTGCACTCGGCCATCGAACCCACCACGTCGTGGATGAGCTGGCGGCGCGCCTCGGGAGTCGAGAGGTCTCGCGTCTCCTCGAGCACCCCGCGAATCGACTGGATGGGCTGGTCCACGATCGCGCGGAGGATCTCCTCCTTCGACGCGAAGTGGTAATACAGCGCGGCCTTCGTGACACCCAGCGCATCAGAGATGTCCTTGATCGACGTGCCTGCAAAACCCTTCTCTGCGATGAGGGCGGCGGCGACGTTCACGATGCGCTCGCGTGTATCCGTCCTGCGCGCATCAACGACAGCGTCAGTGCTCATTCCCACATCCTTCACCGTCCACCCAGCGAAAAACGCTTGACGAACGTTTAGTTAGCGTGCCACCATCGGCTCGGTAACCATCTTAACGGTCGTTTAGTTATCTGGGAAGGGAATCACCATGAAGACCATCGCCCGCCTCTCCACGGGCCGACCGTGGGCCGTCGTGATCGGCTGGATCGCAGCCGTCGTCGCTCTGCAGGTGCTCGTGGGAGCCATCGGCCAAGACATTCGCGACACCTTCTCGCTCAAGGCCACCGACTCGCAGGCGGCGTATGACCTGCTCGAAGAGCGCTTCCCCACTGTCGCTGGCGACTCCGACACCATCGCATTCAAGGTCACCTCCGGCACCGTGACCGTGGCCCGCGGCGACATCGAGGCGGCGCTCGAGGACATCGCCGCCGTCCCGCATGTGTCCTCGATAGCGAGCCCCTTCTCGCCCGACGCTGCGGGCCAGGTCTCTCCCGACGGCACCATCGCGTTCGCGACCGTCACGTATGACGACCAGGCATACAACCTCCCCCTCGAGTCGATCGAGGCGGTCGCCGAGGTGGTCGAGGAGGCCAACACCCCTCAGCTCGTCGTGGGCCAGGCGGGACAGGCAGCGAGCCGACTCACCAACCCTGAGGTGGGCGCCGGCGAGCTCATCGGCCTCGCGATCGCTGCGGTGATCCTCTTCGTTGCTTTCGGAGCGCTCATCGCCACGACCGTTCCGCTCATCTCCGCGATCGTCGCGCTCGGTGCTTCGCTTGCGGTCCTTGGCCTGTTCTCCAACCTCACCCCTGCGTCGACGTCGGCGCCCACGCTTGCAGTCCTGCTGGGGCTTGGCATCGGCATCGACTACGCGCTGTTCATCGTCAACCGCCACCGCCTTGGCCTCAAGGCCGGTCGCGAGGTCCGCGAATCCGTCCGGACGTCCGTCACCACCTCGGGACGCGCCGTCGTGTTTGCAGGAATCACCGTGTTCATCGCCCTCGCAGGCATGTTCGTGCCGCGCATCGCGTTCCTATCGAGCCTCGCGACGGCGGCGGCGATCACCGTGCTGTTCTCGGTCGCGGCCTCCGTGACCCTCGTGCCAGCCCTCCTCACTCTCTACGGCCACCGCGTGCTGAGCCGCCGCGAGCGCGCTCGTCTCGCCGCCGACGGGATCGTTGCGGAGGCTGCACCCCAGCCGGGACGGCTCGCCAACCTGGTGGAGCGTCGGCCCTTCCTGACGAGCCTTGCCGCGCTCGCCGCGCTCGCCGTCCTCGCCGCGCCCGCCGTCTCCTTGCGCCTTGGCAACGCCGACCAAGGCAACGATCCCGTGGGCTCGACCACGCGCACCGCCTACGACCTCGTCTCCGAGGGCTTCGGTGCGGGAGCAAACGGCACTCTCGTGGTGGTCGCGGAGGGCGGCGACGTCGCCTCGCTCGCCTCCACCATCAGCGCCGACGCTGGGGTCACCGCGGTGCGCGGACCCATCCCCAATGCCGACGGCAGCGCGCAGATGCTGATCGTCGTGCCCAGCACCTCACCCCAAGCGGTCGAGACAGAACAGCTCGTGGAGCGGCTGCGCGATGACTACATTCCTCGCGCCGGCGTCGAGGCGCATGTTGGCGGCACGGTCGCAAGCAACCTCGACTTCACCAGGGCGCTCGCCGACTCACTGCCCGTGTTCCTGCTGGTCGTCGTCGGCCTGTCAGTGCTGGTGCTGACTGTGGCTTTCCGCTCCGTGACGCTGCCGCTCGTCGGCGCGGCCATGAACCTGCTGAGCGCCGCCGCGGCGTTCGGCGTGGTGGTCGCGGTGTTCCAGTGGGGATGGGGGCACCAGCTCATCGGCATTGGAGAAGGCGGCCCCGTGGAGCCGTTCGCGCCGCTGATCCTCTTTGCCCTGCTGTTCGGCCTGTCGATGGACTACCAAGTGTTCCTCGTGTCCCGCATCGCCGAGCTGTATCACGCGACCGGGGACAACGCGCTGGCCGTTCGTCGCGGACTCGCCGAGGTGTCTCGAGTGATCATCGCCGCCGCCTCGATCATGGTCGTGGTGTTCGGATCCTTCGTAACCTCGGACTCGCGCATTATGAAACTGCTGGGGCTGGGGCTCGCGGTCGCGATCTTCATCGACGCGTTCATCGTGCGCGTGGTGCTGGTGCCCGCGATCATGCGGCTGCTTGGCCGCGCCAATTGGTGGATGCCTGCGTGGCTCGACCGCGTGCTGCCCCACCTCGACATCGACGGGCATGACACCCATCGCTCCTCGGCGCCTGAAGAGCCCGAACGAGAACTCACACCCGCATGACACGACAGCGGCCCCGGCAATGCGTCGGGGCCGCTGCTACTCGCTAGTTGGAGCCGACGGCCGCGAGCCACTGCTGAGCCTCGGCGTCGAGGTTCCACTGGCGCAGCAGCTCTGCTCCCATGTCCGCAAGGTCTGAGCGCTCTTCGCCGAACTCGTCCACGCGATCGCGGTAGCGGTTCAGCAGGTTCACGCCCGCGGGCACGCCCTCCACGTCACCGGTGGCGCGCGCCGCGAGCCAGATCAGTCCCACCGCAAGGCCCGCCTCGTCGTTCGCGAGGGCTTGGTCGATTGCGCCCGGGCCCTCGGCAGCCGCTCCCGCGGGGTCGTTCTCCGCAAGCAGGCTCATGCGAGTGCTGAGTCCGCGCATCCGCAGCTCGACGTCCTCCGCGGCGATCGCGGCGGCGATGGCCGCCTCCGAGACCGCTCTCCACGCGTCGTCGCCCAGCTCCGAGAGCACGGGCGCCAGCGCAAGGCCGATGTGCGCCTCAAGAGTGGAGTCGGGGTCGCGCGCCTCGTATCCGCGTGCCGTCTCAAGTGCCTCTCTCGCTGCGACGTACTCGTCCTGATAGGACAGCTCGCGGCCCGCGAACAGCGCCGCGTCCGCTGCCGGACGGTAGAACTCGGCCCGAGCAAACAGCTCGGATGCGCGCAGGTAGTGCTCCGCCGCTCGCTCGTCGTAGTCGTTGTCGTAGGCACGGGCCAACTGGAAATAGGTCGATGCGAGCGACTCCGGCGCCACGTCCCCGGCTGCGAGCTCATCCACCAGCACGCTCTCGAGCTGCGGGATCGCGCGCCCGGCATCGCCCGAGTTGAGCAGTGCCATGCCATAGTCCCAGCGCAGCGCCGTCGGAGTGCCCTCATCCGGCTGCAACAGACTCAGCGCGAACTCAAACCGCGCTGCAGCCGCCGCCTCGTCACCCGCTCCGCGCCACGCCTGGGCAGCGTCGAGTCCGCGGTACAGCGCCGCTCGATCGAAGCCTGCTGCGGCAAACAGTGAGGCAGCCTCGTCGAAGGTTTGCGCCGCCTCTTGCGGCTGGTCCACTCGCACCAGGATGCCGCCGGCCATCTCGAGGATTCCCGCGCGCGCGGCGCGAGTGATCCCGGAGTTCAGCACGGAATCCACGAGCGCAAGCGCCCCATCGATGTCTTGGGCCATGAAGCGCAGGCGAGCGAGCGACTGCACCACTGACGCTCGCGACATGGGCTCGTCATCCGGCACCAGCGCGAGCGCCTCCTCCGTCACCGCGATGGCGCGAGCGATGTTCTCTTCACTCGGTCCCGCGGGGTCGGCGAAGAGTGCCCTCATGGCGAGCAGGCGGGCGCGTACGCCCACGGGGCTGCCCACCTGGGGGTGCGCGGCGATCGCGGCCTCGAAGTCGTCAACCGTCGTTGCGGTCGCGAGCGCTGCGGCGAGCGCTCCCGCCTCCTCGCCATACGCACGATGCACCTCATCCACGTACAGCGCCCAGCCGTCACGAGCGTCCTGCGCGTCGCCCATCTCGAGGCATGAGATCAGCACCGCGGCGGCACGCACTCGCTCCTCGGAGTCCAGCGAGTCGATGTCCGCGAGCGCGGACCGCACCGCGGCAAGCGCCCCATCACCGTCAACGGCCCACAGTGAGTCGATGGCGCGCTCGAGCCAGTCCGCCGCGCTCTGCGGGGTCGAGGGGCGCACGGAGATTGGCGAGAAGCCCTCAGGAGCCGGCAGCTCGATCGGGTGCTCCTCGGTGACAAGCGCGCGAGCCTTCGCCAGCTCCTTCGCGAACATGTAATTGCCGTTGCGGGCATCGAAGCGATCGCCGATCTCCTTGGCGACCTGCCACATCACCGCGGACAGCTCGGTGACGGAGCGCGGCTGATCGGTCGCAGGCAGCAGGGCGGCAAGCCGAGGATCGGCGCTTCCCCTGACCACAGCGTCGGACAGATGCGGGAAGGCCGCGGCCAAGCGATCGAGCACGACGGCGAAGTTGATGAGGGCGCCAAAGTGGTCGCGATCGCGCAGCGCGTCGTGCACCAGGAGTCGCAGGTTGCGCTCGAGGATCGAGAACGCGAGTTCGTGGTTGCCGGTGACCGAGGCGAACAGGGCACACTCGGAGAGGTTGCCGAGCTTGTCCTCGCCGCCCTTCGACGCGTCATAGACGGTTTCGTAGGCCTCAAGCGCGTCGGGGTGGCCCAAGCGCAGCATCGGCACGAGCACGCCGGCGAGCATCGTCTCCGGCTCCTCGGCACAGGTGTTGTGCGCTCTCCACGACTCGACGGCACGTCGCACTGCCGCCTCCTCGTTGTCGATGAGCATCTCAAGGTCCACGAAGTCTGCGGGCACGCACGCCTCGCACGAGGAGAAGTCATCGCGCGGCATGGTCTCGAGCTGGCCCGCGTACTTCTTCGCGCCCTCGAGATCGCCCACGTTGATCGCGCTCTCGAGACGAGCGGTCACTACCGCTGACAGCGGCAGCCCTGCGGCGCGGTAGGTGTCCTCGAAGTCCTGCAGCACCGCCTCGAGCTGCTCGAGGTCGAAGACCGCGGAGTTGGCGATGATGCCCGGCATCCACTTGTAGTGCCAGAAGATCTGGTCGCTCGGCGAGTACTCCTCGCCAAAGAAGCGCGCCGGATCCTCCTTGTGCTTAGCGGCACACCACGCGAAGTTCGCAAGCGCCTGATCGGCCTGGTCGCGCATCACGCCATTGGCGGTGAGGATCATGCGCACCGCGAACTCGAGGTCCTGGTCGCCGCGCTCCTGCGCCACACCGAGCAGCTTCATCGCCTCGTCGCGCTGACGCGGCGTGTAGCCCATGTACTCGAGCTCTTCGAGCCGCTCCTGCAAGGTCTGGTCCACGGTCATGGTTCCCCTCCCATATCGAGGCCGACGCTCAAGGTGATGAGGTCGTCCAGTGATTGACTCATCAGTGCGCGGTCGCGCTCCGTGAGCGGTCGGCGGCCGGCGAGCAGCGCCTGCACATACAGCAGCCGCACCGATCGCTCGAGCACCTCGTTGTCCTGCAAAGTGGCCAGTCGCTGCACCAGCGGCGATGCCCAGTTCAGGCAGATCTGCGCGCGAGTGGCGGTGACGCCGGTGCGGGAGCGGACATCGTCGACGCGGTTGCCTGCCCTTCGCAGAGCAGCCGCCCATGGTCCGGTCGCGATCTCGCTGGCGCGCTGCATGTCGACGCGAGTGAGCACCTGCGCGTCGGCGACATAGAGGCTGGGGATCGTCGGCTCGGGCAGCACCTTCACCACCGCATCCACCTCGACATCGGCGAGCGCCGCGGTGGCGCGGGCAGCAAAGGGCTCCGTCCGCGTGCGGTCTTCGAGCGCAGGGTCGGCGAGGTCTGCAAGGCGCGCCATCACATCTGCCGCAGTCACGCTCAGCCCGGCAAATAGATGCGGCGCTTTGACCAGCAGCTCCTCGTGGTGCACATAGGAGGCGTTGACCAGCGTCCCCTTCACGCCAAGCCCGGTCAGCATGCGGAACTCGTCGAGCGACGCCGCGAACTGCGCCTCGCCGTCCGCCGCGATGTCCTCAAGCGTGCGCGGACCTGCCGCCGTCTCGAAGCTCAAGAACGGCCCCACGATCCGGAACAGCTCATCGTCGTCGACGCATGCCGCGCGGATCGCGAGGTCATGCGTCGACAGGAACTCGCGAAGCAGCGGCCGATTCGCCTCGGCGAGTCCGCGCACCCAAGCCCGCACAGCGTCGGCGATGGCCTCTCGCGTGGTGGTGAGCGCGTCATCGTGAACCAGCGACTCACGGCTCGCGGTGGGAGTGAGGAGATCGGAGCTGATGACGGTGCGCAAGAAGAACGCCCAATCCGGGACCGCCGCGTGCTCCTCCTCTGCGGCGAGCATGCGCCCCAGGTACACCTTGGCCCCGGACCGGTAACGGCCCGACGCTGGGTTGCCAAGGACGTAGGCGGCACCCTTGGTGGCGGTAGCGGCGATCGACAGCGGGATCACGTCGAGGGGGCGGTGGCCGATGAACTCCTCGCCGTACTCGAGCAGCACCTCGCGACTGCTCGACAGGAACGGAGCAGGGCCGGTGAGCGACTCGTCGCCGGAGTCGGTGACAAGCGTGACGCTGATGGGAAGGAATTCGGCGTAGAGCTTCGCGAGGCGGCGCACCGCGTCCTCTCTCAGCAGCGCCGACTCCTCGCGATTGCCGTGAAGGCTGACGCGGGTGCCGATCTCGATGGCGTCGGACTGCGACTCGTCGAGTTCCGTGACCGTGTACGTGCCGTCAGCGAGGCCGCGCCACGTGCAGGCCAAACGGCCTTCCTTGCGGCTCGTGATCTCGATGACGTCCGCGACCATGAAGCAGCTCAGCAGGCCGATGCCGAAGTGGCCAAGGAAGTCCTCGTTGCGCAGATCCAGCACGTCGCGCTTGGAGCTGCGGCCAACGGTCGACAGCAGATCCGCCACCTCGTCGGCGGCGAGGCCAATGCCCGTGTCGGTGATGATGAACGGCTGGGTCTCGGTGGCCGGGCGAATGCGAACACCCCACGCGGGGTCGATGCTGTCGCCGCCTGCGCGAGCGACGAGCGCGTCGCGAGAGTTCTGCAGCAGTTCGCGAAGGAAGACCTCGGGTCCGGAGTAGATGTGGCGCGACAGCAGGTCAATGACCCCGCGCAGGTCGACACCGAACTCGCTCACGTCGCTTCCCTCCCCCGGCGACGCGTGCCGCCCGATGGCCGCCCGCTAACCTAGCAAAGACCCCCGGAAGCGTCCACGAGGGTGCGGGATCAGGAGATGCGCTCCGCCTGAACCACGATGGGCTCCTTGGCGAGCGCCGCGTCGTACCGGCTCTTCTCGCGGGCCGCGAGCGCGGCGAGCACGCCCCACAGCCCCAGGTCGTCGACGTAGCCGATGACGGGGAAGATGAGCTCCGGAATGAAGTCCAGCGGCGAGATCGTGTAGATCACCGTGAGGATCAGCATGGTCCACGTGGTGCCTGCGAGCTTGTGCTCGCCGCGGTACACGGCCTTGATGAAACTCCACCAGCTCATTGGGACCTCCCCTGTTGGCCTGCGGGTGCGGCTTCCAGGGTAACCCCGGCTACTTCACCTCGCGCAGCACGCCCGTGTGCACGTCGAAGACAAAGCCGCGCACCTGAGAGGTGTCCACGAGGAAAGGACTGCGGCGCACGCGCTCCATGCTCTGGCGCAGGTCGGCGTCGAGGTCCTTGAACGATTCGGGGCTCCACGTGGGCTTGAGGCCCGTCTCCTCGAGCAGCTGGTTGCGCAGCTGGTCATCGGTGAAGGTCAGCGCACCGCAGTCGGTGTGGTGAATGAGGATGACCTCTCGAGTGCCGAGCTTGCGCTGCGAAATCGTGAGCGAACGGATGACATCGTCCGTGACCACGCCACCCGCGTTGCGGATGATGTGCGCGTCACCGATGTCGAGTCCGAGCATCGCGAAGGTGTCGAGACGGGAGTCCATGCATGACACCACGGCGAGCTGCCTGCGGGGCGGCAGCGGCCGGTCGGGGACATAAAGCTCCGCGTAGTCCTTGTTGTTCGCGATGAGTTCGTCAGCGATGCCCATGTGGCAAGAGTACGGGTACGCGCATGGGAGCATGACGTTCATGTCTCGCATCTTCATCACGGGTTCCGTTCAGGGCATCGGCGCCGAGTGCGCCCGTCAGCTCATTTCCATGGGTCACGAGGTGGTCCTGCACGGCCGCTCACCTGAGCGCGCGGCCCAGGCCCTCGCGAATCTGCCCGACGCTGTGGGCGCCGTGAGCGGTGACCTCACCTCGCTCGCGGGAACCGCCGAGCTTGCCGAGGCCGCAAACGCTGAGGGGCCCTTCGATGTGGTGATTCACAACGCCGGCGTAGGTGGTGGGGTTCCCGACCGCAGGCTCACCGACGACGGGATCGAGTTCATCTTCCACACCAACGTGGTGGGACCGTACCTGCTGACGGCGCTCATGCCCGTGGCGTCGCGAATGGTCTACCTCACCTCTGGCCTCGAGGAGCAGGGTGTGTGGCGACCCGACGACCTCAACTGGGAGGCTCGCGAATGGGACGGCATGCAGGCCTACAGCGACTCGAAGCTGCACGACTCGATGCTCGCCTTCGAACTCGCCGCGCGTCACGCCGAGTCGATCATCAACGTCGTCGACCCTGGCTGGATCAAGACTCAGCTGGGAGGGCCGAATGCGTGGGACGAGGTCGAGGACGGAGCCGAAACCCAAGTGTGGCTGGCGACATCGGACGATCCAGCGGCCACAGCGTCGGGCCGTTACGTGAAGCGCAGGGAGGTGCTGGAGCCCAACCCGGCGGTGCGCGACGCCGCGTCCCGCGCCGAGCTGATCGCCGCGCTCGAAAGCCTCACCGGAGTGCCGCTCGACTGAGGCCGCGCACAGACGACAACGGACCCCCTACCACTGGAGATAGAGGGTCCGTCGCCGGAAGGGTGCCAGCACGGACGCAGCCGTTCCGACGCCACAAAAATAGCAGTCGTGAGCGCTCGGCGCTCGGTGGTCACCGACCGCCCATCGCGTAGTACGCCTGGTTCCAGCGGATCTGCTTGTCGAAGTCCTCGACCTTGGTGTCAGCGTCGATCACGAGCAGCTCGATGCCGGCCATGCGAGCGAAGTCCTTGATGACCTGGGAGTCGATCTGGTTGGACATCGCGGTGTGGTGCGCGCCGCCCGTCTGCAGCCATGCTGCGACGGCCGTGTTGAAGTCCGGACGGGGCTTCCAGACCGCGTGACCAACAGGCAGATGCGGCATGGGGGCGGGCAGGTCCACGTTGTCCACCTCGTTCACCACGAGGCGGAACCGATCCCGCATGTCACTGAGCGCCACAACGATCGCCGGGCCAGCGTCGGCTGTGAAGACCAGGCGCACGGGGTCCTCCTTGCCGCCGATTCCCAGCGGGTGGATCTCAAGGCGGGCCTTCTTGGACGACAGCGAGGGGCTGACCTCGAGCATGTGCGCGCCAAGCGACAGCTCCTGGCCGGGAACCAGGTGGTACGTGTAGTCCTCCATGAGGCTCGCGCCGCCGGGAAGCCCCGCTCCCATGACGGCGCACAGGCGAACGAGGATCGCCGTCTTCCAGTCGCCCTCTGCACCAAAGCCATAGCCGTCGGCCATGAGGCGCTGCACCGCGAGGCCAGGCAGCTGACGCAGCTCGCCAAGGTCTTCGAAGGTGTCGGTGAAGGCGGTGAAGCCGCCCTCCTCGAGGAAGCCGCGCAAGGCTGCTTCGATCGCGGCGGCATAGCGCAGGGATTCGTGGCGCTCACCATCGGGAAGCAGCTCTGGCGCGACGTCGTAGGAAGCGAGGTATTCCTCGATGAGCGCGTCGATGGCGGAGTCCTCCACCGCGTTGACGCGCTCCACCAGCTCATTGACGCCCCACGTGTTGATCTGGGCGCCGAGCACCACCTCGGCCTCGGTCTTGTCGCCCTCGGTGACGGCGACGTAGCGCATGTTGTCGCCGAAGCGAGCGACCTTGAGGGTCTTCGCCGCCGCGATGCCGGCGGCGGCGCGGGACCACGTGCCGATGCGCTGGGTCACCTCACGCGAGGACGCGTGGCCAACGACCGTCACGCGCGGCACGTTGAGGCGCGTCTCGATGTATGCGTACTCGCGGTCGCCGTGCGCTGCCTGATTGAGGTTCATGAAGTCGAAGTCGATCGTGTCCCACGGCAGCTCGCGGTTGGCCTGCGTGTGCAGGTGCAGCAGCGGCTTGGTCAGGGCGTTGAGACCCGCGATCCACATCTTGGCGGGGCTGAAGGTGTGCATCCAGGTGATCACGCCGATGACCTTGGGGTCAGCGGACGCCTCGACCATCGCCTCGAGGATGCTGTCGCGGCTGATGAGCACCGGCTTCCAGACGATCGTCACGGGGATGTCGCCGGAGTTCTTCAGCAGGTCGACGACCTCGTGCGACTGCTCGGCGACCTGCGCGAGCACCTCGTCGCCGTAGAGCGACTGGCTGCCGGTGAGGAACCAGACCTCGTATTCGGCCAGGTTGGGGACGATGCTTGTCACTTGATCTCTCCTTGAGGGTTCTGCCCGTAGACGTTCTGGTAGCGGTCGAACAGCGAGTCGATGTACTTCTGCTCAATGCGGATGGGCTCGCCGAGCTGTCGCGCGATGTGCACGGTGCGTGCGACGTCTTCGCACATCACCGCGGCCTTCACCGCGTCGCGAGCGTCCTTGCCGATGGTGAAGACACCGTGGTTGGCCATGAGCACTGCACGCGAGCGGTGGCGGTCGAGCGTGGCGACGATGCCACGACCGATGGACTCGTCGCCGATGATCGCGAACGGGCCAACGGGGATCTCGCCGCCGAACTCATCCGCCATGGCGGTGATGACGCACGGGATGGGCTCACGGCGCGCGGCCCACGCCGTCGCGTAAGTCGAGTGGGTGTGCACCACGCCGCCCACGTGCGGGAGGGCACGGTAGACATACGCGTGGGCTGCGGTGTCCGAGGACGGCGAGCGATCGGAGCCCGGAGTCCCGGGCACCACGTTGCCGTCGAGGTCGCACAGGATCATCGACTCTGGGGTGAGGTCGTCGTAGTCGACACCAGAGGGCTTGATGACGAAGTGCTGCGTTCCGGGGACGCGCTCGGAGACATTGCCGGCCGTCCACACCACGAGCCCGTAGCGGACCAGTTCGCCGTGGAGCGCGGCGACCTTTTCCCTGCTCGCTTGGATGGCGGCTTCTTGGGCCTCCGTGAACCGGATCATGAATGGGCCTCCTTACGAAGCGCCTTGAGTCGCTTCATGACGTCATTGGCCCCGCGGCCAAAGTAGTCGTGAAGCTGTTGGTATTCCGCGTACAAGCGGTCATAGGCCGCCGCGGCTTCGGGGTTGGGAAGGTAGGCGTTCTTGGTCACCTTCCCCATGGCCTCCCCTGCCTCGTAGACGCTGGAATACAGCCCCGCGGCAACTGCTGCGTGGATCGCGCTTCCCAAGGCGGGGCCCTGCTCGGACGCGATCGTGGACAGCGGGAGGTTGAGCACGTCGGCGTAGAGCTGCATCAGGTGGGGGTTCTTCAGCAGACCACCTGCGACGACGAACTCGGTGACGGGGACTCCGGACTTGTTGAAGGTCTCGACGATGGTGCGCGTGCCGAACGCCGTCGACTCGAGCAGGGCGCGGTAGCCCTGCTCGGCGCGGGTCGCGAGGGTCTGACCAACGATGATGCCGCTGAGGCTCGTGTCGACGAGCACCGAGCGGTTGCCGCCGTGCCAGTCGAGCGCCACGAGGCCGTGGGCGCCGATGGGCTCCTCGAAGGACAGATCGGTGAGGTACTGGTGGATCGACTTGCCGGCTGCCTTGGCCTCATCGAAGTACCGAGCGGGCACCTGGTTCTTGACGTACCACGCGAAGATGTCGCCAACACCGGACTGTCCGGCCTCGTAGCCGTAGTAGCCGGCGAGGATGCCGCCGTCCACGACGCCGCACATGCCGGGCACCTCCGTGAGGTGGTCGCCGTTCATGACGTGGCACGTGGAGGTGCCCATGATGGCGAGCATCTGGCCGGGCTGCGTCGCCTTGGCTGCGGGAGCGGTCACGTGGGCGTCGACGTTGCCCACTGCGACCGCGATTCCCTCTGGCAGTCCGGTCCACTCGGCGGCCTGCGCCGTGAGCGTTCCCGCGCGCTCACCCAGCTGGCCGATGCGGTGGGCGAGCTTGGTTTCCGCGAAGCCACGGAAGGCGGGGTTGAGCGCCTCCTCGAAGTCAGGGCTTGGGTACGCGCCGTCCTGGAGGATGCCCTTGTAGCCGGCGGTGCAGGCGTTGCGCACGTACTCGCCAGTGAGCTGCCAGATGATCCAGTCAGCGGCCTCGACCCAGTGGTCCATGCGCTCGTAGATCTCGGGGTCTTCCTCGAGCAGCTGCAGCGCCTTGGCGTATTCCCACTCGGAGGAGATGAACCCTCCGTAGCGAGGAAGCCACGACTCGCCCCGCTCGCGAGCGAGAGCGTTGATGCGATCCGCCTGCGGCTGGCCCGCGTGGTGCTTCCACAGCTTCACGTAGGCGTGGGGGCGGTCCTCGAAGCCGCGAACCTCGCACAGCGGCGTGCCGTCGGCGAGCACAGGCAGAGGCGTGGATGCGGTGAAGTCTGTGGCGATGCCCACCACCTGGGTGGGGTCGATGCCTGCGGCGGCCACAGCGTCGGGCACCGCTTTGCGCAGCACCTCGCGGTAGTCATTGGGGACCTGCAGCGCCCACTCCGGGGGAAGGGATGCGCCCGTCGCGGCAAGCGTCGTATCCATCACGGCGTGCTCATATTCGTGGACCGCGCTGGCGAGTTCGGTGCCGTCGGCGGCGTCGACTACAAGGGCGCGACCGGAGAGCGTGCCGAAGTCAATGCCGATGACATAAGCGGTTCTTGGTGAAACCATCGAGGCCCCTTTGCCTTGTCGAGTTACCGAATATGAACGCTAACATACAACGCCGCTGCCGACCCACGCCAGGGGCGAGAGTCCCAATTTTCAGCCGCGCGGCCTCGTAGTGGATGCGCGCTGCACGAGCCATGGTCTGAGAGGCGGCGGAGCGCTCACCGCCGGGTCCGTCAGTTGGGCCACGAGCATCTCGACAGCCTGCTCCCCCGCGCTGTGGAAGTCCTGGTGCACCGTGGTGAGCGGCGGGCTGAAGTGAGCCGACTCGGGGATGTCATCAAAGCCCACGATGCTCACATCGAGCGGCACGGAGAGGCCACGACCACGCAGCGCATGCATCGCTCCCTGCGCCATCTGGTCATTGGCACAGAAGATCGCGGTGGCCTCCCCGGCCACCTGAATACCGGCGGCGAAGCCGGAGTCAGGCGACCAGTCCCCCTGTAAGTCCGGATGCGCCGTGAGCCCGTGCTCGTCCAGGAACTCGTGGAAGGTGCGACGGCGCATGTCCGCTTCGGTGAAGCCGGCGGGACCTGCAATGTGCTGGAACTCGCGGTGGCCCAATTCGTAGAGATGCTCCATCGCGAGGCGGGTGCCCGCGGCCTGGTCCACCGCCACCGACTTGCCTACTGCGGGCTGGCCGGTGAGCACGTAGGCGACCGGGATCCCGGCGTTCATCGACTCGACGACCTCTGTCACCTGCGGGCTCTGCGCCACGACAACGAGAGCGTCGATGGAGCGGCCAAGGAGGAAGTCGAGGCTCTCCGAGACGTCCGCCGGTTCATGCGAGGTGGTGGTGACGAGCGGGTGGAAGCCAGCCTTCGACGCAGCGCGCTCCGTCGCATAGAGCGTGGCCATGGGCCCGTAGTTGGGAGTCTCGGGAGCGAGGACGCCGATCGCCTGAGCCGTGCCCGTCGCGAGCGTGCGGGCAGCGAGGTTGCGCCGATAGCCCAGCTGATCGATCGCCTCGAGCACTCGTTCGCGCGTCTCCGGGCGGATGCCCTCGAAGTTGTTGAGCACCCTCGAGACGGTCTGATGGGAGACGCCCGCGAGCGCTGCAACGTCGTGCATGCTCGGACCGCGAGACTGCTTGGGCACTGCCACCTCCGGGTCAACGCGAGTTCGGACGACTCCGCTGTCGATGTTCACGGTAACATTGACGGACTGCTTTGAGAGTGAGGACACATGGCTGACGCGGCCCAGAATGCGAGCGCCGAGTTCGAGGCGGCGTACGGACGCCCCGCTCTGGGAGTGTGGAGCGCGCCCGGTCGCGTGAACCTCATTGGCGAGCACACCGACTACAACGGCGGGCTCGTGCTCCCCTTCGCGATCGATCGCCGCACATACTGCGCAGTCGCGCCTCGCGAGGACCGCGTGCTGCGGGTGCGCTCCGCGACCATCGACGGCGAGGCTTCCATCGCGATCGATGACCTCACTCCCGAGCGCCTCAGCGGCTGGTCCGCCTACGCCCTTGGCGTCGCCTGGGCCATCGGCGAGGGAACCAATGGCGAGCCGGGCGCTGACCTGTCCGCAGCGTCGGGCCTTGATATCTACCTCACGAGCGATGTGCCGCTTGGCGCGGGGCTGTCGTCGTCCGCCGCGATCGAGTGCGCAGTGGCGGTGGCGCTCAACGAGCTGTGGGACCTGGGGCTCGACCGCATGGCGCTGGCGCGCGCGGGGCGCCTCGCAGAGAACGTCGCCGTGGGCGCGCCCACGGGAATCATGGATCAGTGCGCGTCGCTGCTGGGCGAGGCCGACCACGCCGTGTTCCTCGACTGCGGCACGGAGACCGCGGAGTCCGTTCCGCTGCACCTCGACCGCGAAGGCCTCACGGTGCTCGTCATCGACACGCAGGTGCGCCACGAGCACGCGACCGGCGGCTATGGCGACCGACGGGCCTCATGCGAGAAGGGAGCGGCAGCTCTCGACGTGCCGTCACTGAGGTTCGTTGCCGAGTCCGACCTGCCGCGAGCGCAGCGGGTGCTCGACGAGGAGACGTACCGCCGGGTGCGCCACGTGGTCACCGAGTCGGCGCGCGTGGCGGACACCGTGCGCGTGCTGCGCGACGAGGGCCCGCAGGCGATCGGCCCGCTGCTCATCGCGTCCCACGTGTCGATGCGCGATGACTTCGAGATCTCCGTCCCCGAGCTTGACCTCGCGGTGGACTCCTCCCTGCGTCACGGCGCGATCGGTGCGCGCATGACGGGCGGCGGATTCGGTGGCGCGGCGATCGCGATTGTCCCGGCCGACGCTGCTGAGGCCGTGGCACAGGCCGTCACCAAGGACTTCCTTGCCTCGGGCTTCGCCGAGCCGCGCTGCTTCACGGTGACGCCTTCCGACGGCGCGCACCGCGAGAACTGACAACCGTAGGGTGGACGCATGAGCTGGCTGGTCACAGGCGGGGCTGGATACATCGGCACCCATGTGGTGCGCGCGCTCGACGCCGCAGGCATGGACCCCGTGGTACTTGACGACCTCTCGACCGGCATCGAGTCCTTTGTCGCTGGCGGCACGCCCTTTGTACGCGCCTCTGTGCTGGACACGGACGCGGTGACCGCGGCGCTCGTGGAGCATGACGTCGAGGGCGTCATCCACTGCGCCGGCTACAAGTTCGCCGGCGAGTCCGTGAAGTACCCCCTGCACACGTATCAGCAGAACGTGGACGGCACGCGGTCGCTGCTTGAGGCGATGGCCGTCGCGGGCGTGCGGCTGCTCGTGTTCTCATCTTCCGCCGGGGTCTATGGCACGCCGTCCGAGCCTGTGGTCACCGAGGAGACGCCCACGCTTCCCGAGTCGCCCTACGGCGAATCCAAGCTCATCGCCGAGTGGCTCATCCGCGATCAGGTGCGCGCCACGGCGGGAACCGACGCCGCGCTCGCCGCGACCTCGCTGCGCTATTTCAATGTGGTGGGCTCTGGGTTCCGCGACGTGTGGGATGCGTCGCCGCACAACCTCTTCCCCAGGGTGTTCGCCGCGATTGAGGCCGGCATTGCGCCGCAGATCAATGGCACCGACTACGACACAGCCGACGGCACGTGCGTGCGCGACTACGTCCACGTGAGCGACCTCGCACACTCGCACGTCGCGGCGGCTCGCATGCTCGCTGCGGGGCGGCCGCTGGCCCCGGTCTACAACCTGGGTTCCGGCGCGGGGACGTCAGTGCGCGAGATCGTCGACGCGATCGTCGAGGTCACGGGCACGTCCCTGGTTCCTGTCGAGGGCCCGCGCCGTCCTGGCGATCCCGCGCGCATCGTCGCCACCGGAGAGCTCGCCGCGGATGACATCGAGTGGAAGAACTCGCACACCGTCCGCGAGATGGTCGAGTCCGCCTGGGCCTCCCACCCCAAGGCCTAGGCGATCAGCAGCCAGCGCGAGCGTCGCTCCCGCCCGGCCGCAGCGTCGGCCCGCCCCGCGTCCCTCCTCCACACATTTTGAGTTCCGGACAAACCGGACACGCGATCTACCAGGCACTTTGTTCAGCGGCCCGACGCTGCGGACCCAAAATGTGTGGAGGAGGGCCGACGCGGGGGCCGGGTTGCGAACGGCGGTTGCGTGTCCCGCGCGCGTCCAGCCATTCCTCGCTAGAGTCCCATCAATCGCGCGTTTCACGCGCGGGGTCCCACAGTGTGCAAAGGAGCTCTTGTGAGCGTTTTCAGCTGGACTCTCCACGGCGATGGCAAGAACGTCGCCCCCTCCGAGGCGGTGGCACCCGACGAGCGCCTGACCTATCCGCGAACCCTGGGCATCGGCGCCCAGCACGTGCTCGCGATGATGGGCTCGACGCTGCTGGTTCCCGCCCTCACCGGCATGCCTGCCGCGACCGCCCTGTTCTTCTCGGCGATCGGCACGGCGCTGTTCCTGGTCATCACGCGCAACCGCGTGCCCAGCTACCTGGGTTCGAGCTTCGCCTTCCTCGCGCCGCTCGCGGCCGCGGGCGTGACCAACGAGAACGCTCCGCTTGATGCTGAAACGATTGGACGCGGACTTGGCGGCATCGTGCTCGCGGGTGCACTGCTTGCGATCGTCGGCCTCATCGTCGCCCGCTGGGGCACGCGCTGGATCGAGGTCTCGATGCCCCCCGTGGTCACGGGAACCATCGTGGCGATGATCGGTCTCAACCTCGCCGGGGTCGCGAAGAACAACTGGGTCAATGGCCCATGGACCGCTCTCGTGACGCTCGCCGCCGTGCTTCTGGCGATGGTGGTCTTCAAGGGCTTCCTTGGTCGCATCGCGATTCTCTTCGGCGCCGTCGTCGGCATCGTCTTCTCGCTCATTCGTGGTGAGTGGGACGTGCCGCTGGACGGCTTCGGCGGCGCCACCGGCAAGGAAGTGATTGCCGCCGCAGACTGGTTCGGCATCCCCACGTTCCACACGCCCACCTTTGACGGCACCGTCCTGGTCGCGTTCCTGCCCGTGGTGATCATCCTCATCGCGGAGAACATCGGTCACCTGAAGTCGGTGTCCGCAATGACGGACCGCAACCTCGACCCCGAAACCGGCCGCGCCCTGTTCGCTGACGGTGTCGCCACCGCGATCGCCGGTGTGGGTGGTGGTGCGGGCACCACGACCTACGCGGAGAACATCGGCGTCATGGCTGCGACCCGCGTGTACTCGACGCTTGCCTACTGGGCTGCCGCCGTGTTCGCGCTGCTGCTGAGCCTCAGCCCCAAGTTCGGCGCTGCCGTCGCTGTTCTGCCCCCCGGCGTGCTCGGCGGCCTGGCGACGCTGCTGTTCGGTCTCATCGCGATCCTCGGTGGCCGCATCTGGGTGGAGGGCAACGTCGACTTCAAGAAGACGGTCAACCTCGTCACCGCTGGCGTGGGCATCATCGTCGGCACCGCCGACTTCGTCGCGAACGCCGGTTCGATGCTCTTCAACGGCATCGCGCTGGGCACCATCGCCACGTTGGTCATCTACCACGGCCTCAACTGGATCGGCCGCTTGCGCGGCACCACCGAGGTCCCCGCAACTCCCGCCTTCATCGAGGGCGACGAGAGCAAATAGCACGCAAGGCAAGGGGCCTGACGCTCGCCAGCGTCAGGCCCCTTCGCTTGGCTGGGCTTGGGGCTAGCTGCGCGACGAGGCGACGATGCCCGCGTACCACTCGGCCGAGGGCTTGATCGTGCGCTCAAACGTCGTGCGGTCCACGGCAACCATGCCGAACTGCGGGCGGTAGCCATGTGCCCACTCGAAGTTGTCGAGCAGGCTCCACGCGAAGAACCCGCGCACGTCCACTCCATCGTCGACAGCGGCGCGCAACGCGGCAAGTGAGCGCGAGTAGTACTCGATGCGCTCGGCGTCATCGGCGGTGGCCACGCCGTTCTCGGTGACGATCACCGGCAGACCCGTGGCGGCGTGCGCGGCGCGCACCGTGACGCCTAGCGCCTCCGGCGTGAACGTCCAGCCCATCTGCGTAACGCGCCAGTCAGCGGGAATCTCAAGGGCATCGCCTTTCGGTCCCATGTGCTGGGTGAAGTACGTCTGCATGCCGATGTAGTCGTCGCCGCGCGCCGCCTCGAAGTAGGCACCCGCCATGAGGTAGCCGAAGGCGTCCTCCTCCTCGGACGTGGGGTACGACGAGGGGCGGATGCCCTCGCTGTTGATGTCGCCGTCCGGGTGCAGCACAAAGTCGCTCAGCGCGAGCGTCAGGCCCACCGGGAAGTCGCCAGGCGCGGCCCGCAGGATCTCGACGGCTCGCTTGTGCGCGGTGACGAACTGCTGCGTCACCGAGCTGAACGCCGCCAGATCGCCCTTCTTCCCGGGCGGGAACTCGCCGATCACGTAGCCCATGAGGCCCACGACATTGGGCTCGTTGAACGTTGCGGCGATGTCGATGACGTCGCCAAGGTAGTCGGCCGCGCGCTCGACGTACGCGGCGAACCAGTCGACGATCTGGGGGTTGGTCCAGCCACCCTGCTCCGCGGCCCACAGGGGAGTGGTGAAGTGGTGGAAGGTGACGGAGTTCTTCAGGCCCAGTTCGTGCGCGCGCAGCATCATCTGGCGGTAGTGCTCGAGCGCGGCGATAGAGAACTCGCCCTGCGCCGGCTCGATGCGGCTCCATTCGATGCTGAAGCGGTAGGCGTCGAGTCCCAGGTCCTTGACGATCTGCAGGTCCTCTTCCCAGCGGTGCCAGGAGTCGGTCGCGTCACCGCTGGACTCGGCGCAGCCGCTGCCCGGGGTGTGCTCGAACTTCCACCAGTCATTGTTGACGTTGCCGCCCTCGATCTGGTGCGCGGCGGTCGCGACTCCCCACAGCCAGCCGTCCGGTACGGGGCCAAAGCTCTCAAGGGGAGTGAATCCAGCGTCGGTCATTCTGTGCGCTCCTTTGCGGCAAGTTACCAACCGGTCAGACAATGGCGATACTACCCCGCGCGCGGGCGCTGCGCCCGGCGATCAGTCCCAGCCCAGCGCGTGGAGTTTGTCGTCATCGATCCCAAAGTGGTGCGCAATCTCATGCACCACCGTGATCGCGACCTCCTCGCGCACCTCCTCAGGCGACTTGCACATGCGCAGCGTGGGGCCGCGATAGATGAAGATGCGGTCGGGCAGCTCACCAAAGCCGTACACGCCGCGATCCGTGAGCGCGATGCCGTCGTAGAGGCCAAGCAGGTTCTTGTCATCGCCCTCGGGCTCGTCCTCGATGAGGATCACCACATTGTCGATGAGGTCGAGCAGCTCGTCGGGGATGGTCTCGAGAGCGTCGTCTACCGCCGCCTCGAAGTCCTCGTCCGTCATCTCGACCATGCGCCCATTGTTGTGGCCCGACGCCCGGGTTGGGTAATCCACCCCTCTGACCGGTACTATTGCCGGGTCCCGGCGGAGACGCCGAGCGCCCCCATCGTTTAGTGGCCTAGGACGCCGCCCTTTCACGGCGGTAGCACGGGTTCGAATCCCGTTGGGGGTACAAGGGGTGGGTGTAGATGGTTTACACTTGCTCTTGCTCTCATGAGCACTGGCCCTGTAGCGCAGTCGGTTAGCGCGCCGCCCTGTCACGGCGGAGGTCGCGGGTTCAAGTCCCGTCAGGGTCGCGGTACGGCGGCCCCTTCATCGAAGGGGCTTTCGTGTCAGTGGGTCAGCCCACAAGGCTCTGTAGCTCAGTTGGTAGAGCGCACGACTGAAAATCGTGAGGTCACGGGATCGACGCCCGTCGGAGCCACTGAAAGCCCCGCCATCGAGCGGGGTTTTTTCATGCCCGACGCTGTGGCTGAGCCCGTGGTGAGGCTCACCAGGGCCACGCGATCAGTTCGTACTGCGCTACGCCGGTGGGCGGATCGAAGAAGTACCCGGCGAACTGTCCCGACTTGCCCGGTCGCAGCTCGTCGAACCATCCATCCGTGGCCCCGAGCACGTTGCCTGAACTGTCCCTCGCGATGATCGCGACGTAGCCGCCGCGGATGATGTCCTTGTAGGTATTGGTGACGGTGCCGGTCACGCTCGTTGACCACTCGGTCTCCTCGACGTCAAAGTCGTCCACCGTGATGCTGCCCTCATAGGGCTCATCGCGGAGCGCGTCGTCTGGCGGGCCCTCAACTTGGATCGCGTGAATCTGAGCGTCACCCACGTCGCGGAACTCACCAACGAGCACCATCTTCCCGGGAGCGGCGTGACGGAAGGTGAGTCTTTCGGCGACCACCGCACCGCTGTCGTCGAGTCCCCTGACTGTGAACTCCGACGTTCCATAGGGCCGCTCATGCGGGTTCTCGAGGACGACCAGGTACCACCAGCGTCCGCGTTCGTCGAAGTCCGAGTACTCCCACTGGCCAAATGCCTGCTCGACGATCTTCAGCGAGCTGGCGCCGCCGTCGGGATCCAGAATGACGGTGTCTCCGTAATAGCCCCTGATGGACAGGTACTCCGGCGCGGGCCAGAACCAGCCGCCGTTGTTCTGGCTGTGGACCGTCACGCCCACCGACACGATTGCGGCGACAAAGCCTGTCAACGCGCCGATCTTCGCCATGCCGCTCGGCTGCTTCTTGCCAAGCGCTATGAAGGCGAACACGATCGCGACCGCGCCGATCGCCGCTCCCACGATGGGGATCCAGCCGGTTGCCACCGCGACGATTCCCACCACCAGCGCAGTGATCGCAAAGCCGCGCGGAACCTTGGGTGTCTCCGCCTTTTTGAGCCTGTCGGCAGCGAGGTTCCGTGCGAATGCTCGAGGGTCGTACCAGTCGTTGCGACCCTCGAAAGAGTCCTCGTCAACCTCGCGCGGCTGCGGCTCTTCCTGGTCCTCGGGCGGCTCGTAGTACTCGGGCCCTGGCGGGGGAATGGTCATCGCTCAGTATGCCCAGACATACGCCTCGAAGGTCGCGTCCTTGAACGGGCCGTCGAACAGGTTCACGGTGAACTCCTCACTGCCGCCACCGTCAACCGACGTCAGGTATTGGTCGCCGCCAGCGATGATCGCGCCAGAGCCGTCGCGGGCCACTACGGCGACCTCGACTCCAAGCCGCGTCTTCTCATAGGTGGACGTGACGCGGCCCGTGATCTCCGTGGACCAATCCGTGTGCTTGACCGACAGGTCGCCGACCTCCAGCGCGCTGTCGAGAACGGGCTCGGTGAACAACGCCTCATCCGGCGGGCCGACGACCTCGAGTGAGGCGATCTCTCCCTCGACGTCGTAGAAGGTGCCGACGATCGCAGTCTTGCCGGGGGCCACGTAGCGGTACTCGGTCCTGTCAGCGAGCACGGTGCCATCTGCGGCGAGCGCACGCACCTCGATCTTGGACGTCATGTAGGTCTTGGCATTGGGGTTGTCGAGGATGACGACGAACCACCACACGCCGGGACTCGTGCTCTCCTGAACGGCGTACTCGGAGAGCTTGAGTGAACTGGGGCCGCTGCCGCTGGCAGACAGCGGCACCATGTCGCCGTGGTAGTACTGCTCCACCTGGTAGTAGTCCGCCGGATCGTACCTGTCGAAGAGATCGTCCTCGATGAGCACCACAGCCAGCACGGCGATCGACATCAAGGCGGAAATAAAGCCAAGGACCATTCCCGGGATCGCCATGCCCTTGGACTGCCGCTTGCGGATCGCCACGATGCCCAAGACGAGCGCGGTGATGCCGACGGCGATGCCCCAGACGGGGATCCACCCTGTGAACGAGCCGACGATGCCGAGCACCAGCGAGGCGATGGCGAATCCCTGTGGGGCAGATCGTTGCGGCGGCGCAGCGAATCCCGGTGGGTTCACATATGGGACGCCGCCCGTGGAGCCCACCTCGGCAGCCGCATCGGAGATGGACGGCGGCGGCGGGATCGGCGCGGGCGCAGGCGGGCTGTAGTACTCGGGTCTCTGAGGCGGCTGCGACATGGCCCCTAGATTGTCACGTCTTGCCTGATGAACGCTATGCCACGTAGGAGTCCACTTGGGCGATGAGGTCTCCGCGGAAGGTGAACGCCGTGGCGAATGCGAAGGCAAACGGGCCCGACTGCCGGTGCGTGCCTCTCCCCGTCCCCGTGACGATGGTGACGTCACCTTCGGAGACGATCCGGTCTTCCGTCAGCACCGGGCTTCCTTCGAAATCTGGGTTCTCGATCTCGGTGTCGAACTCCGCCTTGCCGTGGGTGGTTCGCACGCCGTGCACATTCCACACGACGTCGTCGGTGAGACAGCCGAGCACCGCCGCGTGATCGCTGCGACGGAACCCGTCGAAGTATGTCTCGAGAACCTGCCTCCTGGAGTCCATCAGTAGGGCCAGGGGTAGGCCTCGAACTTCGCGTCCGGGACGGGGGTGTCGTAGAAGAACGCCTCGAACTTCTCGGTGGCGCCGGCTGCGAGCTCGCCGACGTAGGCATTGGCAACGCCGATGATGGCACCAGAGTCATCGCGGGCCACAACCGCGATGACCGCGCCGTACTTGAGCTCGCCGAAGGTCGACGTCACCGTGCCGGAAACCGTCGTGGACCAATCGTTGCTCTCGACCGTGAAGTCGCTGAGTTCAAGGCCGCCTTCGGGCGTCGAGCTGCTGAGCGCATCGGCCGGCGGTCCGAGCACCTGAAGCGAGGCGATCTCCCCGCCGCCCACGTCCCAGAAGTTGCCCACGAGCGCGGTCTTGCCTGGCGCAACGGCGCGATACGTCCAGTTGTCATCAAGCACAGTGCCATCGGCGGCAAGGGCCTGGACCGTGATGTCCGCGGCCGGGAAGCTCGTGCTGTTGGGATTGTCGAGGATCACCGCGAACCACCACACCTCTGGGTTCGACTCAGACTTGCCGAATGCCTGCTCGGCGATCGAGAGGCTGGTCCCCCCAGCGTCGGGCTGAATGGTGGTGGAATCCCCGTTGTAGTAGAGGTCGCCGGGGTCGTAGCTGTTGTCGGGGTCGTAACTGAAGGTGGGCCAGTTGTCGGGATCGGAGATCCAGTTCGCGCCCGCGATCAGCGCGACGAGGACCGCGGTGGACATGATGGCCCCGATGATGCCCGTGATAATGCCCGCAATCGACAATCCCTTGGACTGCTTCTTCCCGATGGCGACGAAGCCAAGGATCGCGGCGAGCAGACCGAGGACGATGCCCCACACAGGAATCCATCCCGTGAGGAGGGCGACGATGCCAATCACGAGTGAAGCGACCGCGAGTCCCACGGGGGCACCCGAGCCAGAGGTGCTCGGAGCACGGTGGTAGGCCGGGTTCTGCGCGTATGGATTGTCGCCCCCTCCGCTGTACTGCGCGGCGGCGTCGGAGATCGACGGCGGCGGAGGGGGAATGGGCACGGGTGCCGGCGGCGGGGAGTACTGTTCGGGACCCTCAGGCGGCTGCGACATGGCACCTAGCGTGCCACGGCCCATAGGCGTGCGACTACGCGTGGAGTGTCCTCCTTGGGCGCATTGTCCTAGTTTGGAGTAGGTTGAGAATAAGCCGCTCTGCTTCCGGGTACCGCCCAAAGACGACGCGTGCTGCAGAGCGGTTGCACGCGCCGACAACGAAGAGGCGCGACGGCGCTCCTCGCAGAGCCTGCGTGCCTCCTTATTACCCAAGGAGGGACCGATGACACTTCGGTGGAACCGCGGGATTGGAGCCGCCGCACTCGTGGCGGCAGGGGCTCTGATCGTTGCAGGATGCACGTCTTCTACTGACGACGACAGCTCGGAGGGGCCTGGAGGGCCCGCGATCGAGCCCGGCACGGACCTGAGCGGAGTGACACTCAACGTCGCCGCCGCGTGGTCCGGAGACGAACAGGCGAACTTCGAGCAGGTGCTCGCAGCTTTCGCGGATGAGACGGGAGCGACCGTCAATTACACGAGCTTCGGCGACCAGGCAGCAACCACGCTTGGTACGCAGATCGAAGGCGGCAACCCGCCGGATGTCGCGCTGCTGCCGCAGCCGGCTCTGCTCACTCAATACGCCACCGACGGCTCGATCAAGCCGGTGAGCGACGCCACGGCCGACGCTGTGGGCGCCAACTACTCGCAGTCCTGGATTGACCTGGGAAGCGTTGACGGCCAGCTCTACGGCGTCTGGTTCAAGGCGTCCAACAAGTCGACCGTCTGGTACAACGACGACATCTACTCGCAGGCGGGCGCCACCGTGCCGGCCACGTGGGAGGAATTCCTGCAGCAGCTGCAGATCATTCAGGATTCCGGCTACTCGGGCATCTCCATTGGCGCTGACGTGGGCTGGCCTCTCACTGACTGGTTCGAGAACGTCTACCTGCGCACTGCTGGCGGCGACATGTACGACCAGCTGACGCGGCACGAGATCCCGTGGACGGACCCGTCCGTTGCGGAGGCCCTCGAGGTGCTCGCCCAGCTGTTCAGTTCCGAGGTGGTTCAGGGCGGTGCCGCCCAGCGCACCTTCCCCGAGTCCGTCACCGAGGTGTTCGGCGCCGACCCCAAGGCCGGCACCGTCTTCGAGGGTGACTTCGTGGCTGGCAACATCACCGCCGACGGCAACTCCGTCGTGGGTGAGAACGCCCTGTTCTACGACTTCCCGTCGGTCAACGGCTCCGCCGCGGCGGTGGTCGGTGGGGGCGACGTCGCGGTGCAGTTCAACAACGACCCCGGCACCGACGCGCTCATGGCGTACCTCGCCTCACCCGAGGCTGCCGAGGTGTGGGTGCCGCTCGGCGGCATCACCAGCCCCAACAAGACGGTGGACACCTCGCTGTACCCGGACGAGATCTCCAAGCAGATCGCCGAGGCGCTCACCGACGCTGAGGAGTTCCGCTTCGATATGTCAGACCTCACGCCCAGCGCCTTTGGCGGCACCACGGGCCAGGGCTTCTGGCAGATCATGATCGAGTTCCTCGAGAACCCCTCCGACATCGAGGGAACTCAGCAGGCGCTTGAGGATGCCGCGGCAGCGGCCTACTGAGGCGACCTGATATGACCGCCACGGTTGATCAACCGCAGGCGGCCCCGGTTCGGGAGGACGGCGAATCGCTGTCCTCCCGGACCCGCCGCCGGGAAGCGCTCATCGCGACGGGCTTCATCATGCCCGCGCTCGTGCTCCTTGGAGCGCTCGTCGTCTATCCGATGATCTACACGTTCATCCGGTCGTTCTACAACGCCAAGGGCGACGAGTTCATTGGGTGGGACAACTACGTGACCATGTTCACGTCGGACACCACCTTCACGGCGATCCGCAACAACATCATCTGGGTCATCGTCGCGCCGTTCACCTGCACCGTGATCGGCCTGGTCTTTGCCGTGCTGCTGGACAAGATCCGCTGGTCCACGGCCTTCAAGCTCATCATCTTCATGCCCATGGCGATCTCGATGCTCGCCGCGGGCGTCATCTTCCGCGGCATGTTCCAGGAAGACCCCAACCTGGGAGTGGTCAACGCGGCGATAGTCGCCACCAAGTCAGTCTTCTCAGACACGTCCGCCTATCCGGGCGCCAAGCCGCGCCCCGACCTCGGCCTCACCGTGGACGGCGGCATCATCGCGACCGATGCTGAGGTCGCCACCGGCTCCACCATTGACTTCCCGCTCGTGGGGATCCGTGCCGACAGCCTTGGCGAGGACCCCACCCAAGCCGCCCCAGCGTCGGGCGCGGGAAATGACGAGATCACGGGAACCGTCTGGCTCGACTTTGTGAGGGGAGGCGGCGGCACCGCTGGCACGATCGACGACAGCGAGGCCGGGCTGCCGGGAGTGCGCGTCGACGCGGTGGCGCCGGACGGGACCATCGCCGGATCCGCGCAGACTGAGGACGACGGGACTTTCTCCATCACTGGGCTCGACCCCGGGCAGAGCTATCGCGTGGCGCTGCCTGCCGCGAACTTCTCCGAAGGGGCCACCGGTGTCCCCTGGCTGAGCGCCACCTTCATCACCGCCGTCGTGATCCTGTCGTATGTGTGGATCTGGGCGGGCTTCGCGATGGTGATGATCGCGTCGGGCATGTCGGCAATGGACCGCACGCTGCTCGAGGCCGCTCGCGTCGACGGCGCGAACGAGTGGAAGGTGTTCACGAAGATCACCGTGCCGCTGCTGTCGCCCGTGCTGGTGGTGGTGTTCGTGACGCTCATCATCAACGTGCTGAAGATCTTCGACCTGGTGTACGTCATACCGCCAGGCAATGCGAAACCTGCCGCCAACGTGATCGCCGTGGAGATGTGGACGGTGTCGTTCGGCGGCGGCAACGACCAGGGCCTCGGATCCGCGCTCGCGATTCTGCTGCTCGTGATGGTGCTGCCATTCATGATCATCAACGTCCGCCGCTTCCGACAGGAGCGTGCATCATGACCGACACCGCTGCTCCCGAGACCTCCGAGGAGACCCCGGCGACTGCCGCCCCGGCTCCCCGGCGCGAACCGCTCGGCCGGCGCATCGCGGGCTTCTTCAGCCGCAGCGTCGTCAACCTGCTCATGCTGATCGTGGCGCTGCTGTGGGTCATCCCCTCGCTGGGACTGTTCATCACGTCGTTCCGCAGCGTGGGCGACTCCGGGTCGTCCGGCTGGTGGACCGTGCTCACCGAGCCGTCGCAGCTGACGCTCAAGAACTACGTGGATCTGCTGTCCAACTCGACCATCACCTCGTCGCTGTGGAACACGGTGCTCATCGTGGTGCCGACGACGATCCTGGTGGTGCTCATTGGCGCGCTCGCCGCCTATGCGTTCGCGTGGCTGCACTTCCCCGGGCGCGATTGGCTGCTCGTTGGCGTGATCGTGCTGCTCGCCGTGCCGTTGCAGGTGGCGCTGATCCCGGTGGCGCGCATGTTTGGCTGGCTGGGCATCTTTGGCTCGATACCAGGGGTGATCGCGTTCCACATCGCGTTTGGCCTGCCGTTCGCAATCTTCTTGCTGCGGAACTTCTTCTCGCAGATCCCGCACGAGGTACTCGAGGCCGCTCGCGTCGATGGAGCAAGCGAATGGCGGATCTTCTCCCGAGTGGTGCTGCCGCTTGGCGGGCCGGCGATCGCGTCGCTCGCGATCTTCCAGTTCCTGTGGACGTGGAACGACCTG
>CALALQ010000303.1 GCA_937925595.1 uncultured Demequina sp. | reverse complement strand
TTCGTCTGCCGCGCACCCGCCGCGAACACGGCGACAGCGGTGCGGTTCCCGGTGACCCGGGCCGCGGGGATCGCCGCGCTCACCCTGTTCGTCGCAATCCTGGCCGGGATGCCGATCCTCGCCGCCGTCACCGGCAACGACAGCGTAGCCCTGTTCGATGCGTTCGCGCGGGCCGGAGCGCTCGTATTCGGCGGCGGGCACGTCGTGCTCCCGCTCCTGCAATCCGGCGTCGTCGATCCCGGCTGGGTCACGAACGCGGACTTCCTCGCCGGATACGGTGCAGCCCAGGCCGTGCCCGGCCCGCTGTTCACCCTCGCCGCTTTCCTCGGCGGCGCCGCTGACGTCGGCCCGGGCGGGGCGGCGGGGGCGGGCATCGCGCTGGCCGGGATCTTCCTGCCCGGCTTCCTCCTCCTCATCGGCGTGCTGCCGTTCTGGAACCGCCTGCAGCACCACGAGCGGGTGCAGGCCATCATGCGGGGCGCGAACGCGGCCGTCGTCGGCATCCTCGCCGCCGCCCTCTACACACCCGTGTTCACCACCGCGATCCTCACCCCGCCCGCCTTCGCACTCGCGCTGGTCTGCTTCGTGCTGCTCGTCGCGTGGAAGCTCCCGCCCTGGATCGTCGTGATCATCGGAGCCGCAGGCGGCATCCTCGCCACCACCCTCACCTGACCGACCCGATCGGAAACGAGAACCCTCATGTCTACTCCCACCGTCCTGTTCGTCTGCGTCCACAACGCCGGCCGTTCCCAGATGGCCGCAGGCTACCTCCGCCACCTCGCGGGCGACCGCATCGAGGTCCGTTCGGCAGGCTCGATCCCCGCGGACCAAATCAATCCCGTCGCCGTCGAGGCGATGCTCGAAGAGGGCATCGACATCCGCGGCGAGGCCCCGAAGATCCTCACCACCGACGCCGTGCAGGACTCCGATGTCGTCATCACGATGGGCTGCGGCGACGCCTGCCCGTTCTTCCCCGGCAAGCGCTACGAGGATTGGAAGCTCGATGACCCCGCGGGCCAGGGCATCGACGCTGTCCGTCCGATCCGCGACGACATCAAACGCCGCATCCAGGAACTCATCGCCTCCCTCGAGCCCGCGAGCACCGAGGCGGCCAGCGCATGAGCGCGTCGGTGCTGTTCGTCTGCAAGAAGAACGGCGGCAAATCGCAGATGGCCGCCGCGCTCATGCGGCAGCACGCCGGCGACGCCATCACTGTCTATTCGGCCGGTACTGCGCCGGGCGATACGCTTAGTGCCCTCGCCGAGGAAGCGATCGTCGAGGTCGGTGCGTCGATGGAGGGCGAGTATCCGAAGCCCATCGATCCCGAGATCCTCCGCAGCGTGGATCGGGTCATCGTGCTCGGCGACGAGGCGAAGGTCGCCCCGGTCGACGGCATGGCCGGAACGATCGAGACCTGGACCTTCGAAGACCAGGCTGCATCCGACGTCGGCGGCGGCGACCGCACGCGGGCGATCCGGGATCAGATCGCCGAACGCGTCCTGCGCCTCGCCAGCGAGCTCAGCGCCGCGATGTCGTAACTCTGAACGGGAGGGCAGGAGTAGTCGCTGGCCCTCCCGTCCAGCGCGGCGGACGGCCGATGAGCCTTGCATGAGCCGAGCACGCAGTCGGGTCAGTGTGAGGGCAGGTTCCCGCTCAATCGTGCGTGGAAGGTTCCGCTCGCCTCGTTCAAGCCGATGATCTCGACCTCGATGTCGTGTTCGCGGTACTTCTGCTCGATTCCATCGAGCGCTGCGACGGTCGAGGCGTCCCACACGTGCGACTTCGACATGTCGATCACGACACGCTTCGGGTCGTCGGCGTACTCGAACTGGGTGGTCAGGTCGTTCGAGGACGCGAAGAACAGCTCGCCATCGACCTCATAGTGCGCCGTGTCTTCGTTAGCGCTGAAGGTGCGGGTGACGGTGGTGAAGTGGGCGACGCGGCGCACGAACAGGATCGCGGCGACGAACACGCCGATGATGACCCCGACGGAGAGGTTGTGGGTGATGAGCACCGGGATGACGGTGACGAGCATCACGATCGTCTCGCTCTTGGGCATCCGCTTCAGCGTGGAGGGTGCGATGGAGTGCCAGTCGAAGGTGAGGAACGCGACCATGAACATGATCGCCACCAGTGCCCCGATGGGGATCAGGTTCATTATCGGGCCGAGGAACCACACCAGGATCAGGAGGAACACGCCGGCGGCGAACGTGGAGACGCGGGTGCGGGCGCCGGAGGCGCGCACGTTGATCATGGTCTGCCCGATCATCGCGCAGCCACCCATGCCACCGAAGAGGCCAGAGAGGATGTTCGCGCCGCCTTGCCCCATCGCCTCGCGGGTCTTGTTCGAGTGCGTGTCGGTGATGTCGTCCATGAGCTTCGCGGTCATCAGTGACTCCATGAGCCCCACCGCGGCCATGCCGAGGGCATACGGGGCAATGATTTGCAGTGTCTCGAAGGTGAGCGGTACATCGGGGAAGAACGGCATCGGCGGGCCGCCGGGCAGTTCGCCGAGACCGCCGACGGTCTTCACATCGAGGTTCAGCAGCCACACCGCGAGGGTCATCACGATCACGACCACCAGAGGCGCGGGCACCGCCTTCGTGAGCTTCGGGAAGAGCCATAGGATCAGGATGCTGACGATGATCATCGGGTACATCAGCCAGGACGCGCCGGTGAAATGCTCCAATTGGGCGACAGCGATGAGGATCGCGAGGGCGTTGACGAAGCCGACCATGACGCTGCGCGGGATGAACCGCATGAGCTTGCCGACACCGAGCAGGCCGAGAACGATCTGGAAGATGCCGCCGAGGATCACGGTCGCGATGAGGTAGTCGAGGCCGTACTCGTCGGCGACCGGCCGGATGACGA
>CALALQ010000302.1 GCA_937925595.1 uncultured Demequina sp. | reverse complement strand
TTCCCCAGCGCCGTGCTGGAATCAGCGTGTCCAAGATCAGGGGTCAAGCGCCGCTGATGGGTGCGGCTCCGATGGCGGAGTGGTTCCTGTGGTGATTGTAGAAGTGCAGCCAGCCGGGTAGTGCGGCTCGCCGTTCCGTGTCTGAGGGGTAGAAGCGTGCGTAGGCCCAGCCGTCGGCGAGGGTGCGGTGGAATCGCTCGATCTTGCCGTTGGTCTGGGGTCGGTAGGGGCGGGTTCGCTTGTGCCGGATGCCGAGCGAAGCGCACGCGTGGCGCCAGGCATGGGACTTGTATGCGGAGCCGTTGTCGGAGAGCACGCGTTCGACGGTGACGCCGCGGTCAGCGAACCAGGCGACGGCTCGTTCGAGGACACCGATCGCGGTGATCGCCTTCTCGTCGGTGCAGATCTCGACGTAGGCGACGCGGGAGTGGTCGTCGATGACGGTGTGCAGGAATGCGGTGCCGATGTTGGGTTCGTAGCCCGGGTGCCGCTTACCGGTGCGTTTCGCGGTCGCTTCTCGGTTGCGGTCGCCTTGCTGCTTGCCGACGTATCGCCAGCCGCCGCCGTCGGGGATGTTGCCGAACTTGGTCACGTCGACGTGGATCAGGGAGCCGGGATGGTCGTGTTCATAGCGACGGATCGGTTCCCCGGTGGCCCGGTCGATGTGGCTGAGCCGGTTGATCCGGGCGCGCACCAGCACGGCATGCACGGTCGATGCAGGAATGCCGAGCTCGCCGCCGATCTGCACGGGCCCGAGTCTGCGCCGCCATCGGATCTTCACGATTCGCTTCACCGTCGCCGGCGGTGTCTTGGTCGGCATCGAGCGGGGCCGGCTTGAGCGATCGACCATCCCCGCCGGACCTTCCGACCTGAACCGAGCAGCCCACTTGCGGGCAGTGGGCGGTGAGGTCATGAACATCTTCGCAGCGGCGGCGACCGGCCAGCTCTCCTCGACGATGAGTTTGGCTAGCCGCAACCGAGCATGAGGGGTGAGAGCAGCGTTAGCGTGGGACACGAAGGCCTCCTGTGATGCGTGAGCGGTTCCTAGACAGCTCCACTCTCGCAACGGGAGGCCTTCGCCCGTCAGCAGATCACACGCGATTCACGCAACAACGTCCGTGGACATCACACCTAGCCGTCTTTTCGCGTTTGAACATCACACCGGCTGCGATCAGCGCCTGCTCCACGTGGTGCACGACGGCGGCGACGGGAACATTGACGCTCACAGTGATCCCGGGCTCATCCGATTCGAGCAACTCCAGGCCTGCGACCTGTGAATGAACCAGCGAGGGTGGCATGAAGTGATGCTCGCGGTCCCCTACACGCTGGTTGAGCGTTGCCTCGTCACTAACGAGTTGAATGATGTACGCGCCTCCCGGTCCGTTTCGCAGCAGATCTCGGTGCTTTCGCCGGAGGGCCGAGCAGGCCACGACCGTTGTCTCATGAAGGGCAGAGCGGCGGTTCATCTCCTCACGAATCAAACGCAGCCACGGCAAACGGTCGGAGTCCGTCAATGGCTGCCCGCCTCGCATCTTCTCAACATTCGCTGCGGGATGGAATCCATCACCTTCGAGATAGGCCCAGCCGTACCTGTCCGCTAACGCCGCGGCCACTGTGCTCTTCCCAGTCCCCGTCGGACCCGAAATCAAAATGTGATGAATCGGACTGGTCGGTTGCAGGTCCATGAGAACAGCCTTCGTACGGGATACTGACTTGCTCCTTCGGAGCAAGCGGTACTCATCCGCTCCCCCTGGGAGAGGTATTACGCTCCGAACAACGGGTAGTAGGTTCCCGGGATGTCCACGGAGATCTGAAATAGTGCTCCCCCGGCGCCGACCTGACCTTCGTGTCCGAGTTGCGAAGTGGTGATGAGGAGCTGTCGTCCGTCGGCGCCGCCAAGCGCGCATGCCGTCACCTGCCCGACAGGGACGGTGACGATATCGGTTAGGTCACCGGCCGCGCTGTACCGGTGCACGGCACCGCCGTCGTAGAGCGCGACCCATACCCCTCCGTTCTCATCGCGGCAGATGCCGTCCGGGACGCCTTCAACATTGGCGAGATCGACCCACAAAGATCGTCCTGTGATCTCGCCGGAGTAGATGCGCAGACGGTCAATGCTCCGGCTCGCCGAGTCGACGAAGTATGCGCTCTGCGTGTCCTCGAAAGCCAGCCCGTTGGAGATGGTGAGGTCAGCCGCCACCTGCGTGAAGGAGAGCGTGCCAGGATCAAGCCTCACCATGACCCCGGCGCCCGCAGCGGCATCGTAGGCCATGGTGCCGGCCCACAGGCTGCCGTCGGGGGCGCAGGCTCCCTCATTGAACCGCGACCCGATACCGACTCCGGAACCTTCGATGCGGTGTTGCGCGCCATCGATGTCGATCAGGATGACGTCACGCTCACCCGCAACGACGAGCCCGCCGTACAGTCTCGGGCGGATGATCGCCGCGACCGTGTCGACATGCGTCCGGTCGGTGACCGTACCTTCGTCAACCGTGAGCACGTCGCCTTCTAGCATGTCCACTAGCTGGAACCGCTGGATGAGCGGATTCCAGATCGGTCCTTCCCCGTGGATGGTGATCGGGTCACTCCATTGGTCAGCCTTAGGCACCCCGCAGGTCCTCGTCGATCGTGGCGTTCTTGATCGCCGCGGTGAGACGGCGGTGCCATTCGACCTCCCGCCACATGCCCACAAACTGCGGGCCGCAGAAGTTGCTGGTGGCCATGCCGACGAAACGGCCGGTACTGAGCGCGTACTCGACGGCTCGGGCGTTGATGTCGAGGATCCAGTCCCATTCCAGCCCCGGCCAGTCCTTGTAATCGACAAGAGACCAGCATTCGGTGATCCAGAGAGGCTTCCCCGTCTCTCGCGACCATTCGGCCACGTTGTCGATCATGCGGAACAGCGACGCGTCGTACTGTTCCTGGTTGCGGTAGTACTCCTCGCGTCCGCGCTGCACGACGTTGTCGTAGCCGGCGGGTGAGAACTTCTCGAAGTGGTATCCGACCTTGTCGTAGTAGTCGGTGAACTCGTTGTTTGCCAACCAGATGTGGGTCTCCAGCAAGTCAAGGCTGGACACATCCTGGTCCCGCCACGTCGCCAGCTCACTGGAGAACGAGTACGTGTACTTCAGCTGCGGGAACACCGCACGGACTCGGTCGATTGTGCCGTTCATCCATTCCGCCACCCATGCCTCGGTGCGGCTTGCCTCCGGCGGGACGGCATCGGCGAGATCCCCCCGACGCGCGCGGAACACGTTCTGGGCGAGGCGCTCGGTATACAGCCACGGCGCCCACACGCGCAGCGGGTACTCGTTGCACAGGTCGACGAAGAGGAGATTGTCGAGAAGCCCTTCCTTCTCGATGTGGCGCAGAGTCGTGATCCACATGTCGGCAAACCGCTCTGGGGTGTCGTAGTGCACACGCGTGTTGGCGAGATCCTCACGAAACCAGCTCGACAGCGACACGCGGACACCGTGGTGGCGTGGCACACCCTGCAAGCAGCAGAGATGTCGCGGCGACTCCGACACCGACGTATGTCGCGTACCTCTTCTTGTGCATCTGACACTCCCTCGTGACTGGAACAGCACATCGCTGTGTGAACAGCATGCTACATTGGTATTACCGGTTTGACCAAATGGACAGGAATATCAATGAAGATCATCGGCGTGGACACGGTGCGAGTCGCAGCGTTCCCCAACCTTCTCTTCGTGCGCGTGCAGACCGACGAGGGTTTCGTCGGTCTGGGAGAGACGTTCTATGGCGCCGAGGCAGTAGAGCGTCACATTCACTCCATTGCCGCGCCGAAGATCCTCGGTGATGATCCCGCACGCATCGAACACATCTCCAAGCTGCTGGAAGGCTATGTCGGATACGCGGGCTCCGGCGTCGAAACCCGCGCGAGGTCCGCCATCGACCTGGCTCTCTGGGACCTGCTCGGCCAGGCCGCCGGCCAGCCGGTGTACAACCTCCTCGGCGGCGCGACCCGTTCGGAGATCCCGATCTACAACACGTGCGCCGGCGGCCTCTACGTCAACAGCGCAGCCGGTCAGTCGGTGAACAACTGGGGCGTGCGCGAGGGGCTTTACGAGGATCTCCATGCCGCGATCCACCGGCCAGCGGAACTCGCGCAGGAGCTCCTCGACCAGGGAGTCACCGGTATGAAGATCTGGCCGTTCGACGCTCTGGCTGAGGCATCACGAGGATACGACTTCTCCCGCCGAGAGATCACCGAGGGCCTGCATCGGGTGGCGTCCATCCGGGAGGCAGTCGGGATGGACATGAACGTGATGATCGAGCTGCATGGTCTGTGGGACGTTCCCTCGGCCAGCCGGCTCCTGCGCGCACTCGAGGAGTTCGACCCGTACTGGGCAGAAGACCCGGTGCGCAGCGACATCTCCGGCGGGCTGTCCAGGGTCGCGGCGAACACGTCGATCCGCATCGCGGCCGGCGAAACGCTGGGAGGGCTGCCTGCCTTCGATCGTCTGCTGGCAGAGAACGGAGCAGGAGTCATCACGGTGGACACCACGTGGTCGGGCGGGCTCTCGGTTGCGCGGAAAGTCGCTGCTCTCGCCGAAGCCAAGGGGATCCCGGTCGCACCGCATGACTGCACGGGGCCGGTAGCGTTGGCCGCGTGCGTGCACCTGTCGACGGCAGCACCAAACGTGCTCGTGCAGGAGACGGTGCGCGCCGCATACGCCGGATGGTACGGATCCCTGGTCGAGGGCGGCGCGGATGTGCGCGGCGGCGTCGTGAGCGCACCCGCGACGCCGGGTCTGGGTATCCGGTTGCGGGATGATCTCCTCAACCGTGAGGGGACCACGATCGTCACCTCAGCGGCCGAGCGGTCGTCTCTCGTCTCATCCTGATGAGGCTCATCCGTTGAACTAGAAGTTGGGAGACGCGGAGATGCGTGCAGCACGCTGGTATGGACCGGGCGACATCAGGCTCGAAGACTGTCCCGTCCCCGAGCTCCTCGACGGTGAAGCCCTCGTAGACGTCGCGTATGTCGGGCTCTGTGGCAGCGATCTGGAGGAGTGGCGGGAGGGCCCGGTCGTGGCGCGTCCTCCTGTCATCCTCGGTCACGAAATCGTCGGCCGCGTGTCCGTTGCGGCCCGCGACGGGTCAGGCCCCGCCGTCGGAACTCCCGTCGTCGTCGACGTCGTCACCGGGTGCGGGACGTGCTTCCACTGCCTCCATCATGAGGAAGGACGCTGCCAGCGTCTCGTCGTCACCGGCCAGCACATCGATGGCGGACTGGCAACCCACGTCCGCGCGATCGCGCACCGTCTTGTGACTGTTCCGGATGGTGTGCACCTCCGAGAAGCGGCCCTCGCTGAACCTCTCGCGGTCGCGGTGCGGGCCATTCGGCGATCGGGTATGCCTCCCGGCGCGAATGTGATCGTTGTGGGCGGTGGGCCAGTGGGTCTTCTCACCGCGCGCGTCGCCCGAGCCCTGGGGGCCAGTCGGGTGGTTGTGCTCGAACCACGCGCCGACCGCCATCCCTACATTAACCGCAGCGGCGCGACACCCGTGTGGACGGACCAACCGTCCAAGCTTCGAGCAACGATCTTCGGGAACACCGATCACGGCGGCGCTGACCTCGTCATCGAATCCGCGGGGCGACCGGATACTCCCGCACTGGCGGTCTCCCTCGCCCGTCCCGGAGGTACTGTCGTCCTCCTCGGTGTCACCACGCATCCGCAGCCGATCGACGTCCTCGATGTTGTCTTGGCTGAGAAAACGATCCTCGGCTCCGCAGCCCATATGTGGGACGACGACGTCAAAGTCGCGGTCGACTACATCGCGCGCGGTCAGGTAAGCGTCGAGGACCTCATCACGCAGGAAATCGAGCTCAACGACGTCGTTGCCGGCTTCGATGCGCTCAGCGGCGCGGACGTCGTCAAGATGCTGGTCCGGATCGGCGATGAGTAGGGTGACGAACATGAATGCCAAAAGGCTCAGCGGGCTCCCCATCAGTCGCGAAGAACTGCTCACGCACATGGAGCTCACGCTCACCGAGGGAGACTTCTCCCCCGGCGATCGGCTTCCCTCCGAGCGAACGCTGTCGGAGACGTATGGCGTTTCTCGACCCGTAGTGCGGGAAGTGATTCAACGTCTGCGCGAGCGGGGCCTGCTGCACGTGGCCCCTGGGAGTGGAACGTACCTGAAGGAAAGCAGCGCCCTCGACTGGGCTCGGCCGCTCGACGCGGTCAGCCGCCGAAATGGCACCACTATCCGACAGCTGGTGGAGGCACGAGTGATGCTCGAGGAGCAGGCCGCGCGACTCGCTGCCGTTCACGCCAACGATGAGGACTTCGACAACCTCACCCGAGCTCTCGACGCGTTCAACACCGCAGGCGGAATCATCGAACGAGGGCGCGCCGACATTGCTTTCCACGCTCTCATTGCCCGCGCTTCGCACAACCCCGTTCTCGAGATGATGTACGGCTCGATAGCACCACTCGTCTTCGAAGTGATGCTACGAAGCCTCGACGACCAAGAGGTCATGCGGGAAGGTGCACCTCTGCACCAGGACGCCCTCGACGCGCTTAAAGAGCGCGACGGGAACCGCGCGGCAGAACTCATCGGAGAGCACATCCGCCTCGCCGCCAGGCTCTTCGGTGACGACTACGAACGCTCTGTCGAGCGCGTCGCCCGAAGCAAAGTGCAAGCCCTCTTCGGCCCGAACGCCTCCCTCGAGGACGTCGTCACTGACGCCCTCTCCTAACGCAACTATTCGCCCACACTCTCGGAGGCATGAAGCTCCATGCAGACACTCACGGCAGCCGCGCCCCTTCGCGCACTCGGTGCCCGACGCATCCTGCCCCTCATCGACACTGACGCTCCGGAGCAGATGGCTGAGCTGGCGGATGCCTTTCTCCGCGCCCGGCTGCCAGTGGTGGAGGTCACGTTGCGTCGCCCCCGCTCCCTCGCAGCACTCGAACAGCTCGCTCAGGTCCCGGACATGATCGTCGGCGCCGGCACCATCATGGCCGCCCGCCAGGTCGGCGACGCCGTCGCCGCCGGCGCGCAGTTCCTGGTCTCACCTGGACTCTCCAAGGCGGTCGTTGACGAAGCCTCCCGGCTTGATGTGCCGATCATCCCGGGTGTCGCCACCGCAACAGAACTCATGGCAGCACTCGATGCGGGAGTGACGACAGTGAAGTTCTTCCCTGCGGCAACTAACGGCGGGCCTGCAGCCATTCGTGCGCTGGCAGCCGTCGCGCCGACCGTCTCCTGGGTGCCTACCGGAGGAATCGATGCCTCCTCCGCCCCCGCGTATCTGGAGATTCCGATCGTACTCGCCGCAGGCGGCAGCTGGATGTGCCCCGCTGCCCTCGTCGACTCAGGTCGCTGGGACGAGGTCAGGACCCTGCTGGACCAAGCGAGCGTGCTCGCGTCGTGAGCGGACTATTCACCTTCGGAGAGACCCTGGCGCTGCTGACCTCCCCAAAAATCGGCGCGCTCAGCCATCAATCCTCTCTAGATCTGTCGATTGGTGGAGCGGAATCGAATACCGCGATCGCTGTCTCGCGGCTCGGCGGTCTCAGCACCTGGCTCGGCAGAATCTCCACCGACAGCCTCGGAGAGCTCATCCACAACAGCATCCGGGCCGAAGGTGTCCGCGTGCTCACAGTGAACGACCCAGGCCCGATGTCCCTGATGATCAAGGACCGCCGATCCGCAATCAGCACAGACATCCACTACTGGCGTCAGATTGGACCAGGCAGCCGCCTGTCCCCCAATGACATCCCAGAAGACGAGCTACGCCATAGCCAAGTGCTCCACATCACCGGTATCACGCCCGCATTGAGCGATACCGCGCGTGAGGCCGTTTTCGCCGCCGTCGAGATCGCCGCGGATGCCGGCGTTACCGTCTCATTCGACGTCAACTTCCGCTCACGCCTCTGGAGTCGAGAACAGGCGGCACCGGTGCTGCGCGATCTCGCCCGCAAAGCAGACGTCATCTTCGTCGGTGACGACGAGCTCCACTGCCTCATCGACACCACCGCCGACCTTGCCATCGCGGCTGCAGAGATCTCGTCGTGGGGCCCCCGCGAGGTAATCATCAAACGCGGCTCGCAAGGCGCCACGGTTTTCACTGACGGCACCATCACGGAACGACCAGCTCTCACCGTTCCCGTCCTCGACACCGTCGGCGCCGGGGACGCGTTCGCCGGCGGTTACCTCACCGAGCTGATGCTCAAGCGGGACATCGACACACGCCTCGCCACCGCAGTCGCATGCGGGGCGTGGGCCGTGACCGGTGCCGGCGACTGGGAATCGACGCCACGCCGCTCCGACCTCTCACGCCTCGCCTCGCTCGGGGGCGTTGTCCGCTAGTCGTCAACTGCATCAACTGACCCACTCCCCCAGGAAAGGTCCCCACGTGACCACTACGCTTCGGGTCGCAATCGCCGCCCCCATCGCTCCCAAACTCTGCGATACCCTCGTGGCGCTCGAACCGCGGATCGAACTCCTCGTCGACCTCACTCTGCTCCCGCCGCGCCGGTATGCCGCTGACTTCGCCGGCGACCCCACCTTTCACCGCACCTCCGAACAGCAGCGGCGCTTCAACGACCTGTTGGGAAACGCCGAGGCCTTATTCGGGATCCACATGGGCTGACTGGCGACCGCAACCACGCCCGGGGTGCGGTCCAATTCGATGAGGCAGCCCCGCTCCGTCAGCGACTCGAACCCGACTGACGCGCCAAGCGCTCCCATCCAGTGGTAGCCGTCGTAATGCCGCTTGAGCCGCCAACTAGGAAAGCTCCGAACGGGATCGCCTCGTTCGAAGGGCACCCCGTCGCAGTCGACGGCGTCAAGCTCTAGTTGCACGCCATCGAGACGGTACTCAACGCGAGCTCGCGTCCGGTTCGCTTCAGTGGTGGGAGGGGCAGGCCACTGCTGAGTCAGGTCCATAGGGATCCAATCGACATCGACGGATACTTCCTATTCGGCAGCCAGCCTCTCTCCTGGGGAGTGGTACTGGCCTATGTCCTGAGCCCTGACAAAGATGCCCGACTGGGGATCTGCTCACGGGCAGACTATGTCCGCCACCCAACGAGGCTGGTTGACACGCCGCTCTTCCGACACGTTTAGTGAGACTCCGACACTTTCGTGAGACGCTCCGACAGCCTTCGTGAGACTCCGACACTTTTCGTGAGGGTGACGTCCCGCTGAGTGGTGGAGTTTCTCGACACCGTGCGGTCAGCTTGGGGT
>CALALQ010000301.1 GCA_937925595.1 uncultured Demequina sp. | reverse complement strand
ATCGAGTGGGAGGACGCCGGGATGGACCGCCTCCGCGGCGCCGCCGAGGCCGTCGGATTCGTCCGCTCGCTCCTGTGGGAACTGCCCGCCGCCTCCTTCGACGCCGCCTTCAGCAACCAGAAGTAGCGCGACCCACCGCCGTGGCGGCGGTCTGTGTGGCACTATCACGTGTCCCTCCAGGGGCACCCAACGCACAAGGCTCGAACCTTGGCCCGATGAATCAAGGGCTGAGGTTCGGGCCTTGTCGGCGTTCGCGGCCCAGGTGAGCGCGTCTGCGTTGACTTCGGGGTCGAGCAGCATCTCGAAGGGGCGGGCGTTCTCGACGCGTAGTTCGTCGTCCTCCTCTATGTAGACCTTGGTGAAGAACGCCTGGTTGCACAGGCGCCGGTTGGCGTCGTCGCAGCGGGCGTAGATGTCGGCGCAGTTCTCCAACAGGTTCAGTGCGTCGTCCAGGTGCGAGCGGGCGTCGGTGTATTCGCCGTGGTGGGCGTCGAGGCGGCGGTTCACCTGGTCGAGTTCTCCGGCGATGCGGTCTTGTTCCCGTTTGAGGACGGCGAGTGGGATGGCGGCGGCGTAGTGGGCCTGCATGAGCCGGTCCTGCTCGTGCTCCAGGCGCTTACGTGTTCCTCGATCGGGTGCAGCGCGAACCGAGGCACAGTGGTGGACAAAGTGGGGTCAGCGCACGCGAGCTATCCGCAGGTAGAGGCACACGACGATGGCGCGAGGACGCATCGTTGCTCCTACGCGGCGAGGTACCGGTACCGCCGGGCTGCCAGGGGGAGGAACACAGCGATGAGGATGACGGGCCAGGCGATGGCGAGGAGTGTCGCGTTCTCGGCGGCCCATGATGTCGATGTCGTGATGCCGGGATTACCGAAGAGCTCGCGCGTGGCAGTGACTGTGGCGGAAAGTGGGTTCCACTCGGCGATTACCCCGAGCCAGGCCGGCATCTGGGCAGGGAGGACGAAGACGTTGGAGATCATCGTCAGCGGGTAGATGGGCGCGAGGGCGACGCTCGCGAGGTCTGGCGACCGCAGCGCGAGGCCGAGGTAGATGCCGACCCACGCGAGCGCGTAGCGCAGAAGCAGCAGGAGCCCGATCGCCGCGAGGGTCTGCCCTACGGTTCCGTTGGCGCGCCAGCCGACCAGCAGGCCGCAGGCGAGCAGGGCGATCAGTTCGAGGACGGATGCCGCAAGGTCGGCGAGGCTTCGTCCGGTGACGACGGCGGCGCCCGACATGGGAATCGTGCGAAACCTGTCCGTGATGCCCTTGGCGGTGTCGGTGGTGACGGAGATGACGGTCTGTGCCATGCCGAGCGCCATCGTCATCACGAACAGCCCGGGCATCAGGAACTCGCGGTAGTTGCCGCCGTCGGGCAGCGTGATCGCGCTCCCGAACACGTACCCGAACATGATCACCATGACGATCGGGAAGAGGAGGTTGCCAACAAGTCGTGACGGTTGCTGGCGAAAGTGGGTGAGGTATCTGCGGGCGACGATCAGGCTGTCGTGCAGAGCCCACCGCGACGGCGAGCCGGGGGCCGCTGCGGTGAGGGGTGCGAGCCTTGTCATGCTGTCTTCTCCTTCCGATCGGTGAGCTTGAGGAACACGTCGTCGAGGGTCGGTTGGCGCAGGGCGATGTCTTCGGGGTCGATGCCTGCCTCGTGGAGTTGCCGCATGGTGGTGCTCAGGCTGTGGAACCGTTCGGGAGCGGGCGCGCTGACGCGGCGACGGTGGAGGTCGATGCCAGGGTCAGTGCCGGTCGAGGTGGCGACGATGCGTGCGGCCGCTTTCGTCTGATCCTCGTCGCGGAGTGCGAGTTCGATCCGGTCACCCCCGACGCTCTCTTTGAGTTCGCGGGGTGTGCCGCGGGCGATGATCGTCCCGCTGTCGATGACGGCGATCTGGTCGGCGAGGTGGTCGGCCTCATCGAGATACTGGGTCGTGAGCAGGACGGTTGTGCCCGCCGACACGAGTTCTCGGATGTCGGTCCAGACCTCGGCGCGCGTGCGTGGATCGAGGCCGGTGGTCGGCTCGTCGAGGAAGAGCACACGTGGTGCGAGGATGAGGCTGACAGCGAGGTCGAGGCGACGCCGCATCCCGCCGGAGTAGCCGCCTGCGGGTCGGTCGGCGGCGTCGTGGAGTGCGAACCTGTCGAGCAGTTCGTCTGTTCGTTGGCGCGCCTGTCGTCGGTCGAGGTGGTAGAGCCGGGCGAACATGTCGAGGTTCTGCCGTCCGGTCAGGATCTCGTCGACGGCCGAGAACTGTCCGGTGAATCCGATCGCGGCGCGTACTCGGTCGGAGTCTGTCGTGAGGTCGTGTCCGGCGATGCTGGCCTTACCCGAGTCGGCTTTCAGCAGCGTGGCGAGAATGCGCACCGCCGTGGTCTTTCCCGCACCATTGGGGCCGAGCAGCCCGCATACTGTTCCTTCGTCCACGGAGAGCGTGAATCCGTCGAGCGCCTGTTTCTTTCCGTAGGTTTTGCGGAGGTCGGTGGCGCTGATCATCGCGGTCATGTCAGTTCCTTTCTTCGGGTGGTTTCGGGGCGCTCTGGCCGCTGAGCGCTCGGAGCACGGCGGCGTGTTCGGCGGTCGTGCCGGCGTCGCGGGCGTGACGGGCGCCGTCGGGTGTGAATCCGGCGACGACCCAGGCAGGGACTTCCGTTCGGGGGATGCCTGCGTCCCACCACTGCCGGAGGAGCTCGAAGCCGTCGTGGCCAGCCTCAGCGAGGGTTGATGCTTCGGAGGGGGTGAAGCCGATGCTGTGGTACACGGCAGCCTGTGCCGGGTCGAGGCCCGTTCTGGCCCAGGACACGGCCGTTGCGGCATCGCGCCATCCGGCGTCGAGGTAAGCGCGTCCGGTCGCGACAGGAACTCCGGAGCGGAGCAGCGCCCGCATGGTCGCGGACTGTTCGCCGGTCAGCGTGTCCGACTTGCGAGGGCGGTGTCCGAGCAGGATCCGCCACCAGCGTCGGGGGCGCGGCCGCTCTCCGGCGAGGTGCCGTTCTGCGGCCTCGGTGTGGCTGTAGCCGAGTTCGTGCCATTGCACGGCGTCGCGGGGTGTCATCCCGGCGCGCAGCAGCGGTTGCACGGTGTAGGGGCTGAGGCCGGCGGTGCGCCAGGCGTACGCGTCGCCCGGAGTGTAGACGCCACTGCCGCGCCAGCGTTCGGCTGAGCCCAGCAGAAATCCGTTGTCGATCCAGCCGCGTGCTTCGGCCACGGTGAAGCCGCGCTCGGTCCAACGGTGGAGGTCTTCGGGCTCGGGATCGGGATGCTCGTCGTAGGCGATGGTCATGGGTACTCCTTATGCAGTGGCAGGGAGGGTGATGACATGTGCCCATCCAGGTGGCGGTGTCTCGGTGTGGTAGCCGGGGCCCGGTTCGACCAGGCCGACCACGACCGGCACGGGCGGGCGACGGTCCGGCCACGGGGTCTGCCCGTCGGTGAGGACAAGGATCAGATCAGGCCGGGGTCGCAGCGCGAGCGCGGCGCCGATGCCCTCGCGCATATCCGTGCCGCCGCCGCCGAGCAGCTCGATGTCCTCTGCGCGGCGGACGGTCTGGACGGGGTGGGCGTTCAGGTCGCAGCAGATCACGTGCAGCCGCCGGCTCGGTCCACTGGCGCGGGCGATGATCGCCGTCACTTCGGCGAGGAAGCCGGTCAGGATCGCGGGGGTGATGCTGCCGGAGGTGTCGACGACCAGCGCGATCTCCGGTGCGGGAGCGACCATCGCAGGCATCACGATGCCGTCGACGGCCGGCCTCCGGGAGGGACGGCTATAGGAGAAGTCCACCCGGCCTGCCGCCTGCCGCGCTCCGCGGCGCAGCATCGCGCCGAGCTCGGCGCGCCAGTCGACGGCGGGATGCAGCCTCTCGCTAGCCCAGCGTCGCCAGCCGCCGGGAATCGTGGCTCGCGCGGCCGAGCGGGTTTCGATCTCGCGGGCGACGGCCAGTTCGAGGATGTCGCGCTCGGTCTCGCTGAGCCCGTCGCCACTGGCCGAGTCCTCGTAGTCGTGCGGGATCCCGTCCGCCGCGCTCCCGCAGTCGATCAGTTCGGCGAGCTGTCGCCCACCCTTGCTGTGGGCAGTGTCGAGAACCTCGATGAGTGACATGTACTCCTCGGCCAGTCGTCCCTCGGGCAGCCCGAGTGCGTGTGGCGAGACAATCCCGGCCGGTGAGTCGAGTCCTGCCGCTTCGAGGTCGTCGTTGACCTCGGCGTCCGCGGCCTGGTTCCACTGCCGTGCGAGGGAGTCCGGCGCGCCCGCCTCGCCGGCGGCATGCGTGCTTGGAGCGCTGGCTGACATCGGGGAGCGGGTCGCGTGATGGCGGACAAGATGCCCGATGTGGTGCAGCAGCCACCAGCCGACCACCGGCGGGGCCGTCGCGAGCGTCGTGCCGGGATCGAGGTGGACGTTCCAGCGGGTGTCGGCCGGGAACGCCCGGAAGTCGTCGTCCGGGACGGGCTCGCCGGTCTCTTCGTCCACGTACGGTTCCAGCACGACCGGTCGGAGTGCGAACAGCGCGCTTGCGAGGTATGGCGCCTGTGCTGCGGCCCACAGCCGCGCCTCGGCGAAGCGTGCTAGCACTTCGGGTGTGTGATCGGGGGCTGTCGGAGCCGGGCCGGTCATGGCATGAGTCCTGCTGTGCGGAGGATCGGGGCGAGCTCGAGCAGGGCCGTGGGCAGGTTCGCCCCGGCCGGTCGCTGGCCTGCAAGCGCCCTGGCGGAGGTCGCGGCCACGTCCGGCGTGGTCTTGGCAACCCGAGCAATCACGTCCCATGCGCGCTCCCATGCCGACTCGCTCGCATCCGCGTGAACGTGGGCGACGACCGCGCCGAGCAGCGCGTGCAGGTGGTCGGGCCGGTCCGGCAGTGGCGCGTGGGGGTCGTTCAGCACCGACTCAGGGTCGGGCAGGTCGAGCGTGCGCAGCCAGGACAACGCCTCGAACCCTGCCGCCTCGCCGACTGCACCGATCACCAGCGCGGCGATCGTCGCCTCGTCGCTGGCGTTCGCAACCCCGGCGGCCAGGCCGCGCGCCGCCATCTCCCAGCTCCGAGGGCTTGGCCAACTCCGCCCCGCCCGCTCCGGCGAATCCGGCACGGCAAGCACCAGCTCCGGCCGGATACGAAGGAATGCACCGAGCTGCGCCTTCGCTGTCGCGATCTGCCCGGACGTCGGCGCGGCGACAGAGGCGGCATCGGCGACGGCGAAACCGTGAGCGAATCCCTCAGCGACCGCGGCGGCCTCGATCTGCCAGTTCAGATGGACGAGCCCGTTCGCCAGCGGCGCGGACAGCTCCCAGCCGTCCGCGGCGATACCGGGCGGGTTCGCTGCGGCGACGATACGCACGCCCTCCGGGAGCACAAGATCGCCCACGGCGCGTTCCAGGACGACGCGGAGCATCGCGGCCTGCACCGCGGGCGGTGCCGTGGTCAGTTCGTCCAGAAACAGCAACCCGGATCCTGAAATGGACAGCCGTTCGGCCCATCGTGGCGGCGCGAACCAGGTCCCGTCATCGCGGATGACGGGGAGACCGGAGAAGTCGCTCGGTTCGCGGATCGAGCCGATCACAACCTCGATCGGCATGCCTAGCTGCTCAGCAAGCGCCATGACGGTGGAGGTCTTGCCGGTGCCTGGCGCACCCCACAGCAGGACAGGGAGGTTCGCCCTCACCGCCAGTGAGAGCGCCGAACGCACGGTCTCGTTCTTGGTCATGAGGTCCTCCTTCATATGCGTGCGGCAGCACGAAGCCGCCCGTTTTCGGGCGTGCTGATCTACGGTGGCTGAGGCTGCTGCTCAGCCACCTGCGGTGGCGCTGGCTAGAGGTCTACTTCTGGCTGCCGAACAGACCTCTGCCGCCGTACTTCTTGTGGATGGCCTGCTTGGACACGCCCAGCACGGCCGCGATGTCGACCCAGGTCGCTCCCTGGTTGCGGGCACGGCGCACCAGCACCGCCTCCACACGCTCCATCTCCTTGCGAACCTGCACGGTCGCATCCAACCCGACCAGCGGGTCCTCGCTCGCCGTCGCCCGGGCTAGCGCCGTCAACTGCTCCACGTCCACGTGGTCAACCATAATTGACCGCTTGACTGAAGTCAATCTGGATTGACCGGTGCGCCGGGGGTGGAGGGCTCTGCGCTCGGCATGGGACGGTATCGACCGGGGCGCCGGCCCTCCGGAAGGTCGGCGTCGAGCGCTTCTCCGACGCAGGCCCTCGCCAAGAGGGCGGCGGCCACGACCTCAGAGCATTTCGGGCTCCCATTACTTAGCCTCGTCAGAGCATTGAAGGCTCAGTAGACCACTCCATACGGTGGAGCCGGGAACGTGGCATATCGCCAGGGGCAGCACGCCGAGCCGGCAGACGCGGCGGCCTCCCGGACACCGGCAATCCACCAGAAGAAGGAGACACGGCGTGACAGACCGAAGCTCAAGCCCACCCCTCGGAATCATCGTGGACGAGTTCGGCGACCGCAATGGGACACCCGTCCTACTGCTCCATGGAGGTGGAGTCGCCGGGTGGATGTGGCGACCACTGATCGAGCAGATGAGTCCCGGATACCGACTCCTTGTCCCGGACCTGCCAGGGCACGACCGCAGCGCGCACGCAGACTACGAGTCACACGAACGGACCATCGAGGCGCTCGTGGAAGCGCTCGAGCACCGTCAGGTCCGCCCGGTCGCGGTCGTCGGCTTCTCGCTCGGCGCGCAACTCGCTGTGCTCCTCGCCGTCCGCCGCCCTGACCTGGTCTCGCACGTCGGGATCATCAGCGCCCAGGCAGAACCATCGAGATGGCCGAACGCGACCCTCGCACTGCTGCGAACGGCGGCGCCGCTTGCGAAGCGGGAGTGGTTCGCGCGAGCACAGGCGAAGGAACTGTTCATCCCCCCGACCCTGTTCCCCGACTACCTCAGAACCACTCAGAACCTTTCGACACGGACCCTCTTGGCGTCGGTGGGCGAGAACATACGGTTCACAATCCCGCCGACGTGGGCCTCATACGCAGGCAGAACTCTCGTCCTGGTGGGCGAGCGAGAACGAGCGATCATGGCCCGCTCGGCGCACCACCTCACCCGTTATCG
>CALALQ010000300.1 GCA_937925595.1 uncultured Demequina sp. | reverse complement strand
AGGGAGGGAGGGAGGGAGGGAGGGAGGGAGAGCAGGGAGCTCAGCGCACGCGGTAGCGGGCCTCGATCACCCCACCGGGCAGACGGCGTTCGGAGCGCAGGTCGAGGTCGACTCGCGCGTCGGTCGGGAAAGCGGCGAGGCCACCGCCGACCGTGACGGGGAACACCCAGAGCACGACCTCGTCGATGATGCCGGCGGCGAAGGCCTGGGCGGCCAGGTGCGCGCCACCGATCGAGACATCCCGGTCGGATGCATCCGCGAGCGCTCGCAGCCGGATCGGATCGAAGCGGCCGACGAGCGTCGTCCGCGGCGCGTCGATCTGGGTGAGGGTGCGCGAGTAGACGAGTTTGTCGGCGGCGTGCCAGATCCGGGTGAACTCGGCGCTCTGCTCGTCGTGCCCCTCCGGGTTCTCCGGGTCGAAGTCGTCCCACCAGCGCAGCACATCCCAGACGCGCCGGCCGAGCGCGAACGTGCCGGCGGTGCGGGCATCTTCGTTCACGGCGTCGTGCACGTCGCCGACGGGCATGGCCCAGTCGAAGTTGCCGTCACGGTCGGCGATATAGCCGTCGGCCGACATCAGGTTGCTGTACGAGATCTTGCCCATGGCGTCTCCTCTTCGAGCGCGGCCTCAACCCAACGTAGACTCGCGGGGTGCGTCTCGTCATCGCCCGTTGCTCCGTCGATTACACCGGCCGTCTCTCCGCGCATCTCCCGCTCGCGACCCGCCTGCTCATGGTGAAGGGCGACGGCAGTCTGCTCGTGCACTCCGACGGCGGCAGCTACAAGCCGCTGAACTGGATGAGCCCGCCGTGCACGCTCGCCACCGCCGAACCCGATGCAGAGCAGGCCGCCGCGGGCATCGTCGAGCTGTGGACCGTGACGCACAAGAAGACCGCCGATCGGCTGGTCGTCTCGATCCACGAGATCCTGCACGACTCGGCACACGACCTCGGCGTCGACCCGGGCCTCGTCAAAGACGGTGTCGAAGCGCACCTGCAGCAGCTGCTCGCCGAGCAGATCGAGCTCCTCGGCGAGGGGTACCGACTCATCCGTCGTGAGTACATGACCGCGATCGGTCCCGTCGACATCCTCGCGACCGACGACACCGGCGCCAGCGTGGCCGTCGAGCTGAAGCGGCGCGGCGACATCGACGGCGTGGAGCAGCTCACGCGCTACCTCGAGCTCATGAACCGCGATCCGCGGATCGCGCCCGTCTCCGGGGTGTTCGCCGCCCAGGAGATCAAGCCGCAGGCGCGCACGCTCGCCGAGGATCGGGGCATCCGTTGCGTGGTGCTCGACTATGACGCGATGCGGGGCATCGAGGGCGGGCATGCCCGACTCTTCTGACCGGATGCTGTGAAGCGTCGAGCAAGTCTCGCTTCCGGGCGGCCTAGGATGACGGGGTGACCTCGACCCTCCCCACCCGCCCCGTGCCCGCGCCGACGCGCACGTGGTCGGCCGTGCTGTTCGACCTCGACGGCACGATCGTCGACTCCGAGGCGGAGATCACCCGTTCCCTCGCGCACACGTTCACGTCCATGGGCGTTCCCGTGCCCGACGCCGAGACGCTCCGCTCATACGTGGGCCCGCCGCTGCTCGACAGCCTCCGCATGACCGCGGGCTTCACCGACGCCGACGCGTGGGAGGCACTCAACGTCTACCGCGACCACTACGACCGGCACCTGCTGAGCTCACCGGTCTTCCCGGGCGTGGCCGGCGTGCTCGAGCGGCTCCACGCGGCCGGCATGCCGCTCGCCCTCGCGACGAGCAAGCCCGAGTCGATGGCGCGCGAGGTGCTCGAGCACAACGACCTCGCGAAGTACTTCACGGTGATCGCCGGCGCGAGCGAAGATGAGGAGCGCAGCACGAAGGCCGACGTCGTCCGGGAGGCGCTTGCGCGGCTCCGGGCGCTCGGCGTCGACACCGCCGACGCCGTCATGGTCGGCGACCGCGGCTACGACACCCTCGGCGCGCTCGCCAACGACGTGCCGACGATCATGGTCGAGTGGGGGTACGGCTCCCCCGCCGAGGCGGGCGACGCGTACGCCGTCGTGCACTCGGCCGACCAGCTGCGCGGGCTGCTCCTCGGCTAACCCGCGGCAGGCACCTCCTGCGCAACGGACTCCTGAGCTCGGGCCGGCGCACCGTCGACGAAACGGTTCCGAATCGTTCCGAGCGTCTCGATCCGGCACTCCACCTCGTCACCCGGCTGCAGGAACACGCGGGGCCTCATCCCGAAACCGACGCCGGGGGGCGTCCCGGTGAGAATGACGTCGCCGGGCTCGAGTGTGATCGTCGCGCTGAGGTATTCGATCAACGTGGGAATATCGAAGATCAGGTCGGCCACCACACCGCGTTGCCGGCTCTCACCATTCACACGCGACGTCAGCTCGAGCGAGCGCACGTCGACGATTTCGTCGGCCGTCGTGATCCACGGGCCGATCGGGCAGAACGTGTCGGCACTCTTCGAACGGGAGAACTGGCTGTCGGCCTGCTGCCAGTCCCGGGCCGAGACATCGTTCGCCACCGCGTACCCCGCGACGTGTGCGAAGGCCTGCTCGGCACGCACCGATTTGGCTCGACGGCCGATGATCACGGCGAGCTCGACTTCATAGTCGGCCTGCGCGGTCACCGGCTCCCCGATGATCACATCGGCGAACGGCCCGTTGATCGAGCTCGTGTACTTCGCGAACACGACGGGCCGCTCCGGCGGAACCGCGTCGGTCTCCTTGGCATGGTCGACGTAGTTCAGGCCGATCGCGAGGATCTTGCCTGGACGGTGTACGGGGCTGAGCAGCTCGGCGTCGGAAATGCGACGCGGGTATGCGTCGGCGGCTGCGCGGATCTCATCCACGCGCGCCAGCACATCGGCGGTCGTCGCCGCCTGGAAACCGAGTGACTGCAGCTCCGCCCAATGCTCTCCGTCCTCCGAGACCGCGAAGTCCCATCCGTCGGCCGTTCCAATACGCGCGATCTTCATTCGTTCACTCCCTGTTCTGCATGCTGTTCGCCCCGGGAGGGGGTCTGAGCCGGTCGGCTGAGCCCGAGCAGATCCACGGTGCTGTCACCTCGGGCGATCTGTTCGAGCAACGTCTGCTCACGCTGCACGATCGCGCGCGCGGCATCGAGGGTCGCGCCGTACCGGTCGGCGGGAATCACGACAGCGCCGTCCTCGTCGGTCACGATCATGTCGCCGGTCGCCACCACGGCTCCGGCGCACGCGACGGTGTGGCCCCAGCGGCCTCCCGCCGCCTTGTGCGGCCCAGTGGGCGTGACGGATGTCGAGAAGATCGGGAAGCCGCGCGCCCGGATGGCGTCGACATCACGAATCGCACCGTCGACCAGCGCGCCGCTCACGCCCCGGCGTTGCGCAGCGGCCGTCAGGATCTCGCCCCAGACCGCCCGGTCGGGGAAGCCGCCGGCCGCGATCACGAGGACCGAGCCGGCCGGTGCGTGCTCGATGGCGAGGTGCGCGGTCGCACTGTCACCCGGGTGCACCTCGATGCAGAAGGCCGGACCGGCCAGCTTGCCGGGCGTCCTCGGCCGGAGCGCCGCATCGAAGGCGTTGAGCCGGCCGAGGGCATCAGAGATGGTCGAGGTCGGCGGAAGCTCCGTCGCGTCGGTACTCATCGTTCGCCTCGCTGCGCGGTCAGTACGCCGAGTCCGCTCGAAGGTCCGACCTCACCTGGCAGGACGAGGTCGCATTCGACCTGCCGACCACAGCCGGGGCAATAGAAGCAGCGAAGCACCGGCGGCTTGGAGGCGAGTTCGCGATAGTCCTCACCGCGGACGGCTCCCGCCGCGTCCGGAGCGACCTCCTTGACGAGGCATCCGAGCCGGATGTCGGCGGCCACTGACCCGAACACCTGCGAGCATCTGGTGCACCGCACCTCGTCGCGCTCAGCATCGATCTCGCAGAGGTCCCACAGCCGCCAGGGCATGGCTTCTTCCACCGGTGGCTGGCCCATCGAATGAGACGTCTCGAGCGGATGCTCCTCACGGTACGGACGACCGTTCCGGAGGCGGGCGTCGATGATCTCACCGCGCACTCGTTCGGTCTCGAGCGCGTCCACGCCGTCACCGGCGAGCGCGACCCCGTACACGTTCCGAGCCGCTTCCGGACTGACGAGCCCGTTCACCACGTCCTGAAGCACCCGCGCCGGCTCGCGATCGAGCGGATCCCCCGCGCCGCCTCCGCCCTGCCAGTTGTGGTACTCCACCGTTCCGCTCCCGAATGGGATCTTCGACGAGTTGATCTCCTGCGCGCGCCTGCGTCCCGGGATGGACGCGAGGTCGCCGGCCATCGGGATCGTGTCATCGCCGGTGCCGTCGAATCGCAGGTAGCGCACGGTCGCGCCCGGCAGACCTCCGGCGACACCGACCGCGTTCGGGGTGATCGACCCGACGCCGGCGAAGGATGTGACGAGCCCGTTCGGCGCGCCATGCGGGGTGATCGCGACTTCGCCGGAGACGCCCCCGCGGAACCGGCCCGGCCCGCCCGAGTCGGTCAGCTGGCGGCGGAAGAGATACAGCAGCGGGTATGCGTCCTCGGTCTCCTCGATGGAGGGAATGTTCGCGGTGGTGTTGATGATGATGCCACCGGTGTCCACGCCGTCGGCGTACGTGCGCGCGCCGCACCCTGCGGCGAAGTGGCTCGCCTCGGGGGCGACGGTGAGAATCCCGTCGCGGTTCACGCCGCTCATCGACACCCCCAGCGAGGTGCCGCACCAACTCGCCATCGCCTGCTCATGATGGGACGGGCTCGTGAGGAGCATCCGCGAGAGCGCAACCAGGGTCAGATTCAGGGTGACGATGATCGCCGAGATCGTCGACATCGACACCGGATACGGATACTCGGCGGTCACGATGGTGCGTGCCGGCGCCGTGATGGTGACGCACTCTGAGATGCCGTCGTTCCACGCCATGTCGTAACCCAGAGCGATGCACACCCCGGAGAGCACGGCAGCCCGCAACCCACCACGCGCGCAGTTGGCGAAGCCTTCCGTCTGCGGGTCGCTCCCGGTGAAGTCGAAGCCCAGGTGATCGCCTTGTTTGGTGACCGTGACCACGATCTTGCGCACCTCGTGTCCATGACCGTCGTGGTCGAGGTACTGCACCTCACGCCAGACACCGTCAGGGATCGCGCGGAGGCGTTCACGCAGGGACGCGGCCACGTGTGCGACGCCGGCGCGCATCACCCGGCCGACGACATCGGCGCCTTCCCGCTCGCAGAGTTCGAGGATTCGTTCACGCCCTGTGGTGTTCGCGACGATCTGGCCACGAAGGTCGAGCTCAGCAAGCGGTTCGCGAATCTGCGCCATGATCAGCTCGACGAGGTCCTCGCGGAC
>CALALQ010000299.1 GCA_937925595.1 uncultured Demequina sp. | reverse complement strand
CGAGGTGATCGTGAACGGCAGGCCGGTGCCACCGGTGGTCGCCGGCGAGCCGGCGTCGGTGTTCGGCACGAAGAAACCGACGTCCTCGCCCATGGCGTCCTCGAGGTCGGCGGCGAGCCAGGAGCCGCCGATGAGGAAGACCCCGTTGCCGTCGGCGAGGGCCTGCCAGGCCGCGTCGTAGTCGGTGCCGTTGACGCCGGCGTTGAAGTAGCCGTCGTTCACCCAGCCCTGCAGCGCTTCGGCGGCGGCGACGTTCTCGGGCGTCGTCCAGCTCGCACCGGGGTTGCCCAGGCCGAGGTCGGTGATGACGCCGGCCTCGACGTAGTTGCCCTGCAGCGGGCCGAAGACGTGTCCGGCGGGCCACTGCTCGATGTTGCCGAGCTGCATGGGCGTCTCACCCGCGGCCTTGGCGGCCGCGAGGGCGGCGTCGAAGGCCGCCCAGTCGGCCGGGACCTCGAGGCCGAGGGCGGCGAGCTTGGCCTTCGAGTAGAAGATGCCGACGACCTCGCCGACCTGCGGGAGGCCGTAGAGGTTGCCCTCACCGAAGACGGTCGCGTCGTCGCTGTACGTCGAGTACTGCAGGATCGACGGCGAGTACCGGTCGAACCAGCCGTACAGCTCGGCGTAGTCGTCGAGCGGGCGGAGCTGACCGGCCTCCACGAAGGCGCCCATGGTGTTGCGGCCGTTGTTCGCCTGCACGACGTCGGGCGCGTCCTTGTCGGTGAGCGCGAGCCGCAGCGTGGTGTTCAGGTCGTCGAACGCCTGCGAGTTGCGGTCGATGGTGACGTTCGGGTACTTCTCCTCGAACGCCGCGTTGAGCTGTTCCATCTGCTCGTTCTGGCCGCCGCGGACCTCCTGGTCCCAGACGGTCAGCGTGACGTCGCCGACGCCCGAGATGTCCTTGCTGATCTCGCCGCTGGCCTCGGGCCGGTCGTCCTGGCCGGTGCCAGGGGCGCAGGCTGCGAGGCCCAGCAGCAGCGCTGCGCTGCCGGCGATGGCAGCGAGCCGTGTGTGTCGGTGCATGGTGTCCCTTTCGGTTGTGCGGTGCAGGCTTCGGGTGCAATCGAAGAGCGCAGCGTGGGTGGGGCGTGGTCAGGGGCTGGGAAGCGGATGGGGGAACCGGAACGTCGGTTCGGCTCGGCGGGCGGGCTGCGCCGGCTCGGCGGGCACGATGTCGCTGAGGAAGCCGTATCGCGCCCGCAGGTCGCGGTCGCCCGCGGCCTCGGTGCGTCGCCACCACTCGGCGATCTCCGCCCACCCCGGCGCACCGAGTGAGCCGCCGAGCTGCTGGACGGCGAGCCCCGAGCAGAGCGCGGAGAATGCGAGGCGCTGCTCGAGCGGCCACTCGCGGAGCGTGCCGAGCACGAAGGATGCGGCGAAGACGTCGCCGGCGCCGGTGGCGTCGAGGAGCTCGACGGGGACCGCGGGGACCTGCGCCTCCTCGCCGGTCGCCGAGTCGATCGCGACCGCGCCGTCGGGGCCGCAGGTGACGACCACGAGCGGCACGCGCTCGGCGAGTCGCCGCGCCGCTGCAAGGGGCGAGTCGGTCCGGGTGTACGCGGTCGCCTCGCGCAGGTTCGGCGTGAACGCGTAGCAGGATGCGAGCGGATCGAGGTCGCGCGGATCCCAGCGCCCGGTGGAGTCCCAGCCGATGTCGGCGAAGATGCGCGTGCCCTCGTCGGCGGCACGCTTCCACCACGCGGTGTCGACGTCGCCGCGCATCCCGTTGAGGTCGGCGATGCCCGCTCGGGCGCTCACGCCGTCACGCAGCAGCTCGTCGGCGGGGATGGACCGCTCGCTGTCGTAGGTGACCATGCTGCGGTCGTCATGCTCGGTGATCGACACGGTGAGGGCGGTGTTGACGCCCTCGAGCCGGCGGGAGGGGCCGAGATCGACGCCTTCCTCGGTGAGCACGTCCCAGCACCACTGTCCGTAGGCGTCGTCGCCGAGCACGGCCGCGAGCGTGGGCCGCAGCCCGAGCCGACCGGCCGCGACCGCGAGGTTCGTGATGCCGCCGGGACTCGCGCCGAGGCCGCTCGTGCGGACCTCGGTTCCGGGCTGGGGCGTCGAGTCGAGCCCGGTGAACACGAGGTCGAAGAACACCTGCCCGGACAGCACGACGTCGAACTCGGCGTCGGCGGGTTCGGCGTGCACGGGGGTCCTCTCAGGGGCTCTCGTCGGCGATGACTGCATTTGACAGAACATACTGCTAAATGATCGTTCGCGCGTCAAGCGTGCTCGAAGATGACTGATATGCTCGTGGACATGCTCACAGCGACGCGGCAAGCCAGAATCCTGGATTCGCTCCGGGTCGACGGGGAAGTGACCGTCGAAGATCTCGCCGAGCAGTTCGGCGTGTCCCTGTCCACCATCCGACGCGACCTCAACGCCCTCAGTGCCGAGGGACTGCTCCGCCGTGTCCGTGGCGGCGGCAGCATCGAGCCCGACAAGGTGCCGTTCAGCGACGTCCAGCGCCAGCAGCGTCCCGAGAAGACCCGCATCGCGGCCCGCGCGGCCGAGCTCGTCAGCGACGGCGACGTCGTGCTCATCGACATCGGCACGACGACCGCCTTGCTCGCGCGTGAACTCCGGGGCCGACGCATCACCGTGATCACCTCGAGCCTCGCGGTCATCGACGAGCTGCGCGACGACGACGCGGTGGAGCTGATCGTGCTCGGCGGCGTCGTGCGCGGCAACTACCACTCGATGGTCGGCGCGCTCACCGAGCAGGCGCTCGCGCAGATCCGCGCGACGGTGTGCTTCCTCGGCACGAGCGGCATCCGTCCCGACGGCACGATCTCCGACACGACCGGCATGGAGGTGCCGGTCAAGCGCGCGATGATCGCGTCGTCGCAGCGCGCGGTCGTGCTCGCCGACGCGTCGAAGTTCCCGGGCGTCGGCCTGCTGAGTGTGTGCGGCCCGGAGGAGCTCTGGGGCGTGGTGACCAATGAGGATGCAGACCCGGCGACGCTCGCCGTGCTGCGCAGCAACGACATCGAGGTGATGACGGCGTGAAACTGACCATCGTCGGAGGCGGCGGCTTCCGTGTCCCCCAGGTGTTCGAGGCGGTGTCCTCAGACGACGCCCCCGTGCGCATCGACGAGCTGAGCCTCTTCGACGTGTCGGCCTCGCGCCTCGCGACCATCCGCAAGGTCATCGACCGGATGTCCGAGCAGACGCGCCACGTGCCGCGGATCACGGTCACGGAAGACCTCGCCGAGGCGCTGACCGGTGCCGACTTCGTCTTCAGCGCCGTGCGCATCGGCGGTACGGCCGGCCGCGTCACCGACGAGCGCACCGCGCTCGAGCTCGGCGTGCTCGGTCAGGAGACCGTCGGGCCCGGTGGCATCGCGTACGCGCTCCGCACCATCCCGTTCATGGTCGGACTCGCCAAGGTGATCCGCGACGTCGCGCCCGATGCCTGGGTGATCAACTTCACCAACCCCGCCGGCATGGTGACCGAGGCCATGCGGGCCGTGCTCGGCGACCGGGTCGTCGGCATCTGCGACACCCCGATCGGCCTCATGCGACGCGCGGTCGCCGCTGCGACGGGCGACCGCACCGCCGCCGACGCCGCCTCGCTGCACTTCGACTACGTCGGCCTGAACCACCTCGGGTGGCTCCGCAGCGTCGAGGTCGAGGGCGTCGATCAGCTCCCGAAGCTGCTGGCGTCGGACACCGCGCTCACGACCATCGAAGAGGCCCGGCTGATGGGCTTCGACTGGGTGCGCGCACTCGGCGCGCTGCCCAACGAGTACCTCTATTACTACTACTTCACGCGTGAGGCGACCGAGCGCATCCGCTCGGCGGCGAACACGCGGGGCGAGTTCCTCGACCGCCAGCAGGCCGACTTCTTCGCCGCCCCCGGCGACGACCCGCTCGAGACCTGGCTCCGGACCCGGTACGAGCGCGAGTCGAGCTACATGGCGGAGAGCCGCGAGGCCGACGAGTCGCGGCACGCGACCGACGTCGACGGCGGCGGCTACCAGACGGTCGCGCTCGACCTCATGGCC
>CALALQ010000298.1 GCA_937925595.1 uncultured Demequina sp. | reverse complement strand
GTGCTGCGCTTGATGGCCACGGTCGTCTATGCCCTCTGGACGAGCGGCGACCGATCGCCGATGGTTCTCCCTGCTTCGATCCCGCTCGACAACGCGAAGGTCTTCGACGAGCTAGCCAACCATCTCGACGACTCCTGGAAGCCGATCGTGGACGCAGACGTCGCAGGCGAGACCTCGACAGCCAACGTGGTGGACAGCGACATCAAGATCCTTGGCCGGTCCATGGCGACCAAACGTGCCGCGCGGTGTGTGTTCCTCGGCACTGCACCGATGGCCAACCTCCGCAATCGCGACGGCAGCGCCGCGACCATCCGCGGCATCGAGCAGAAGCGCGTTGTGCTCGGTTCGACCTACCCGGGCGACAACCCCGCGCACATCGCCGACGGTCTGCGGCGACTCGGCGACCTCGGCAAGTACATGAACCGGGACCAGGACCGGTACTGGCTGTCGTTGCAGCAGACAGTCGCGCAGATCGTGCAAGAGCGCGCCGACTCGTATCACGAGGAGCAAGTCTTCGACGAGCTGGCCCAGGTCGTCCGACAGGAGACCGACAAAGGACTGTTCGAGCGCGTGCACCGATTCCCCCACGGCAGCATCGACGTCGAGGACGACCCGGGAATCGGTCTCGTGGTCTTCGGACCCGACCGCCCGTTCTCGAAGCGCGGTCGCTCGGTGGCTGAGGACGCGGCGATCGAGTTCCTGACGAAGCGTGGCACCAACGCGCGCATCCACAAGAACTCATTGGTCTTCCTCGCTCCCGAGGTCGACCGCATCGACATCTTGCTCAACGCCGTGCGCCAGCGCATGGCGTGGGAGTACATCCTCGAGAACCGGGACTCGCTGAACCTCGACCAGCACAACATCAAGGTCGCCGAGTCGCGCGTCACCCAGCAGAAGCAGACCGTTAAGGATGCCATCCGCGAGGCCTACCGCTGGATTCTGGTTCCGACTCAGGAGCCCGGCGCCGCCGAGATCGAGCTGGAATCGATCCTGATGAACGGCGACGGGACACTCGCTGAGCGCGTGACCAAGAAGGCCGACGCAGGCGAGTTCGTTGTTCGCACGTTCTCACCGTCACTGCTTCGAATGCAGATCAATCGGCTGAACCTGTGGCGCGAGAAGCCGTACGTGCCACTCGACGTGTTGGTGGGGTACTTCAGCCAGTACGTCTACATGCCGAAGGTCGTTCAGCCGAAGGTCGTCATCGATGCTGTGTGGCACCTCGACGACGCCCTCGTCGTGGAACTCGACGGCTTCGCCTACGCCGACTCGTACGAGGACGGCAGGTTCAGCGGCCTGACGATGAAGGCTCCTACGGCGGTGCGGCATGGTGGACTGCTCGTAGACCCGGTGGTCGCGACCCAGCAGATCGAAGCTGACACCAGGATCGACAAGGGCGAGAGCGGCGAAGACGAGACGGCCGATACGCGCGCTGGCGCAGGTGGATCGAGCGCGTCGTCGTCCGGAACGGGTTCCGGAGCATCTGGATCGGCGACGGGTTCTGCTGGCGAGCGACCCGCGGCAACTGTGCCCACGCGCTTCCACGCGACGAAGGACCTCACCGCCAACCGTGTCGTTCGCGACGCCGGGCAGATCTATGAGGAGATCGTGTCGCACTTCGTCACGGCTGGCGTCCCGGTGCGCGTCACGATCGACATCGAGTCCGAGCAGTTCTCCAAACTGAGCGACGATCAGCGATCAGCGATTCGGGAGAACCTCAAGACTCTCGGCTTCGGTGACGACGACTGGTCGATGGACTGATGAGCGCCACAGAAGCCGTCCTGGCCATCGAACTGGGTCAACGAACGTCGAGCCCGTGGTCACGGCGTCCGGCGCGCCATCGGCTCGCCGTCGCGCGCTGGGCGCAGATCCCCAGCGCCGATATGGTGAAGCTTCAACGACGTACGACTGCAGGAGGTTGCCATGGCGACGCCCGATGACACCTCCACGGTCGCCGCTCTGCGGGTGAGGCAGTGGCTTCCCGAGTGGGATCAGGTCCACTTCGATCCTGCGCAGAACCAGGCCGAGCCAGCTCCCCACTTCTATGTCTTCTCGCTGTCGGCAGCGCAATTGCGCAAGTTGTCAGCGATCTATCGCAGAGATGCGAGCGACATGACGGCCAGAAAGGAGGATCTCGGCATCCAGAGGCGGCACGACCCTGAGCGGAGCGCTGAGATCCGCCGCTATGTCGCCGAGGGGTTCCCGAGATCGGGCCTTAGCGAGGCGCAACGCAAGGATCCCACGAACGACGGCCTGCGTAAGCCCGGCTGGCTGCCTACCGCAGTTGTCGTGAACATCTTGAGTGTCGGGGACGAGCGAAACGGCAAGAAGATCGACCCTGAGCACGCCATCAACGTCGTTGACGACCCGAATGACATGTTTGCGACGCTCACGATCCCAGCCGATGTCGATGACGCGCTGCCTCCGATCGAGGTGATTGATGGCCAGCACCGGCTCTTCGCCTTCGATGAAGACGACCTGAATCTCGCTGACTTTCAGCTCCCAGTTGTCGCCTTCCACGGCCTGGACATCTCTTGGCAGGCCTACCTCTTCTGGACGATCAACATCAAGCCGAAAAAGATCAATGCGTCACTCGCGTTCGATCTCTATCCGCTGCTCCGCGAGCAGGACTGGCTCGATAGCGGCGACCGTATCCTGGTGTACAGGGAGAGTCGGGCCCAGGAGCTGACTGAAATGCTCTGGGCTACGCCGGAGAGCCCCTGGTACAAGCGCATCAACATGCTTGGAGGGCCGCGAAAGGAGAGTGGCCCGGTCACGCAGGCGGCATTTGTACGAAGCCTCATCGCGAGCATGGTGAAGCCTTGGGCCCCAACCGGCCGCCAGAAGGTGGGCGGGATCTTCGGGGGCACGCCAAACCAAAACGAGGGGCTCGCGTGGTCGCGAGTCCAGCAGGGTGCGTTCCTCGTCACCGCCTGGAAGTTGCTCGCAGAGGCTGTCGCACGGACGGACTCGGCATGGGCGATCGCTGCTCGGGAAGAGAAGGCGCAACTCGACGACTTCGGCGACGCCGACGCGGCGTTTAGCGGCGGCTACAGCCTCCTCGCCACTGATCAGGGGGTCAGAGGATTCCAGCACATCGTCAACGACTTGGCCTACATTCGCCAACAGCCGCTCGGGCTCGCTGATTGGCAAGATGCGGGAGAAATCGCTGACGTGTCGGCAGAGAATATTGCCGACGTAGCACGGACGCTGCCTGACGCCGTGCGCAACTTCCTGACCGGGATTGCCGACGGCCTGGCTACGTACGACTGGCGAACGAGCAGCTTCCCAGGGCTGACCGAGAACGAACGGCTGACGAAGGCCGCACTTCGAGGAAGCGGCGGGTACAAGGAACTTCGGGATCAGTTGGTCGCTCACCTGAAGGATGCAACAAACGAGGATGTCGCGAGAGCCGCTGGCGAATTGAAGGACTGGCTGTAGTGTCGCAGCCGATACCGCGACTGCCCACCGCTGAGATCACGACCCTTCAGGCCGCGGATCGGTCTCGCATAGCCACAGCACTCGGCGGTGTCCTGCCACTCACTGAGGCGCGGTGGTTCCCGCGCGGCAACGGGTACGTTCCGAACGCGTCCGAGCGCATCGAGTCGGACTCCAACGCAATCACGAAGGGTCGTCAGCCGAACTTCCTGCGGTACGTCGCGGGATCGGTGTTCACCCACTGTGGGGACGCTTGGGGCTTCGTCGGACGAGCACTGGATGCACTGCTACGCGGGGATCTCGGCGGCGCAGTGCACCTTGTCTACTACGCCGAACTGCGCGCTGCCCTCTCACTCCTCGCTAGCGAGGGTGTGTTCATCGGCAATGTTGACCATTTCGCGATCACCCAGGCGAGCGTCCAACCGTTCGGGAAGCAGAACGGCCGTAAGGTCGGAACCCATCGTTTCGCGTGGCAAGCCCTTCAAGCGTGGACTGATGGCCCGCGTGCCATGACCATGTTCTCCCAGGTTGTGCGTCCAGGCGCCGTCGACTTCGGAGACTGGGTTTCCTCACTC
>CALALQ010000297.1 GCA_937925595.1 uncultured Demequina sp. | reverse complement strand
GCGCGCGGGAGCATCCCCGCAGACGATATCGGCGACAGGCGACATTGGCCAGCCTGAGGCCACCCCACCCCGCACCGACCCGCGACGCGCACCGGCCCGCGAGCCCGGAAGCACTCCGCGACAGGTTTTCAGCGCGGCGCGACTTCGCTGTGTCGGTGCAACTTCGACTACGACGTGTCCTCCATTGACGAGTCCGACACTGACATGCAGGCCGCGATCCTGCTGGCCTGCTGGTCGGCCGGCTTCGGGACGGTCAACGTCGCAAACGCCCTGGCGGATGCCGGCCTGGAGCCGCGCCGCCACTACTTCGTCATCCTCGACGAGCTGTGGCGGGCGCTGCGCGCCGGGCGCGGCATGGTCGACCGGGTGGACGCGCTCACCCGGCTCAACCGTCAGCGAGGCGTGGGCCTGGCGATGATTTCGCACACCATGAGCGATCTACTCGCACTGCCCACCGACGAGGATCGAATGAAGGCGCGGGGATTCGTCGAACGTGCCGGCATGGTCGTGTGCGGTGGCCTCCCGGGTGCCGAGATGCCGATGCTCACGAGCGCTGTCCCGCTCTCGCGTGCAGAGCAGGAACTCCTCACGTCTTGGCAGGATCCCGGCACCTGGGATTCTGGGCCGGGATCCGAACCGCCCGGACGGGGGAAGTTCCTCATCAAAGTCGGCGGCCATCCCGGCATCCCGATCAAGGTAGAGCTCGTGGAGGCGGGGCGATCAACGACACGAACAAGTTGTGGCATGCCACCACGGCGTTCCCCGAGCCGAACGAATCGAACCCGATGATCGGTCTCGAGGACGCCGAGCACGCCGCCCATGAGTTCGCCCTGGGCGCTGACAGCGCGGCTTCCGTCCAGCTGGAGGACGGAGCAGCATGAGCGCCACCAACAGGCGCGGGCAGGGCGTCGACGGATCGACCATCGCCCTGCTGGTCATCGTGATCGCCGCGTTCGTCGCTCTCGGCAGCGTGTGGGCCGCAGTCGCGTTCGGTTCGCAGCTCGAGGGCGTGAACCAGGGTCGCACAGCCGACCCGTTCGACGTCTTCTTCGGCGTGCTCCGCGGAACGGTGATTTGGCCCAGATCGGCCACCTGGATCCTCGCGGCGATCCTCGCCGCGGTGGCAGTCCTGGCGGTCGTGATCGGCGTTTCAGTAGTGCGCGCCCGCAGGAGGCGCACCGCGGTCGATTCCGCGGCGGCGCACATGGGGAGGGGCAAGCAGCTGCGCTCACTGTCTGCCACGGGGGCTCGCCAGACCGCGCAGCGGCTGGGCGTGCAGAACTGGGTGGGCGTCCTCATCGGCGTCACCGTGGCGGGGCGTCAAAAGATCTACGCCTCCCCGGAGGACATGCTGACCCTGATAGCCGGCCCGCGGGTGGGGAAGTCCACCGCCTACGTCATCCCGGCGATCGCAGATGCGCCGGGAGCGGTCCTCACCACCTCGAACAAGCGAGACGTGCTGGATGCCACGCGCGAGCTGCGCGCGACCAAGGGGCGCGTGTGGGTCTTTGACCCACAGAGCATCACCCTGGAGCGTCCTACCTGGTGGTGGAACCCCCTGAGCTACGTGACCGACGACGTGAAGGCCGCCAAGCTAGCCGCTCACTTCGCGTCCGGCTCCCGTTCGGGAGACAGCCGCGGCGACGCCTACTTTGACAACGCCGGTCAAGATCTTCTCGCCGGTTTCCTGCTGGCAGCCGCGCTCGAAAACCTGCCGATCACCCAGGCGTTCACGTGGACGACCACGCCCGGCGACGACGAGCCGGTGCGGATCCTGCGTCGCCACGGCTATGAGCAGATGGCCGATTCTGTGTCGGGACAGGTCAACGGGGAGTCGCGCCGGCGTGACAGCGTGTACGGGACCGCCGCACAGATGGCGTCGTGTTTGAAGATCCGCGCGATCGCTGAGTGGGTCACGCCGCAGGGCGAGCACGACCCGCGGCCGCAGGTCGATCCGCGGGCGTTCGTGCGCAGCTCCGACACGCTGTACAGCCTGTCGAAGGAGGGTCGCGGCACCGCCGGCCCGCTGGTCACCGCGCTCACCGCGGCGACTGTGGAGGCTGCCGAAGAGTACGCCACCACTCAGCCCGGCGGGCGGCTGCAGACGCCGATGTTGGGCGTTCTGGATGAGGCGGCGAACGTGTGCCGGTGGCACGACCTCCCCGACCTCTACAGCCACTACGGCTCCCGGGGAATCGTGCTCATGACGATCCTGCAGTCCTGGTCGCAGGGCGTGCAGGTGTGGGGCCGCGATGGGATGCGCAAGCTCTGGAGCGCCTCAAACGTGGCCGTGTACGGCGGCGGCGTGAAGGAACCGGAGTTCCTGAACGAGCTGTCGCAGATGATCGGTGACTACGACCGCCGCACGACGTCGACGAGCGTCGGCCGCGGCTCCCGGTCGACCTCTCACGGCGTCCAACGTGAGCGCACTTTGGACATTGCCGACCTTGGCGCGCTGCCGCGCGGCCGCGCCGTCGTGTTCGCCTCCGGTGCGCCGGCGACGCTGGTGGAGACAGTGCCGTGGATGAACGGGCCGCACGCGGCCGAGCTGCGCGCCTCGATCGCCGCCCACGACCCGTCCCAGGGCGCCGCGGCGCCGCCTGCGTCGGATGCCTGGATCGACCACGCCGCACGGAGGGAGCCGGAAGAGTGAGTGACGTTCTCGATGACTTCAGGGAGGATGACGACACGATCGACGTCGCCGCACCCGACCTCATGTACGGGTCCGTCGACGAGTTCGTCCGCGAGTACCTGCGCCACATGTACACCCGCCCCGTCGGCGGCGGAAACGCCCGCTACCGATGGGCGGCTGACTGGTGGCGGTATCCCGAGGCTGTCGCGCGACTTGAGGGGCTGTGGCGCTCCTGGGAGCATCTACGGCAAGACCCCGCGACAGGAGCGAGCACCTGGTGGGCTGAGCACGCCGACCACCACATGACGATCCTGCTGAGCCCGGACGGGCCTTTCGCTCGCTCCAAGGACTCATGCGAGCCTGGAGAGCCGCTGCCCTATGCGGAACCACCGGCCGGCTGGTTCCCCGATATGAGAGAGACCCTGTGAAGGAACTCCCGCCCGGACGCACCGGCGCCGCTCGCCGGCATATGCGCTGGGCGGTCCCTCTGCTTATCGGGGTCGTCGGCTTTCCGGTCCTCGGTGCCCTTGGCTCGCAGCTCAGCGCCAACGCTCGCGGCACCACAAACATCGCCGGTTCTCTCGGGGGCCTCCTGCTGATGCTGCTCGCCTTCGTCACCGCGATCGTCGCAGCCGTCTTCTTCGTCGTTGGCGTGGTCCGCACCCTCTCCGAGTGGCGGCGGGTGCGACGGCACGCCGCCGGCAAGTTCACCCAAGCGGAGCTCGAGGACCGCGCTCGAGCGGAGGCTTTCGCCAGCTCGTGGCAGAACGCCCGGCAGCTGCACGCCACGCTCGCGCACCGCCAGGTGCCAGCTCAGATCCAGGTCTGGGACGTCGTACCGAACGCCGGGGAGGCGTTCTTCTACGACACCTCCGCCAGCTACGCCCGCTTCTACGGCCAGGATGTGGCCTACAACCGCTCCGGGGGCTTCTTCTTCGGTCACCCGCTCTTCGTGGTCGCCGGGGTCGCACTCTCGGCAGCCGGCAACGCCGCACGACGCTCGAGCGCGGAGGCGGCAGCTGCCGCGCAGTGGCGGAAGCATCAGACCGTCCGGCTCCTCGTGTCGAATCAGCGCCTCGTCTGCAACGCCGGCGGTCAGTGGCTGAGCTTCTACTACTCAGCCATGACAGCGGTCTACCCCGAGGTCGACCGCTGGGCGCTGGTGTGCCAGTTCGACTCCACCACGCCGCTGCTCCTGCACGGCCCGGCAGTGCCCGCGGCCGCGCTGGTCACCGTCCTCATGACCCACGGACCCGAAGCGATCCAGCAGCATCCGAGCCTCGCGCCACTCGCTCGCTGACCGGTCACGATTCGTCGATCGGCCCCTCAACGTTGCCGTCCCAGGCGCCGCCGGTGATGTGGTGGAGATAGGCCGCGAACGCGGCCGGCTCTTCTCCCGGCTTTATCCCGTGCGCCTCGCAGTAGTCGTCGAAGCTGATCGGCGATCAGGCATACTGCCTTTCTCTTTGACACAGATCTTCCTCCCCACCCACAAGTAGCCGGATTGTGGCCCCGCCGCGGCGGCGTCAAGGGTGCCCGCACGGGCATCGCTGCGCGACGCTTCGCGCCCTTGACGCCGACGCTTTCAGGGGCCGGATCATCAACTACGGGTGGGGAGGGAGCGCGTAGGGTTTCGGGCATGTGCGGCCGCTTCGCGATGAACAAGCAGACGAACGAGCTCATCACCGAGTTCGTCGCTCAGGGTGGCAAAGCCGAGGACTGGGCCGGTTCGTACTCGATCGCTCCCACGACGACGGCGCCGATCGTGCGGGAGTGGGCCGGCTCTGGCGGGGCGGTAAATCGAGACGTGACGCTTGCGCGTTGGGACTGGCCGAAGCCGCCCTCGCGCCCGTCAGGTGCACCGATCATCAACGCACGGATCGAGAAGCTGCCCACCGGGTTCTGGGTGGGCGCGTTCTCGAACGCCCGGTGCATCGTGCCGATGATCGGCTACTACGAGTGGACGGGACCGAAGGGGGACAAGCAGCCGCATTTCATCCACGGCGACGGCCTGCTCGCTGCCGCCGGCCTCACCTGGACGATGGACGTCGCCGGCGAACGTCGACGGGTGTTCGTCGTCGTCACGCGCGAGGCGCGCGACGCCTCAGGCGAGGTCCACGACCGGATGCCGGCGTTTCTCACGCGAGATCTCTGGGACGAATGGTTGAACCCGGCGCCGCTGACGGTCGACGGTGACACTGCCGCCTCGAGGGCGAACCGCGAGCATCTGCTGGGCGAGCTCGACAACGCTTCTCAGCTGATCGCGTCGACGATGCGGACTCATGAGGTCGACCGTCGTGTGAGCAATTCCCGGACGGCGCCGGCCAACGATGCGAGCCTCATTCAGCCGCTGACTTAACGGCGCATCGGTTTTATGGCTTGACCTGGGGTTTTTGCTGATAATCACCCTTGTGTCAACTTTGGTTGACGTAATCGCTCCTCGAGGCGGCGTGGTCAGCCGACGATGCGGACGCGATGGTGACCCGTTGCGGCAGCTGCTCCCGTTACTTTGATAGCGAAGCTGGCGAGCCAGCCACCGGCGCGAGCATCTGGTGGCGCGACCACGCCGACCACCACATGCATGTCCTGCTCAGCCCGGACGGACCGTTCGCCCGATCCAAGGACACGTGCGAGCCGGGTGCGCCCCTGCCTTACATTGCACCCCCCGCAGGCTGGTTCCCTGACGTGCGCAGGTGAACGCAGAACGAGTAGCAGAGGTACGAACGAAAGCACATGCCGAGATAGCCTCGGTGACTCTCACGGATGCGTACGTAGCGCAGCAGGTCGCCCCGCGGTGGCGACGGGCTGGACCATGTCCGACTCCTCGATGTTCATGTGATAGGTGTCGAGATGGACGCCCAGCTCGGCATCCGTTCCGTCGAGATGGACGTGCCGGTCCTGCTCGTCTCGGTAGACGTCGAACGCGCCGACGTCCCCGCCCCCGCTGCTGGCCTGGAGCCGCTACCCATACAGGTCCGCCCGGTTTTGGGGCGACGCCGTCCAGATCGACTCCTGCAACCTGGGGACCGGGTTGCATCGGCAGTTACGTCCTGCCAGCGGCGATTCTTTCGCTTGCGAGAACTACGTCGGCGTCGAGGCGACGCCGAGCACGACGACGAGGCTAACGACGCCGGCTGCGAGCGCGATAAGGCAGAGCGCGAAGAGGGGGCTGGCCCCCGGCATCCGTCCCCTGTCGCCGTCGCGCGCGAGAATCGTGTTGACGGCGCGGTAGCGGCGGCGCGCCCACAGCCACAGCAGACCGGATACCGCGAGCCCCGCAACGCCGACGAGCACCCACCACGGGCGGCCCAGCGCGGCGGGCAGCAGACGCAGCGCGACGAGCGAGCCGACACTGAACGCGAGGCACGTGCGTCGCCACGCCATCTCGGTACGCTCGGGCTGCAGCCCGGGGTCGAAAAGGGTGCTCATCGCACGAGGATCGCCAGCAGTACCAGGACGCCGGCCGCCGTGACCGCAACCGCGAGCAGCGGGCCGAGGATCGTGGCGGGGAGCGGCTCGCCGCGCCGTAGCGCCCGCTCGGTGCGGGTCCAGTTCAGCCACACGAGCAGCGGTGTGACGACCCCGGCGATCAGGAGAACGAGGGATGCCGCGAGCCGCAGCCCGGGGTCAAGATTCAGGCCCAGCAGCTCGAGCGCGACACCGCCCGCGATGAGCGCGAGCGCGGTCCGAATCCAGGCGAGGAACGTGCGCTCGTTCGCGAGAGTGAAGCGAGCGTCGGGCTCAGTTCCGTGGCGAAACACCGAGCGCGGGAATCGGCGGTCGGTCATGCGGCGACCGTCCGGAACCCGGCGTTGCCCATCGACGAATCCGGCGTGTTCTGCGACCGCGCCGAGTTGCGATATCGGTTGCAGTACGAGATATGGCACAGGTAGCTGCCGCCACGGAGCACGCGCGCCATGCCCATCGAGGGGCCCGCGGGGGCGGTGTCTGGGGAGCGGCGGTAGTAGCCGGGGTCGAACCAGTCCTGGCACCACTCCCAGACGTTGCCGACGGTCTGCCACAGACCGTAGCCGTTGGGCTCGAACGTGCGCACCGGCGCGGTGGTGAGGAAGCCGTCCTCGCGCGTGTTCTCGCGGGGGAACGACCCCTGCCAGATGTTGGCGCGCCAGCCGCCCTCGTCGACCTCCTCGTCGCCCCACGGGTACTTTTTCTGATCGAGGCCGCCGCGCGCGGCGTACTCCCACTCCGCTTCGGTGGGCAGGCGGCGTCCGGCCCATTCGCAGTACGCGACGGCGTCGTTCCAGCTGATATGCACGACGGGGTGATCGCCGAGCCCCTCGAGCGACGAGTCGCGGCCGCCCGGGTGTCTCCAGTCGGCGCCCTTCACCCCGAGCCACCACGGCGTGCCCGATGCCGACCCCATGACGTCCTCGCCGGGGGCCTGCAGCGCGAGGTGGAACACCGCGGAGAACCCGAACGTCTCGGCCTCGGTCTGGTAGCCGGTCGCGTCGACGAAGCGGGCGAAGTCGTCGTTGGTGACGCTGGTCGCGTCGATCGAGAAGCTCTCGAGGGTGATCGGATGCTGCGGCACCTCGCCGTCGGCCGGGTTGCGGTCGCCCGACGAGTCGCCCATCACGAACGTCCCCGCCGGGATCACCACCTGCTCCACGTTGTGCGGTCCCACGACCGGAAACGGCGGGGCGCTGCCACTCGCTGGAGTGCGGATCGCGAGGAACTGCGAACGGCCGGGTGTACCGCACCCGCACGACGGGCCGCAGGCAGGGCTTCGATCAGACATACATTTCACCTGTCATCGGGCGTGGTAGCGCCCCATCTTCTTCGGCGGTGGTGGTGGTCGGGGCTAGGGAAGAATCGTGCGAGCAAGGCCGACCGGGGCGTTCGGTTGGCTACGGCAGCAGCTGACAGCGGGAGGATCAGGCGTCTCTCATATGATGATTCTGGCGGACTGCTCGACGGCTAAGCCTTTTCGGTAACGGTCGAGGAAGCGACTGTAGCCCGCGACGTCATCGGGGTCTGGGCTGAGAACAATCACTTGACTGTCGGCTAAGACGCGCGTGGCGAGGTAGTCAGTCAAAGGCAGTGTTGATCCTTCACGAACCGCCAGATGGTAAGCGGCGAGCACTGCCATGCCCCAGGACCCGCCTTCACTGGCGGTCTCGGACACACTCACCGGGGCGCCGATGGCAGCGGCGAGGAGTCGTTGAGCTACGCCCTCAGTCTTGAAGACTCCCCCGTGTGCGTACATCGCGTCGATTGCGACGCCCTCCGATGCGAGGATCTGAAGGCCGAGGCTGAGGGCGCCAAACATGCTGTACACCTGAACTCGCATGAGGTTCGCGAGTGTGAGTTGGCTGCCTGGCGTGCGCAGGAGCATGGGTCGCCCGTCCGTGACTCCCGCGATCGGCTCGCCGGTGATGAAGTTGTACGCCAAGAGGCCTCCGCCGTCCGGCTGCCCCGCGAGCGCCTCTTTCAGAAGGATGGCGAACACCTCGTCGCGGTTGGTGGACTGGTGTGCGGCGGCAGAGAACCTCGTGAATACGGAGGCCCATTCAGCCAGCTCGTTGGCGCCGTTATTGCAATGCACCATCGCAACCGGATCGCCGGAGGGAGTGACCACGAGATCGATCTCGCGATGAGGCGTGCTGAGCGGCCGTTCCAGCACCACCATCGCGAAGATGGAAGTGCCGACACTGATGTTGCCGGTTCTAGCGGCTACGGAGTTGGTCGCAACCATCCCCGTCCCGGCGTCGCCTTCAGGGGGACACAGGGGAATCCCGGGCTCGAGCGTCCCGGTGGGGTCCAGGAGACCGGCGCCTTCGACCGTCAGGTTGCCTGCTGGCTGGCCGGCCAGCAACGGTTGCGGCAGTATGCCGTCAAGGTGCAGGTGGGGATGTGTGGGCGCGACGAGTTGATCAAATACAGCGACCTTGGCCGAGTCCCAGTCGTGGCTGGCTGGGTCGATGGGGAACATGCCTGACGCGTCTCCTGCACCCAGCACTTTCAGCCCGGTGAGTCGCCAGTGGACATAGCCGGCCAGGGTTGTGAGGAAGTCGATGTTCTCGACGTGCGGCTCGTCGTTCAAAACGGCCTGGTAGAGGTGCGAGATCGACCACCGCTGGGGTATGTGGCGCTTGAACAGCGAGGTCAGTTCGACCGAGGCGGCTTCTGCCGTCGTGTTGCGCCATGTGCGGAATGGGGTCAGAAGGGCACCCTCGGCATCGAAGGCCAGGTATCCGTGCATCATCCCGGAGACGCCGATGGCTGCGTATCGGCTGGGCGTGACGCTGAACCTGCGTTCGACGTCGGCTACGAGGTCGGCGTAGCAGGCTTGCAGCCCGCCCCAGACGGCGTCTAAGGGATACGTCCAGTTCCCATCGACGAACCGGCTGCTCCACTCGAACGCTCCGGCCGCGATCGGCCGATGATTTCGGTCAATGAGTTGAGCCTTGATCCGCGTCGATCCGAGTTCGATGCCCAGGATCGTGTCTCCGGCTCGGATCGCATCAGCTTCCTCGGCCTGCGGCTCTTCTACGAGACGGGTCACAGCGTCAGCTCCCTTCCGGTGTCGTCGCAGTTACAGGTCGACGCCGTTGGGAAGCAGCACGAGGTCGCGGACGACGACGTTGCGGGGACGGGTGAGCATGAAGAGGACGGCCGCCGCGACCTCTTCAGGCTGCATCAGGCTCCCCGAGGCGAGTGCTTCATCCATCTTCGCTTTCGGCCAGTCATCCAACAGCGCCGTCACGACCGGACCGGGCAGAACCGCGCCCACGCGCACCCCGTGTGCCGAGACCTGACGGCGGGTGGTGTGCACGAAGGCCTGGACGGCGAACTTCGATGCGGTGTAAACCGGTTCCCACACCACCGGCACGATGCCTGCGATCGAACTGGTGAACACGACATCACCCGACTTATGTGCCACCAGATGAGGCAGCACCGAGCGAACGCTGCGGAACGCCGCCTTGACGTTGAGATCGAGAACTCGATCCCATTCGTCGGGGTTTCCGTCCACGACCGGGCCGCCGACGTAGGCGCCGGCGTTCACATGAAGAATGTCAAGCCCGCCGGCAACCGCGAGGATCCCGTCGAGGAGGTGAGAAGTCTGAGCGGGATCCAGAAGATCAACGACCAGGCTCTTCGCGCGAGGTCCCAGTTCTTCTGTCAGTTCCGCAAGCCGCCGTGCATCCCTGTCGACGAGGACCACGGTCGCACCTTCGTCCAGCATCGCGGAGGCACAAGCCAATCCGATCCCCGATGCCCCGCCCGTCACCGCAGCGACCTTACCCGCCAACTGATCACTCATGAACCACTTTCCTTCCGATGGTCTGTCTGGGCTAGTTCTTGTGTCTTCTATGAAGGTCAGTCAGCGGAGTGCCCGCATGCTGCGGCGACATGGCCTACTCGGTGCGGAGGAGCAGTTCCCATGCTTGCGGGGACATGCCGGTCACCGGGGCCGAGAACTCAATCACGACGTCATGAATGGTGCCGGTGAACCGAGCGGGTGCTCGGTAGAGATCCGACACCGGTGAAGGTGAGTTGTAGCCGACCTGGAGCGACAGGCAGCCGAATCCAGCAGGCATCAGCGAGGGCAACGCGGCCTCTGCGACCACTTGCTCGTCGTAGCACAGCCTGGCGCACGCGCCTTTGTCTGTCCGCGTCAGCTCCAGGCGCACCTGACGCGTCCCAGGGTCGGCCGGGCGGTCAGCGGCGACGACGGTGCGGTCGCCCGCTCGGTTCAGCACGAACGTGGCCCGTCCATCGTCGAAGAAGAGCACGAAGCCGGCCGCTCGTCTTCCGTATGCGACGAGCACGCCATTCTCTCGTTCACCGAGATCCTGCAGATTGACGGTAAGTGTGAATTCGCGGTCGCCGAAGCCGGGAGCTGAGGCCCCATTGGGCAAGCGGACACCAGGGAGCAGGCGGTAGATCGCGCGCTCCATGCCGGTATTGCGGGTTTCGACCCGTGTCTGCATGCGGTCATCGAGAGGCAACACGTCGTGCGTCTCTGCCTGTGTCCACCACTCCGCGACGAGCTCTTCGACAACGGCGGGATGTGTTCCCGCCAGGTCGTGGACTTCCGCGAAGTCGTCGGCGATTGCGAAGAGTTCCCATTGGTCGTTGTCGTAGTCGGTCCCGGGCTCGTGTCGGGCGACGGCTTTCCATCCGTCTTTTACGATGCCGCGGTAGCCTGCCGTCTCGAAATACTGAGTGCGTGCTGAAGGTGCGGCAGCGGGATCTTCCAGCACGTCGACGAAGGATCGGCCGTGGGGCGCCTTATCGGGAGCGAAATCGCGGGCGTCAAGTCCCAAGAGATCGAGCAGCGTGGGAACCACGTCTGTGATGTGCTGGAACTGCTGGCGGACCACGTCGGAGTCGCGGACCCGCGCGGGATACCGGACGATCATCGGCACGCGGACGCCGCCGGCGTAGTTGTACTTCTTATACATGCGAAGGGGGGTATTACCGGCCTGCGCCCATCCCGACGGGTAGTGATTGTGCGTGTAGGGCCCGCCTAGCTCGTTGATCATCGCGAGGCTGTCCTCGAAACTGTCCTCGACCCCGAGGAAGTATCGGTACTCGTTCGCGGACCCGTGTGCGCCGCCTTCCCCGCTGGCTCCGTTGTCCGACATCAGCACGATCACGGTGTTGTCGAGGAGCTGGTAGGTCCGGAGGAAGTCGATCAGTCGACCGATCTGCACGTCGGTGTACTCGATGAACGCGGCGAAAACTTCCTGCATTCGGGCGTAGAGGCGCTGCTGTTCGGCAGATAGGTCAGCCCATCGCGCGACGCCGGGATTCGGTTCCGGAAGCTCGGTTCCCGGCGGAACGATGCCGAGTTCAAGCTGCCGCGCCAGCACACGCTCGCGCTCGACATCCCAGCCATGGTCGAAGGCTCCGCGGTACCGTTCGATGTACTGGCGGGGAGCGTGATGAGGTGCGTGGCCTGCGCCGAAGGCCAGGTGCATATAGAAGGGGCGCTCGGGGGCGACGCTTACATGGTCGGAGAGGTACTGCTGCGCCCGATCCACCAGGTCAGCGCTCAGGTGATAGTCGGGGTCGTCCGGCAGCGGTGCGTAGTGCTGGTCCTCCCACAGTTCGGGAGCCCATTGATCCTCTTCGCCTCCGAGGAAGCCGTAGAATCGGTCGAATCCGCGCCCGGTCGGCCACTGACCGAACGGGCCGGCAGGACTGAGATCGGTCGGCGGCGCCAAGTGCCACTTTCCGACCGCATACGTTCCGTAACCTTCCTTCTTCAGTCGCTCCGACAACATCGGCGTCTCGGGGTCGACGGCACCGCGATAACCGGGGAACCCGCTATCGAAGTCAGCGAGGAAGCCGACGCCGACCGAATGGTGGTTGCGGCCAGTCAGCAGCGCGGCTCGCGTCGGAGAGCACAGTGCCGTCGCGTGAAAGTTCGAGAACCGTGCGCCGTGCGCGGCCAGGTCATCGATCGCCGGGGTGGCGATCGACGATCCGTAGCAGCCCAGCTGGCCGAACCCGACGTCATCCAAGACGATGGTGATGACGTTGGGTTGCGCCCGCTTTCGTTCCCGCGATGCGGGCCATGCCGGCGTGGAATCTGCGACCGTGCGGCCGATGCGGCCGCCGAACTGGTTATCTGTCTTCACTGTCTTGATGCTTTCGTGTCTCACGGCCTGTCATCCGGCACTTCGGGAGCGCGAGCGGTCACGGTCACTGCTCACGAATCGGGCGGTGACCGTGGCCGCTCATGAGGAGCGCGGCCGATGCGTGACGTTTACTCGGCCTCGCCGGCCTGGGCGTTCTTCATCAGCTCCAGGCCCGTCTCGAGCAGGTCGTCGATGGGCGGTGCCTGAGGGTAGACGCCCGCGTCGACGAAGAACTGGGCGCTCGCCTTCAGTGCGTCGGCGGTCTGACCGGACTCGGTCGATTCGATCGACTCATCGAGCGTGAACCAGTCCCGGATCTCGACCTCGTACTGGGCCTGTTCCCGGTCGCCCGCGATGGCATAGGTCTTGTAGTAATCGACCATGTAGTCAACTGCCTTGTCCGGGTTCTCGTTGATGAACTCGGTGGCCCGGGTGGCGGCGCGGATAAACGATGCAGCGGCCTCCGGGTCGTCCGAGAGGAACGCCGGCGTGACTACGAGGGGGGAGGTCACGGCGACGCCGGCCTCCTCGCCGTTGCAGACCGGCGTGAACTTGTCCGGCTCCTGCAGCAGCGGCCAGGAGGGCGTTGCCCAACTGTTCGCCACGTCGACCTGACCCGAGATGAGCGCCTGTGACACCGCGCCGCCTTCCAGCGGCACGAGCTGGACGTCTTTGCTGGGCACGCCGAGGTACTCGGCGCACGCGCGCATGACCTGCTCGGAGAGCGCATTCTGTTGCGTCGCAACCGGGTGTGACTCGAGCACTTCCTTCGGCGTGGAGCCCTCGAGCACGTCTGCGTTCATGAACATGATGTGATTGGCGTCTTCGCGCATCATCAGGCCCACCGGGATGAGACCGAAGCTGTTGGCCCCGGTCAGGGCCGGGGGAGCGCCCAGCCATCCCGCCTGCCATTCTCCTGCCGCGCCGGCGGCAAGCGATGCCGCGCCGCTTGCGTAGTTCGCCACGGTGACGGCGAGGCCCTCATCCGCGAAGTAGCCTTCCTTCTCGGCGATGAAGAAGGGCAGTCCGGCGCCGTTGGGCTGTGAAGTCAGGGTGATCTTCGTGTTGCCGTTCTCATCCGACGCTGCTGTCTGGCCTGCGCAGCCGGCGAGGAGCAAGGCGGCAGCGGCCGTAGCGGTCACTATGGTCATGCTTCGGCGCATGGCACTATTGAACATTGCTGTTGTCCGTTCTATATCGGGTTGTGGTGGCTATATCGGGTGGTGGTGGGATCCGGCGGCGGAATCCGCGCCCGGATCACCGAGATGTGCCTAGTTGGCGTGCAGGTGCTGCCAGATCTGTTCGCGGAGAGAGTTGAACTCTGGGTCACTCATCGCGCTTTCGATGGCGAGCGACTTCCAGGGAGAGTTGCGGTCGACCCGGTACTCGTGCGCGATCCGGCCGGGACGAGCGGACATCACGATGATCCGGTCCCCGAGGTAGACCGCCTCCTCAACGCTGTGCGTGACGAAGAGGATGGTGGAGCTGATGCGTGAGCGGAGCTTGGCCATCTCGTCCTGCATGCGCGTGCGCGTCTGTGCGTCCAATGCGCCAAACGGCTCGTCCATGAACAGCAGCGGTGGTTCGAGCACGAGGGCGCGTGCGATTGCCACACGCTGCTGCATGCCGCCGGACAGCTCACTCGGATAGGCCTTCTCGAACCCGCCGAGCTTCATATTGGCGATCTGCTCACGGACGGGCGCGACTCGATCCGTCTTCTGCACGCCCCTCACTTTGAGCCCGAAGCCGATGTTTTGCTCGACTGTCATGTTGGGGAAGAGCGCGAACTGCTGAAAGACGACGCTGCGGTCAGGTCCAGGCTTGTCGGCGCGGCTGCCGTCAACGTAAATGTCGCCGTTGGTCGGGTCTTCAAGCCCGCTCGCGATCATGAGCAGCGTGGACTTCCCGCAGCCGGACGGGCCGACGATCGTGACGAACTCCCCCTCAGCGACGTTGAGGTCGGTCGCGGCAAGCGCCTCAACGTCGCCGCGTGCGGTATGAAATGTCTTGCGGACACCCCGGATCGAGAGTTTGATCTCGGTCATGGTCGATACGTCCTTCTCTTGCTTTCGCAGCGTTTCGCGGGCGGAGCCGGATGCGTTGGTCATTTGCTTCTTCTCCATGGCATTACCTGGCGGCTGAGGATATTGACTATCCAGTCGATGACGGCGCCGGTCGCGCCGATCGCGATCATCCCCGAGATGACGACGCTGACGTCACCGCTCTCTTGACCTTGGATGATGAGAAATCCGACGCCCTGCGTGCCGCCGATCATCTCCGCTGCGACGACCGCCATCCAGCCGTTACTGACGGCGACTCGGATGCCGGTGAAGATCGACGGCATGGCGACAGGAACCAGAATCTCGGTGACGGTTCGGGCTCGACCGCTGCCGAGGTTTGTAGCGGCCCGAGGGAGCCTGTGGTCCACGTTGACGATGCCAACTTGTGTGCTGATGATGATCGGCGGCACGGCGGCGATGAACACGATGAAGGATGCGCTGGTCTGCCCGGCCCCCATCCACAGGATCGCGAGCGGGATCCATGCGAACGGAGGGATGTACCGGAGGAACTCGAAGACCGGGGTGAAGGCCTCTCGGACATAGGTGAATGCGCCGAAAGCGATACCGACCGGAACCCCGACGAGAACCGCGATGAGGAAGCCGGTGCCCCAGCGTGTCAGCGACGATGCCACGTGGCCGGGCAGGGTGAGGCCGGCGAGCGGTTCAACGCAGAGGCTGATGAATGTTTGGGCAACGGTGAGCGGCGTGGGTAGAAGGGCGGGACCGACGATGAGGCTCGCCACGAACCAGATCACAACGAACAGTGCCAGCGAGGTCACCACCCACGGTGGTGACACGGTCGTCTTGGTGGTCCGGCTCGGGCGAGCGGACGTCGGAACTGTAATGGACATAGTCATGGGAGCCTCAGTTTTTCGCCCAGGGAGCCAACACCTTCGAGATACGGAGCATCACGAAGGAGAACAGAACACCTAGCGCACCGATGATCACCATCGCGGCCAGCATCGTTGGGGTGTCCAGTACTCGGGATGAATTCAGTGCGACGAACCCCAGGCCGGCGACCGCCGCGAGGAGCTCTGCGGCGATCAGGGCCGTCCACGCATTTCCCAGAGCGATGCGCGCTCCGGCGAGCAACGTCGGAAGCCCCGCAGGCAGCACGACCTCGGTGAGCGTACGGCGGCCGGCACCCAAGGTCTTCGCCGCGCGAATGAGCAGCGGATCCACCGAACGGACGGCGTCCATGGAGTTGACCGTCCACGGCACCACAGCGGCGATGAAGACGATGAAGATGCGCGCGCTGTTATCGATGCCGAGCCAGACCAGCGCGATCGGGATCCAGGCGATCGGTGAGACCGAGCGCAGCATCTGAAAAATGGGAAAGGTGAGATTGCGGACCAGGGGTGACCAGCTCATCCCAACGCCGAGCGCGGTGCCGACGACCCCCGCGAGCAGCCACCCGCCCACGACGATCTGGACGCTTGCCCATGCATGTCCCCAGATAGTCTCGCCAAGGTATGGCGTGTAGCTCAGGGACACGATCCGTGCGACCACCGACTCTGGGCTCGGTAGAGCCGTCGGTGAGAGCAGCCGTAGTTGGGTCGTGGCCAGGTGCCAGATCACGATCAGCACAACAGCAGTGCCCGCGCCGATCGCGATTCTTTGAATCGGTACGCGGTTGGTGCTGGCTCTGGCCGTCCTGCGAGCCGGAGCGTCTTTGCTCATCTGCCTATCCCCTTCAGTAGGTGAACACGATGGAATCATAAATACTTGTTGTGCGCAAGTTATCCTTGTATCGCTACCGCCCCTTTGATCGGCCCGGGAGAATCGAGTGCTATGACTGACGTCCGCCCCGTGAGACCGAACGGAGTAAACGGGATCATGCGCCCCAGCAACGTTCGCGAGGCGAACGCCGTCGCGATCCTCAAACTGCTGCTGTTGAACGGTGCGTTGCCGCGCGCCGAAATCTCCCGCTTGCTCGGGTTGACGCAGGGCACAGTCACGCGCATTGTCGCGGACCTGGCAGATCAAGGCTTAGTTCAGGAGCGCGAGCCGGTCAACGGGACTACCCGCGGACGGCCACGAGTCCCAATCGACCTCGTGCCGGACTCGCGGCTCACGATCGGCGTGCATATTGGTGTGCGGATAGTGCACGCCGCACTGGTGAATCTTCGCGGAGAGGCCGTTCTGACCGGCCGCGCCGCTCACGACGGGTCCGTGGCGGGAATCATCAGCGACGCTGCACGCCTCATCCGCGACCTACGTCAGGCATCTCCCACCCTGCCCCTGGGAGTAGGTGTCATCATCGGCGGGTGGGTCGAACCCGGGGAAGGACGCGTTCGACGCCATCAGCTTCTCAACTGGAGGGACGTCGATTTGGCTCGCCTCCTCACCGCGGAGACAGGGATGGACATCCTGGTTGAGTCGAGCGTTCGAGCACACGCGCTAGCCGACCTCATCTTCGGCGACGCTAAAGGGCACAGCAGCTTCGCGCACGTTTTCGTCGGCCACGTTGTTGAAGCCTCCCTTGTCTTCGACAGCCGCATGCACGCAGGCCCAGAAGGCATCGGCGGCTCCCTAGAAAACTGGACCATGGACGATGGCCACGGCCGCTCCGCCCAGGCGTGGGAAGTCATCAGCGACAGTGCGCTCATCGCCAAGGCCCAAGCAGCTAACGTCATCGACAGTGATGGTACGTTCGAGGACCTTGTAGAGACTGCTAAGTCCGACGGCCCCATCGGACTGCGGGCGCTCCAGATTCTCAATCACCGCGCCTTCCAGGTTGGCACCCTGATCGCCGCTGTCACAGATCTACTCGGCCTCAGCCTATTCATCCTCAGCAGCGGTGTAATAGCAGAAGAGGGTGCCATAGATTACGTTCGACAAGGCCTCGAAGCTGCCCGGCCGGGTCTGCCGGCGCCGGAATTGCGAGCTGAGATCAATTCGCCAGAGACATTGACACGAGCAGCGAGCTCGGTGGTTCTCGCTTCCACTGTTCTGAACGTTCGCGATCTGCCCTGACGCGCTTGCCGATCGTGTCCAGTACATGATTCATGTATTTGCTTCTCTGAGGACCACCGATATTGCGGTCGGGAGCCGGCCGCGCGTTGACGCAATCGCGTCCTCGAGCCCATCATGGGGCGCGATCGCCGGTGACGATCCATGCCTCGCGGGTTGCGTGCGCGACGTTCCCCGCCGGACCCTGCGTGGACTGCAAGGGCACCGGCCGGATGAGGGTCGGCCTCTGGTAGTCAGATCTGAAGATGAGGAACTTCCTGCGCGTCGTGCACAGGGCGTTCCTCGCAGCGGCTCTTCTCGCTGTCGGCCTTTGCGCGTTCGACGCGCTCCACAGCTTCCGCATCCCGTCGCGGGCCCCACACCTGCACGCCCTGCGACCAGGACTGCAGTATCCGTCATAGTCCCTCTGCCGGCGCCGTAGGTCCGCGCAGCATGCGCCTTTTTACGCTTGACCTGGCTTTTTCTCTGATAATCGACGTTATGTCAACTTTCATTGACAAATCTCTCCCCAACGATGCCCTCTCGGATGGAGCTAGGTCGTGTCTCCCAATAGTCGGACCCAGGTGAGGATGGCGCAGAGGGTGACGCCGGCGCGGTACGTGATGGCGAGTTTGTCGAAGCGGGTCGCGATGCCGCGCCACTGCTTCGCGAGTGCGAAGAATCGCTCGATCACGTTGCGACCGCGGTAGGCGGTGGCGTCGAACCCGGGCGGGCGACCGCCGCGACTCCCACGCCGTTTTCGTGCGATGATCTGGTCGCGCTTGTCGGGAATGACGGCCTTGACCTTGCGGCGGCGCAGCTCGCTGCGGATGACTCCGGTCGCGTAGGCACGGTCGGCGATCACGGCGTCGGGTCGGGTTCGTGGGCGACCCGGGCCAAGCCGGGGAACCTGGATCTCGCCGAGCACGTGGATGAGCATCGCTCCGTCGTTGCGCTGCCCGCCGGTCACGATCATCGCGAGCGGGCGGCCGTGCCCATCGACGGCCTGGTGGATCTTCGTGGTCAGACCGCCGCGGGAGCGGCCGATACCGTGACCGGGCGGTTCAATCTCGTGCCAGGGCAGATTCTTGTGATTCGATCCTGCCGCCTGTGTCCTGCTCGGGGCGGGTGGTGTTCGTCGCATGCTGATGCGCGCGCGCGATCGTCGCATCGATCGACACCGCCCAGTCGATCTTCCCGGCCGCGTCGGCCTCGGCGAAGATCTGCGCCAGCACCCGATCCCACGTCCCGTCACCGGCGTAACGGCGATGCCGCTTCCACACCGTCTGCCACGGGCCGAACTGCTCGCGGGGCAAGTCACGCCACGGGATCCCGGTGCGGAACCGGTACGCGATGCCCTCCACAACCCGCCGGTCGTCACCGAACGGGTGACCACGCCGCCCGGCATTGGACGGCAACAGCGGAGCGATCCGCTTCCACTGCGCATCCGTGAACACCCGATATCGAGAACCCGTCGACCTCACCCCACCAGACTGCCGCGAACCTCACGATGCATATGGGAGACACGCCCTAGAGAGAGAGCATCTTCAAATCCGCCTCACATCAGTCGAGCAGGAGGGCGGGCTCCTCGAGGATCGAG
>CALALQ010000296.1 GCA_937925595.1 uncultured Demequina sp. | reverse complement strand
CGGCGTCGCAGAGCTGGACGATCTCCCCGGCGCGGTCGGGATGGCGCGGCACCAATATTGTGAGAATGCCGGGATGCCGGGACCGGAGCCTGCAATGCACGTCGATCGCGATCGCCTCCTCGCCTCGCTCGAGCTGCACCAGCTCGGCGAGAGGAGTGCCGCCGCCGAGCGACGGGGGTTCGGAGGTGGGAGCAAGCGCGGGTGTGTCGAGCAGCGACAGGCGCAGCATTCGACCGGCGGACGTCACGACACCCACATCCGCTCGTGCCGACGCTGGCACAACCGAGCGCAGTACGTCATGTGCCGAGCGGCGACCGTCCCGCACAGGGGGAGTGTCGTCGGCGGTGCGCGCCACGAGACCCGTGACGGACAGCAGAGCGAAGCATGGCGTGTCCTCGATCTCCATCGACAGCGCAGGGGCCTTGGCCGAGGACCGCCCAGCAACGGCTGCGGACACGGAGGCGCCGCCGTCGGCGAGCAGAATGGTGCGGCGGGGCGTTCCATACGCGGAAGCCACAGCATCCATCTCGCGTCCCACGACGAAGTTCAGGGCCTCGCGAGACGACAGGATCTCCTCGAGCTCCGCGATGTCCGCGAGCAGCTGAGCCTTCTCCGACTCGAGTTCGAGCCGCGACAACTTGGTGAGTCGACGCAGGCGCAGCTCGAGGATGTACTCGGACTGCAGCTCTGACAGGTCGAACGCGGTCTCGAGCCGTGCCTTGGCCTCCGCGACGTCCTCAGATGAGCGGATGATCTGGATGACGTCGTCGATGTCGAGGATCGCGACCAGCAGTCCGTCCACGAGGTGCAGTCGCGCCTTGCGAGCGGCAAGGCGGTGCACCGAGCGGCGGCGCACCACCTCGACGCGGTGGTCCACCCACACCTGCAGCAGGTCACGCAGCCCCATGGTGCGCGGCTCGCCATCGACCAGCGCCACGTTGTTGATCGAGAACGACTCCTCAAGCGGCGTGAGGCGGTAGAGCTTGTCCAGCACGGCGTCGGGGTTGAACCCGTTCTTGACCTCGATCACGAGCCGCAGGCCGTGGTGACGATCGGTGAGGTCCACGACCGCGCTGACGCCCTCGAGCTTCTTCGAGGAGACCGCTTCCTTGATCTTCTCGATGACGCGCTCCGGTCCAACACCAAAGGGAAGCTCGGTGACCACGATTCCCTGGCGCTTGGCCGTGACCTTCTCGATGCGGGCGGTGGCGCGCGTCACGAACTTGCCGCGACCCGTCTCGTACGCCTCGCGCACTCCTTCGAGTCCGACGATCTTGCCGCCCGACGGCAGGTCGGGGCCGGGAACGAAGCGCATGAGTTCGTCGAGAGTGGCCTTGGGGTTGGCCAGCAGGTGGCGAGCCGCCGAGATGACCTCGACGAGGTTATGCGGCGCCATGTTCGTCGCCATGCCCACCGCGATGCCCGTCGCACCGTTCACGAGCAGGTTGGGGATCGCCGACGGCAGCACGGAAGGCTGCGTGAGCTTGTTGTCGTAGTTGGGGACCAGGTCGACCACGTCTTCGTCGAGGTCCGCGATCATCGCGAGCGAGGCGGGAGCAAGCCGAGCCTCGGTGTAGCGCGAGGCCGCCGGTCCGTCGTCGAGCGAGCCGAAGTTTCCATGGCCGTCAACGAGCGGCAGTCGCAGCGAGAACGGCTGCGCCATGCGCACGAGAGCGTCGTAGATCGCCTGGTCGCCGTGGGGGTGCAGCTTTCCCATGACCTCGCCGACCACTCGCGAGGACTTCACGTACGGACGGTCAGGGCGCAGACCCATGTCACCCATCGTGTAGATGATGCGGCGCTGAACGGGCTTGAGGCCATCGCGGGCGTCGGGGAGGGCGCGGGCGTAGATGACGGAGTACGCGTACTCGAGGAACGACGTCTCCATCTCGGCGCTGACGTCAATGTCGACGATCTGGCCGTGGTTGGACATGGGACTCCTTGGCATTGTGACTGCCCGTATTCTCTCCCGTCGGGCCGACGCGGTGGTACAGGCGCGCTGTCCTGTGAACAACGTCTCGTCTGTGTAGCAACCGGTCGCGTGCGTGGGACAATGGTGGGCATGAATCGCACCCTCGAGCAGGCAGTTGCCACCGCCGGGTATTACCCGGCGCTCGCAGCGTCAGTCCTGCGAACGGCGATCGGTTCCGAGCCTGTTCGCGCGCACTTCGTGCACACAGAGACCACTTTCGATCACGACGAGGTGCGTCGCCACATGACCGTGCTGGTCATCACCAACCGGCGACTGCTGCGCGTGCACATCGATGACGGCCTCGGTCACGGGGATCGTGGCCAGCATGAGGCCTCGGCGACGGTGGAGTCAGCAACGCTCGCGTCCATTCAGAACATGGCGCTCACCCACGTGGTGCACCACCCGGAGCATTTTTCAGAGGGCGACCTCCCGAGCGAGCTGGTGCTCGCCGTTGGATGGCGCATCCACTCTCGCATTGAGCTTGAACCCGCCACCTGCGGCGACGAGAACTGCGAGGCGGATCACGGCTATTCCGGCGCCATCACGGGCGATGACTCGCTCGTTCGCGTGAGCGCCATTGCAGATGGGGAGGAGACCGTCCGGGCTCTCGTCGATTTCGCGGGAGTGCTTCAGGAGGTCATCGGAGCCCGCGGATGACGGGGCCACTGAACCTCGCGGGCGCGGGGCTGGTGGCCCCGGACCTCGGCGGCGCCCACCTCGGCCAGCTCATCCCTGCGGCACTCGACGCGCTCGGCATCGAAGTCCCCGGCTTCGACGGCGTCCGCGCTCGCGAGCTGCTGGACCTTCCCAAAGCCCGTCACGTGGTCGTCGTGCTGCTCGATGGCCTTGGCCACTATCAGCTCGATGAGCGCAAGGGCCACGCCCCGTTCCTGCGCGGCGCGGAGTCCGCGATTCTCAGTGCGGCATTCCCCACCACCACGGCGACGTCGCTCGCGCTGCTGGGCACGGGACGCGCCTCTGGACGCACCGGCATGACCGGCTACACCGCGCGCAATCCGGAGACGGGCGAGCTTGCCAACCTCGTCACGTGGGACAACGCTGGTGATCCCGATCAGTGGCAGCGAGAGCCGCGGCTCATGGGAGCGGCGACGGCAGCCGGTGTCAACGTGGTGACACTCGGCAAGAAGCGCTTCCACGGGTCCGGACTCACTCGCGCCGTGCTTGAGGGCGGCACATTCATCGGCGTCGATTCGCTCGCAGCCGGTGTGGACGCCGCAATCGAGGCTGAGCGCAACCCCGGCATGACCTACCTGTATTGGAGCGAGATCGACGCTGCGGGTCACGCGCATGGCTGGCAGTCCGACGCTTGGGTCGCCGCACTCGAAGAGGCGGACGCGCAGATCGCTCGCCTTGCCAACGCGCTGGCCCCAGGCGCCGCGGTGCTCGTCACCGCCGACCACGGCATGGTCGATGTCGCGGGCGCGCCCCGGTGGGACGTCGCGCAGGAGCCGACCCTGGCGTCGGGCGTCGAGCTCATTGCCGGCGAGCCCCGGGCGCTGCACGTTCACACGGAACCGGGAGTGGACGCCGGCGTCGTTGCCGCGCGCTGGGAGGATTTCCTTGGCGAGCACGCGGTCGTCGGCACGCGCGAGCAGTGGATCCAGGCGGGCGTGTTCGGGGAGGTCTCGCCGCATGTCATCGATCGCATCGGCGACGTGGTGGTGGCGATGACGGGCCGCTCGATCGTGGTGGACTCTCGCACGCAGACGCCAGCGTCGATGTCGCTGGCTGGAATGCATGGCTCGCTCACGCCTGATGAGCTCTTTGTGCCGCTGCTGACGATCAGCTAGCGACCGGCTGGCGTCAGCCCTGGTCGTGACGGGCGCCGAAGACGATCTCGTCCCAGCTCGGCACTGACGCGCGACCCTTGCGGGTGGGCTTGTCGACGATCTCCTGCTCCTTGGTGACCGGCTCTTCCTCTGCCTTTGCCTCGCTCGCTCCGGCATCGGGCCCGAGCGCGCTCTGGCGCAGCGCGGACCCTGCAGGATGCGGCATCGACTGGCCAAAGCCGGTCTCGGCTGTGCGAGAGGCTGCAGGTCCAAAGCCCTCGAAGCCCTCGTCGTCCTCGTCCTCTTCGTCGTCGAGCACCGGCTCACGGGTGCCGCGGCGCGATTCGAGGTCCTCAAGCAGCGACTCGGTGAGGCTCGGCTCGGGCGCAGGTGAGGGAGTGGGAAGAACGGGGCGAGTCTCCGGCAGGGGAGCAGAGTCATCGAGGTCGGTGGGAACCGCTGCGAGGTGGCGACGGGGGATCGGCACATCGAGCAGCTCGGTCTCGGTGAGCCAGCGGGCCTCTTCGTCCTCGGCTGTCAGAGTGCGCGAGGTGTGGTCAAAGGTCCACTGCGCGCGTACTGTGCGGTTGTCGGCCCGGAAGTCGACCGCGACCTGCCACGGCTCGTCAACCTCTCGCCAGGCGTCCCACACGATGTCGTCCTGTGACACGCCGCGAGCCGCGAGGCGGTCGACCACGAGTTCGCCAAGCACAGGGCTGCTGGGGTCGCGGCCGATGCGCGTGGTGCGCGCAAGCTCCGCAATGTAGGCGCGTTCGGCGATGACAGGGGGCTCGAACTTCTCAAGCGCCTCGAGCGGCTCTCCGGTCAGTTCGGCAAGTTCTGCGGCGGTCAGGCCCGCGCGAATCCGCTGCTGAATCTCCTTGGGAGTGAGGCTCTCGCTGTCGCCTCCCTCCGACCACGTGGGCTTGGGGCGCGCATAGCGCACTGCATGGCGCAACTCGTCGGTGATCGCGAGTTGATACTGCTGACCATCGTCGGTCTCGACGACAAGATGCAGCCCGTCCTCTGCAGGTCCTACGAGGTTCACGCGCGTCATGTGGCCAGAGTGCCACGCAGCCGCCGACTTCGCTCGGTACGGCGCGCCGCGTGCGGGAGGATGGGACGCATGACGCACGACCCAGCCCTCATCGCGGAGCTCGTGGAGACCGCGAAGAGCCTTGCACGCGAGGCCGGACAGCTCATCATCGAGGGCCGCTCCGCCGCGGAGGTCACGGCCACGAAGTCCTCGTCAGTCGACATCGTCACGCAGATGGATCTCGCGGCCGAGTCGCTCCTCAGGGAGCGCATCGCTCAACTGCGCCCCCACGATGGCATCCTCGGCGAAGAGGGAAACGACGTCGCGGGGAGTTCCGGCATCACCTGGGTGATCGACCCCATCGACGGCACGGTCAACTACCTCTACGGTCTTCCGCACTTCGCGGTCTCCGTCGCCGCGGTCTGGGGTCCGGCCACGACCACGGAATGGACGACGCTCGCGGGAGCGATCTTCGACGGCTCCGGGCGGCTGTGGTCGGCAGGCATGGGAATGGGCGCCGACTGCGATGGCAGGCGCCTCGAACGCGGCGACGGAGCGCCACTGAGCCGATCACTCGTGGGAACCGGTTTCCAGTATGTCGCGGAGCGCCGAGCGCTCCAGGGCGAGGTCGTCGCGAAACTCTTGCCGCACGTGCGCGACATCCGTCGCCTGGGCGCCGCCGCAGTCGACCTGTGCCTGGTCGCAGCCGGTCAGCTCGACGCCTACTACGAGCACGGACTCAACGCCTGGGACATCGCCGCGGGTGCCCTCATCGCCTCCGAAGCAGGCATGAAGGTCGCAGGAAAGCACGGCGGACCGGCGACCGAAGGGCTCATCATCGCCGCCGCTCCCAACGTGTGGGACGAACTTCACAAACTGCTCACAGCCGCTGGCGCCCTGGACCTGTTTGACGCCCGATAATCAGCGTCGGGCGAACATCACACTCGACACGCCGTTACTCAGGTGGCGGAATGGGTGCAACTGGGGCACAATGCGTTGGCCCCAGGGAACAAACCTGGCGCTCAGCGCATTGAGTACTCACACACCAAGGTGAAGGGATTCACGCCGCATGGCAACGGACTACGACGCTCCTCGCAAGACTGACGACGAGATCTCGGCTGACTCGATCGAGGAGCTCAAGGCGCGCCGCGCCGACAAGTCCTCTGGGGTTGTCGACGAAGACGAAACTGAGGCTGCCGAGGGCTTTGAGCTGCCCGGTGCAGACCTGTCTGGTGAAGAGCTCTCCGTGCGCGTGCTTCCCCCGCAGCAGGACGAGTTCACGTGCATGTCGTGCTTCCTGGTGCACCACCGCAGCCAGCTCGCGACGTTCCGCAAGGACCAGCCGATCTGCTCGGAGTGCGCCGCTTAGGCGGTCATGGCCGACGTCGAGGTGCTGATCAGCACCACCTCTCCGGACGTTCCCGTCCCCTCGTACGCGCACCCCGGCGACGCCGGTGCCGACATCACCACTCGCGTCGATGTCGAGCTCGCGCCGGGGGAGCGCACAACGGTTCCCACGGGCGTGTGCATCGCGCTGCCCGCCGGATATGTGGCGCTCGTTCACCCTCGATCTGGCCTTGCCGCAAAGCATGGCGTGACGATCGTCAACGCCCCTGGCACGGTCGATGCCGGCTATCGCGGAGAGATCTCGGTGACGCTTCTCAACACGGATGCTCGCGAGACAGTGCGCCTGTCCAAGGGCGACCGCATCGCCCAGCTCGTCATTCAGCGGGTGGAGCGGGCCGCTTTCGTTAGTGTTGAAGCATTGCCCGGCTCGCATCGGGGCGAGGGTGGGTTCGGATCGACGGGAGTCGGCGGAGCATGAGCGAGACAGAGCAGACGGCCGACGCTGTAGACGACGGTCTTGGCGACCTCACCTTCGCGGGTGGGCCGTGGGATGCGGATGCAGCTCCCGAGGACCGCGAATTCTTTGACTTCGGTGTGCTCAAGCTGCCCGCTCTGCCTGGCATGAAGGCTCGCCTTGAGATTGACCCTGCGGTGCGCGAGATCGGCGCCGTCACGGTGCGCATCGCGGACTGCGCGCTGCAGCTGCAGGTGATCGCCAAGCAGCGTGGCGTGAGCCAGTGGACGGATACCCGTCAAGCGCTCCTCGCGAACCTGCGCCAGCGCCCGGGCCATCAGCAGGTGGTTGAGGGCCGTTTCGGCACCGAAGTGATCGGCGTGCTCACGGGGCGCACCACCGATGGACTGCTCGTCGACTCGACAATGCGCTTTCAGGGCATCGAGGGTGACACGTGGATGATCCGCGCGGTGTCTTCCGGGCCGTCGGTGACGCATGACGACGTGGTCGCGAAGATTGACGCCTTCATCAGCCAGTGCGCCGTTGACCGCGACGCGGTCGAGGGTGGCGCCGAGGCCCCCGCGGGCACGGTGCTGCCCCTCAGCGACCCGCCCGGCGGGATCGACGCTGAGGCAGCGGACGCACTGCTCGCGGCGGAAGCCGCAGAAGAGGCCGAGCAGCTCGCAGAGGACCGTGCGGTCGAGGAAGAGCAGTTTGAGGCTGCCGACGACGCAGAAGGCGAGAAGTGACGCTCGCCACGATCGGTGAGGTGCGTCCGCGCGAGGCCGCGAAGGTCGCTGGACGCGTCGTGGCCGTGCGCATCGAGCCCAAGGAGGCCGCTCCCCAATTCACCGCGCAGATCGACGACGGCACGGGCCGCATCGACGCCGTGTTCATGGGTCGCCGTGCGGTTCCCGGCATCGAGCCTGGCGCTCACGTGAGCGTGGAGGGCACGGTGTGCGCTTCGCAGTCGCTGCCGCGCATCTTCAACCCCCGCTACGAACTCCTCACTCCCGCATGACCGCGCCCGACTCTCGCGCAGGCAAGCTGCTGGGCGGGGACAGTTTCTCGTTCGCCGAGGCGATTGGCGGCTGGCGTGGATTCATTGAGTCCGTAGTGCCGGGCCTCGTGTACGTGACGGTGTTCCTCATCACCAAGACGTGGCAGGCGCCTGTGATCGCGTCGCTTGGCGTCGTTGCGGTCATGGTGGCGATTCGACTGGTGCAGAAGGGTCAGCTGACGCAGGCATTCTCCGGCGTCATTGGCGTGGTGATCGGCGCGATCTGGGCGTGGCGCACCGGCAGTGCGACTGGTTACTTCGCCCCCAAGCTGTGGACGAACGGCCTGTTTCTCGCGGGCATGTTCATCTCTATGGCAGTCCGCTGGCCCATCGCCGGGGTCGTCATGGGGCTGGTGCATGGCACGGGGAACGCCTGGCGCTCCAATCCTGCATGGATGAAGCGTGCTCAGTGGGGAACGCTGGTGCTTGCGGCGATGTTCGCCCTGCGCCTTGCTTTCCAGATGCCGCTGTATCTCGCGGACAACACTGCCGTGCTGGGCACGGTGAACCTCGCGATGGGCACGCCGTTGTTCGCGCTGACGCTGTGGGTGGTGTGGCTGCTCGTCAGGAACGTAGGACGGAAGCAAGAGCCTCGGGATCAGCCTCAGCAGACATGACGAACAGCAGCTCGTCGTGAGCCTCAAGCGTGTCCTCTGGCGTGGGAGCGATGGTCCTGTCGCCGCGGATGATGCACGTCAGCACCACGTCGAGCGGCCAATCGATGTCTCGCAGGAGCGAACCCACGCGGGGTGAGTCTGCAGGCAGGGTCACCTCGACCATCGACGCTCCGGACTGGTGGAAGGTGAACACCTTGACGAGGTCGCCGACCGCCACCGCCTCCTCGACCATGGCGGTCATGATGCGCGGGGTCGACACGGCAACATCGACTCCCCACTGCGCGTCATAGAGCCACTCGTTGCGAGGGTTGTTGACGCGAGCGACCGTGCGCGGCACCGCGAACTCCGTCTTGGCGAGGAACGAGACCACGAGGTTGGCCTTGTCGTCGCCGGTAGCGGCCACGACGACGTCCATCTCGTCGATCCCCGCCTCCTGCAGCGCGGCGACCTCACACGCGTCGGCGAGCATCCACTCGGCCTCAGGGACCTGAGACACGCGCATGGCCGCGGGGGAGATGTCGACGAGCAGCACTTCGTGCCCGTGCTCCAGGAGGTCACGCGCAATCGAGCGGCCGACGGAGCCCGCCCCGGCAATCATCACCTTCATGACGCCGCCTTCGGTGGCTTGGATGCGACGCGCTCTGCTTGGGCGGTCGCTTCGATGGGCACGATGGCGAACACATCGTCGCCGTCCTGCAGCAGAGTGTCTGGCGCCGGCAACATGGCCTCGCTGAATCGCACCAGGTACGCGACGCGCACTCCGGTCGCCGCCTCGAACTCGGTGAGCGGCTTGCCGATCCAGCTGTCGTTGAACGACAGTCGGCGCAGCGCCACACCGGTGGCAGTGTCCTCGTAGGCCGCGCCAAGGTCACCGGGCAGCAGGCGAGCGAAGATCTGCTGGCTGGTCCACGGCACGGGCGCCACCGTCGGGATGCCAAGGCGGCGGTAGACCTCGGCACGGCGAGGGTCTGCGATGCGCGCCACGACGTTCTCCACGCCATAGGTCTCGCGCACCACGCGGGCGGCGATGATGTTGGAGTTGTCGCCATCGGACACGGCGGCGAAGGCGTAAGCGTCCTCGACACCCGCGGCCTGGAGGGTGTCCCTGTCGAAACCGACGCCCGTCACGCGCTGACCCTGGAAACCCGCTGGCAGACGGCGGAATGAATCGGCGACGAGGTCAATGACCGCAACGCTGTGCCCACGTGCCTCGAATTGGCCTGCGAGGGTGGCGCCGGTGCGGCCGCAACCCATGATCACGATGTGCACAAGGCACCACGCTATACCCCTGCCGCCTAGGATGGTGCGACGTGCCGACCTTTGCGCATCGCCTGAAGACCGCGATCTTCGGAGCGCCCATTGCGACCGACGCTGCGCGTCCCGTCGCGATACGCACTCGCGTCGCCATTGCCGTGTTCGGAACAGGCATGATCTCGACGGCCGCCTACGCCCCTGATGCGGTGCTCGACGCGCTGCGCGGGGCCAACCTGACATCGGCCATGCCGTGGATGGCAGCCGGCGTCGTGGCGCTGATGCTGCTCCTGGGCGCCGCGTACAGGAACAACGTTCGCCAGCGTCGGGATGAGAGAGCCGACTACGGCCTGGTGCGAGAGAAGCTGGGGCCCTCCGCCGGACTCGTCACGGGAGCTGCGCTGCTCGTCGACTATCTGTTCACGGTCGCGGTGTCCGTTTCCGCGCTGGCGCACTTCGCCGCGTACGTGCTGCCGATCTCGGACAACCAGAAGACGATGGTGGGCCTGCTCGCAATCGTCGTGATGACCCTGCTGAACCTGCGAGGCGTGCACGACAGGGCGCGCGTGCTGATCGCGGTGCTCGTGGTGTTCGTCGCGGCAATCGTCGTGCTGCTGCTTGTGGGGATGTTCGCGGGACCCGAGATCCCAGCGGCAAGCGCCGCGCAGGAGACGTCCACATGGTCCGTGGTGATCGCCTTCGCGGGGGCCATCGCGTCGGGCTCGGTCATGATGACGGGAATCGAGCACGTCGCCGCTTCCGGCCCGTCCCACGAGGCACCTCAAGGCGTCAGGGCGGGTCGCACGCTGCTCATCACTGTCGCGATCGCGGCAGCCGCGTTCTTCGCGCTGAGCTGGCTCGTGTGGCATTTCTCGATCAGCGGCTGGGCTGAGGGTCCCGCGGTGCTCAAGGTCGCGGATGCGATGTTCGTCGGCACGTGGCCCACAGTGCTCATCGCCATCGCGTGCGTCTCGATCCTCTATGCTGCGGCGGCGTCGGTGTTCAAGCGCTTCGCCGGGCTGTCCTCGCTGCTCGCCTCCGACAGCTACCTGCCGCGTCAGCTCGCAATGCGCAACGACCGCCTCGTGTTCCGCGGCGGCGTGCTCACTATCGCGCTGGCGTCAGCGGTGGTGGTGGTCGCGTCGCGAGTGAACCTGCAGCAGCTCATCCACATGTACGTCATCGGCGTCTTCACCTCGATCGTGCTCAGCCAGATCGCCATGGTGCGCCTCATGAGCGCCAAGGTTGCCCTCGAGACCGAGCCGCGAGAGGAGCTGCGGCTGAAGGCGCTGCGACTGCTGCACATCGTCGCCGCTGCGGCAGCGATGGCGGTGTGGGCGGTCGTCGCTGTCTTCAACTTCCTCAATGGGGCGTGGATCGCGATCGGGCTGATGGTGATCCTGGTGATCGGCATGCGCGCCGTGCAGGGTCACTACGCGAAGGTGCGCCAAGAGCTGCGGATCACTGACAACGACCCCGCGGCTGCCCTGCCGAGCGCGACTCACGGCGTGGTCTTGGTCGCGCAGCTGCACCGGCCGGCCCTGCGTGCCATCGCGTACGCGAAGGCGAGCCGCCACACGAGCCTGACCGCGGTGGGCGTCAAGATCGAGTCGCATGCGGCACGGGAGCTCCAGAAGCGGTGGCTCGACATGGAGATTGGGGTGCCGCTCGTCATCCTCGACTCTCCGTATCGCGACATCGTGGGACCCGTCATGGAGTACGTAAAGTCCATCCACCGCGAGAGCCCTCGCGACGTGGTCGTCATGTACGTGCCCGAATACATCGTGGGGCGGTGGTGGGAGCAGTTCCTTCACAACCGCTCTTCGTCGCGACTGAGGTCGCTGCTGCTGCGCACCCCAGGCGTGGTCGTGGCCGCCGTGCCATGGCATCTTGAGTCCGCGGCGGACCAAGTCACCTCATTCGAACCCGCACGCCATGTCGAGTGACCTCACGCTGACCGTTGGTGCGCCAGCCCACGGTGGGCACTGTGTCGCTCGCGCTGATGGCCGGGTGGTGTTCGTGCGCCACGCAATCCCTGGCGAGACGGTGATCGCCCGGCTCACGGAGGCTGACCCTGACGCCAAGTTCTGGCGTGCCGACGCCGTCGAGATCCTTGACCCTTCGCCAGACCGGGTCGAGCACCCGTGGCCAGAGGCAGGTCCCGGGGGAGTAGGCGGTGCCGAACTCGGTCACGTGTCGCTGCCTGCTCAACGTGCGTGGAAGCGTGCGGTGCTCGAGGATGCCTTCGAGCGCTTCGCGAAGACTGAGTTCACTGCGGATGTCGCTGCCGCTCCAGGCGATGACACTGGTCTTGGGTACCGCACCCGCGTGAGCGCCATCGCGGACGCGGAGGGCCGCGCGGCAATGCGTGTCTTTCGCTCTCATGAGCTGCGCGCGCTCCACGCGATGCCGCTTGCGACTGAACGCGCCCAGGAGGCGCTGCTCGGCCAGAGATTCTCTGCCGGTGCCCGCATCACGGTCGCCGACCCCAGCCACGGGGAGGTCTTCGTCACGGTCGATGGCGTGCGTTGGCACGCCGGTAAGCGCGATACCAGGCCGAACGCGCCGCGCAGGGTGCGTGAGCAGGTTCAGATCGGCACCGCCGCCCACGAGTTCGTCGTCGATGGCGACGGCTTCTGGCAGGTTCACAAAGCGGCGCCGTCGCTCCTCGCCACCAGAGTCTCTGAACTGGCAGGCAGCGGCGAGACAGCGGTGGACCTCTATGCGGGCGCGGGCCTGCTCACCGTTGCCCTGGCCCAGGAGTTCTCCACCGTGACCAGCGTGGAGTCAGACGCGAACGGCGTGCGAGCCGCGCGCCGCAACCTCGCGCAGGCCCCACACGTGACCGTCATCGAAGGCGATGTGCGCCGCACGCTGCGCAGCGGATTCGGCGACCACAGCGTCGGGCGGCCGGATGTCGTTGTACTTGACCCGCCTCGCTCTGGTGCGGGTCGCGAGACGCTCGACGCGCTTGCCACGCTCGATGCGCCCAAGCTCGTCTATGTGGCGTGCGACCCTGTGGCGCTCGCGAGGGACACCGCACTGCTCGCGGGCCACGGCTACGCCCTGGCTCACGTGGAGGCGTGGGATCTGTTCCCCATGACCCACCACGTCGAGTCGCTTGCGGTGTTCGTCGAGGGCTAGTCCTCAGCGAGGCTGCACAGAGCGCGGTCAAAGACCTGCCGGCTGTACCAGTAGTCGCCGTGGTTGAGCGTCTTGGGCTTGAAGGTGGGACCCAGGCTGAGGGTGAGGTCTTCAGCGATCTCTGTGTCTCGCTCGCGATTCAGGCAAGCGACGGGATGGCCCAGCGGATCGGTGATGCGGTAGAGGTTCACCCAGCGGCCGTCGAGGGCGCTGTCCAGCTGTGCGAACAGTCCAGGATTGAAGACCCACGGGAACAGCCACCGGTAGTGACAGTCCACCAGCTGGCCATATGTGAGGAGAGACACCTTTCCAGGCCCGACGCTGGGCTCGCCGGTGCTGAACAGTCGCGTCAGCGCGGGCACGGCAATGATCGCGCCCTGGCTGTGGGCGCTCACCACCACATGGCGACAGCCCGACTCGTTCGTGAGAGTGCTGACCCTGTCCGCGAGCCCAGGAATCGTGACGTCCGTGTACGGCGGCGGAGCCCACGGGTGGAACTGGCGGGGCCAGAAATTCACAAGGTCCCACAGGACGCCAACGAGGCGGCGAGTGTTCTGGTCCTTGGAGCCTCGCCACATGTACGCGATGACCGCCGCGATGGGGGCAACGAGGGCGGCGAAGACGGCCAGGATGACGAACGCCTCGTCGCTCGCGGCGAGCACCGCCTGGCGATAGTGAGAGAATCTCCCGCCCTCGAGCCACGCGCTGACGGCGGTGGCGATGAGCCACGCGGCGAGGGTGAGAGCGGCACCGCCCACGACCGTGACGGCGATGCGCACGGGCCACGTTCCGAGCCGCGCGGCCCCGACGGCGGCAAGGAGAGCCCCCACGACGAACCAGCCCCATGACGCCCAGCCGTGCTCCCCGTCTCCCAGAGACGCCGGGTCCGGAACGCCGCCGGTGAGCAGGTACGAGGCGGCGACGATGTTCGCGCCAAGGGCGAAGGCTCCCGCGCCGGCGACGATCGCGCCTCGCGCATGCGCCACGGCATCGCGCAGTCGCACGAACCACTCCACCGAAAGGGGTTGGGCGGTGGGATTGAGCCGCAGCAGCACGATCGCAATCGTGACTGTGACCGAGGCAAGGCCGAGGATTGCGATGGTCTGAGCGAGTCCTGAGATGAGCGCTTCAGCCCTGCGGTTGTTGAGCCACCAGGTGACAAGCACCGCAAGCCCGCTGATTGCGGTGATCGCGGTGCCGAAGCCAATGATCGTGAACGCGCTCGCGTAGAGACGGCCCACGAAGGGTCCACCACGAGGACCAGCCGCGATCTGGACGATGACGAGCACGAGCACAGCAACGGCGAGCGCCGCCATGCCCAGGGTCAGTGACTCACCAACACGCACGAGCATTCGCGTGAGGGAAGCCGCCGAGCTCGGCGCGGCGAGCGCGATGATCGCGGCTGCCAGGGCGAGCGGGCCTGTCGTGAAGCGCACGAAGCGCGCGAGCGCCGCGCCCCATGGCTTGCTGCTCGTGAGAGCCACGAGACCCAGCACCGCAAGAACCAGGGACACCGTCGCGGCCACTTGGCCCACTCTCGCGACCGTGGACGAGAGGTCTCGCGCTGAGTTCGTGAGCAGCGCCGCGCACGCGATCGCCGCCGCCGCATGGATCCCTGACAGTCGCTGCGTGATGGGCGAGCCGTCCCACAGCCGCGAGACGTCGAGCCCGTGCCTCGCGGGCGCCGCAACAGGAGCCTGCGCCACTTTCACCGCCGTTGCCGTAGACAGCGGGTTCGAGCGCGTCTTGCGATGCGCAATCGCGACCCACAGGCCGATCAGCGCCAGCACCGCGGCGAGCGTGACCCGCGCCTGCGCGTCGGCGGATCCCAGCAGCGGCACCGAATAGTTGGTCGTGACGAGGCCGAGCGCCACGATGACCACCCACACCGCACCCAAAGTGATGTAGGCGGTGAGGGCGAGTCCGAGCAGTCGTGACACGAGCGCGTGCGCGGCGGCCCTGCGAGAGGTGCCCACAGCGTCGGCCGGTCGCGTGGGTGCGCCATCCTGGGGATCGGTGACGCCGGGAAGCATCCAGCCGGCGACGTTCACCAGGCTGAAGGGGAGCAGCAGCAGGCGCAGCGCGGAGGTGACTCGAGAGCCGGACGTGAGGCCGCCCCATGCATAGGCCTCGCGAACCCCCTCGTCGCGACTGGGCAGGGGATCGGGGGAAGGGGAGTGGCGATGAACCCCCGCCGTAGGGGTTCCCGCAATGAGCACCGCGGTGCTCTTGAGCAGGGCCTCCGGCGGTGTGCCGGAGACTCCGTGGACGCGCAGCTCGATGGTGCCGGGCGGCACCTTCACCGGGCCAAAATCGGAGATTCCCACCATTGTGGAGAAAGTACCAGCGCGCGACCCCGCGCGCGCGGGCTGGGAACGGTGGCGCATCCAGGATTTCGCGCGTCCCGCGGCCGATAGAATGAGAGCCCATAAGCGAAGAGGAGCGGGCGAATGAGCGTGAATTCCCTAGGTGCCAAGGCCACTCTTTCCGTTGGCGGTGCAGACTACGAGATCTTCAGGCTCGACGCCGTTCCCGGACTTGAGAAGCTGCCGTACTCCCTGAAGATCCTTGCGGAGGCGCTGCTGCGCACCGAGGACGGCGCGAACATCACCGCCGACCACGTGCGCGCGCTGTCCCAGTGGGACCCCAACGCCGAGCCGGACACGGAGATCCAGTTCACCCCCGCCCGCGTCGTCATGCAGGACTTCACGGGTGTGCCGTGTGTCGTTGACCTCGCCACGATGCGCGAGGCTGTCGCCGAGCTTGGCGGCGACCCGTCAGTCATCAACCCGCTCGCGCCTGCTGAGATGGTCATCGACCACTCCGTTGTGATCGACATCTTCGGCCGCCGCGACGCCCTCAAGCTCAACACGGACCTCGAGTACGAGCGCAACCGCGAGCGCTACCAGTTCCTGCGCTGGGGCCAGACGGCATTCGACAACTTCAAGGTGGTTCCCCCGGGCACGGGCATCGTGCATCAGGTGAACCTCGAGTACCTCGCCCGCGCGGTGATGACCAAGGACGTGGGCGGCGTCACGCAGGCGTACCCCGACTCGTGCGTGGGAACTGACTCGCACACGACCATGATCAACGGCCTTGGCGTGCTCGGCTGGGGTGTTGGCGGCATCGAGGCGGAGGCGGCCATGCTGGGCCAGCCCGTGTCGATGCTCATTCCCCGCGTGGTGGGCTTCAAACTGACGGGCTCGATTCCCGCTGGCGCCACCGCAACCGATGTGGTGCTCACCATCACCGAGATGCTTCGCAAGCACGGCGTCGTGGGCAAGTTCGTGGAGTTCTACGGCGATGGAGTGGGCGCCGTGCCGCTCGCGAACCGCGCAACGATCGGCAACATGAGCCCGGAGTTCGGCTCCACCGCCGCGATTTTCCCGATCGACGACGTGACGATCGACTACCTGCGCCTCACCGGCCGCACCGACGCGCAGGTAGCGCTCGTCGAGGCGTACTGCAAGGAGCAGGGCCTGTGGCACGACCCCTCCGCCGCCGGATACATTGAGCCGGTCTACTCCGAGTACCTTGAGCTGGACCTGTCGACCGTCGTGCCGTCTATCGCGGGCCCCAAGCGTCCGCAGGACCGCATCGAGCTCACCGAGGCGAAGGCCTCGTTCTCGCAGGCGATCCGCGAGTACGTGACCGCTGATGACGACGAGGAGCTCGTGGGGCTCGACGAATCCGTCGACGAGACCTTCCCCGCATCCGATCCCATCGCCGCCGAGTCGCACGCAGAGGAGTCGGCGGACCCTGCCGGTCACCCCAACTCGGCTTCGACCCGTCGCCCGCACAAGCACGTGCCCGTGACGCTTGCCGATGGCACGCAGGCCGACCTCGATCACGGCCGCGTCGTGATCGCCTCGATCACCTCGTGCACCAACACCTCGAACCCGTCGGTCATGCTCGCGGCGGCACTTCTCGCGCGCAACGCCAACGCCAAGGGCCTTAAGTCCAAGCCCTGGGTGAAGACCTCGATGGCGCCCGGCTCGCAGGTCGTGACCGACTATTACGAGAAGGCCGGCCTGTGGCCCGACCTCGAGGCGCTTGGCTTCCACCTCGTGGGATACGGCTGCACGACGTGCATCGGCAACTCCGGACCGCTGCCCGCTGAGGTCTCTGAGGCCGTCAACGAAAACGACCTGGCCGTGGTCTCCGTGCTGTCGGGAAACCGCAACTTCGAGGGACGCATCAACCCCGACGTCAAGATGAACTACCTCGCGTCGCCGCCGCTCGTCATCGCGTACGCGCTCGCGGGAACGATGGACTTCGACTTCGACGCCGAGCCGCTCGGCAAGGACTCGCAGGGCAACGACGTGTACCTCAAGGACATCTGGCCCGATCCCGCAGAGGTCGAGGCGATCGTGGGCTCCGCGATCTCGCAGGAGATGTTCTCGTCCAGCTACGCCGACGTGTTCGCGGGCGACGAGCGCTGGCAGACCCTCCCGACGCCCGCTGGTGCGACCTTCACATGGGACGAGGACTCGACCTACGTGCGCAAGGCGCCCTACTTCGACGGCATGGGTCTCACCCCTGAGCCGGTCGAGGACATTGCAGGCGCTCGCGTGCTCGCGCTGCTCGGCGACTCGGTCACGACGGACCACATCTCTCCCGCGGGCTCGATCAAGCCCGACAGCCCGGCAGGCAAGTACCTCGCCGAGCACGGCGTGGACCGCAAGGACTTCAACTCGTACGGCTCTCGCCGTGGAAACCACGAGGTCATGATTCGCGGCACGTTCGCGAACATCCGCTTGAAGAACCTGCTGCTCGCGAAGGAGGACGGCTCCGTCATTGAGGGCGGCTTCACCCGCAACTTCCTCACCGGCGAGCAGACGACGATCTACGACGCCTCTGTCGCGTACCAGGAAGCCGGCGTCCCGCTCGTGATTCTCGCGGGCAAGGAGTACGGCTCCGGATCGTCGCGCGACTGGGCCGCGAAGGGCACGAGGCTGCTCGGCGTTCGCGCCGTGATCGCCGAAAGCTTCGAGCGCATTCACCGTTCGAACCTCATCGGCATGGGCGTCATCCCGCTGCAGTTCCCGGTGGGGCAGAGCGCTCAGTCGCTCGGGCTCGACGGCAGCGAGACGTTCGACATCGCTGGTGTTTCGGCCTTCAGCGCCGGTGAACACCCCAAGTCGCTCACGGTCGTGGCGAAGGGCGCCGACGGCAAGGAGACGCGTTTCGAGGCGGTCGTCCGCATCGACACCCCTGGAGAGGCCGAGTACTTCCGCAACGGCGGCATCCTCCAGTACGTCCTGCGTTCGCTGGTTGCCTGATACGGCCCGACGCTGTCGCCACGTACAGTGGTGAGTGGCCGCAACAAAGGAGTGGGTTTGCTCGAACGCATCAAGTCCCCGAGTGACGTTCGCGCCCTCTCGCTCGAGCAGTGCGAGGAACTCGCTTCGGAGATTCGCGCCTACCTTGTGGACTCCGTGTCGCGCACCGGCGGCCACCTGGGACCCAACCTTGGCGTTGTCGAGCTGACGATTGGGCTGCACCGCGTCTTCGAGTCGCCACACGACACGATCGTGTTCGACACGGGCCATCAGTCGTATGTCCACAAGCTGCTGACGGGCCGCACGGACTTCTCCGAGCTGCGCACTCGCGGCGGACTGTCTGGCTACCCCGCGCGGGGCGAGAGCGAACACGACGTCGTCGAGAACTCCCACGCGTCCACCGCGCTGTCGTGGGCCGCCGGAATCGGCCGCGGACGCAGCCTGCGCGGCGAAACCGACCGCCACACCGTCGCGGTGATCGGCGATGGTGCGCTCACCGGCGGCATGGCCTGGGAGGCGCTCAACTCTCTCGCCGACTCGAACGACCCCGTCGTGATCGTCATCAACGACAACGGCCGCTCATACGCCCCCACAATCGGCGGCCTCGCGCGGCGCATGGATACGATCCGCACCGACCCGCGCTATGAGCAGTTCCTTGGTTGGGGAAAGCGGACCTTCAAGGACCGCGGCAAGCTGCGCAGCCTCACCTATGCGACGGTCATGCACGGCAAGCGCGCGCTCAAGGGACTGTTTGGCCCTGAGGGCGTGTTCGCGGACCTCGGCCTCAAGTACATGGGTCCCATTGACGGGCACAACCTCGAGCATCTTGAGGCGGCCTTCAGGCACGCGAGGGCATATGGCGCCCCCGTGATCGTGCACGTCCTCACGGAGAAGGGCCGCGGCTACACGCCCGCCGAGCAGGATGACGCGGATCGCTTCCACGCGGTGGGCAAGATCCACCCGGAGACGGGACTGCCCATTGAGCCGTCGCGCTTTGGCTGGACTGCAGTGTTCGCTGACGAGATGGTCAAGGCCGCGTCCGAGCGCGACGACATCGTGGGCATCACCGCCGCAATGCTCGAGCCCGTTGGCCTTGGTCCCTTCGCCCGCGAGTTCCCGGAGCGCGTGATCGACGTGGGCATCGCCGAGCAGCACGCGGTCACCTCGGCAGCGGGCCTTGCGTTCACAGGGCTGCACCCCGTCTTCGCGGTGTACGCGACGTTCCTCAACCGTGCGTTCGACCAGGTGCTCATGGACGTTGCCCTGCACAAGGCGGGCGTGACGTTCATGCTCGACCGCGCAGGCATCACGGGAGACGATGGCGCGAGCCACAACGGCATGTGGGACATGGCGCTGCTGCGTCACGTGCCCGGTCTGCGCCTTGCCGCGCCTCGCGATGAGCCGACGCTGCGGGCGGCCTTCCGCGACGCGATCGACGTCAGCGATGCCCCCACGGTGGTCCGCTACCCCAAGGGGGCAGTGAGCGACCCGATCCCCGCTTTGCGCAAAGAGGGAGGCCTCGACATCCTCGCCGAGCACGGAGACGGCCGTGACGCCGTCGTGCTGGGCCTCGGCCCCATGGCCGGCACCGCCATCGACGTGGCAGGCAAGCTCGCCGCAGAGGGCTTCAGCGCCGTCGCGGCGACGGCCACGTGGATTCACCCCGTCCCCGAAGGGCTCGCCGAGCTGCTCAAAGGTTCTCGCCTTGTCATCACGATCGAGGATGGCCTTGTCGACGCAGGAATCGGCGAAGAGTGGGCCGCCTACGCCCGCGAGGCCGGAATCGAGGCGGAGTTCCGCCACTTCGGTGTACCGCGCCGCTTCCTCGACCACGCGTCTCGAGTGCAGATTCTCGATGAGATCGGCCTCGACGTTTCGTCGATCGCGACGGTGGCGCTGCCAGTGCTCAACTCGCACTGATCCCGCGACTAGTCGGAAGTTGACTCGGCCGTAGGTGCCGGGGCGTCAAACGCCGCAGCCAGCACGGGCGTACACAAGTCGATCTGCCACGGCCGCGCGCCGCGAGAGGCGAGGAACGTGCGAATCCACTGCTCGCCGCCGCCCTGGTACTCCCAGCACGCCCTCCTCAGAGCGTCGGGCTGGAGCAGGTTCTCCGCGGGCACGGCGAGTGACTGCACCAGCACCGCGATGCCCTCACGGGCCGCCGCGAGGCGCTCAGCGGCTTCTGGACGCTTGTCCTTCCACACTCGGGGCTGAGGGGGTCCATCGCTCGCAGGGCCACGTCGTGGCGGCAGCTCCGAGTCAGGCAGCGCCATCGCCGACGCTATGGCCGGGTACCAGAAGTGGGCGCGGCGCTTGGTGCCGCGAGACTGCCATTCGGGCACCTCGAGCAGCTCCTCGAGGGACTGGGGTTGGGCCTTCGCGGCCGCCGTTATCGCGGCGTCCCTCAGCACCCGACCGGGCGAGGTGTCCTGAGCGCGCGCCTCGGCGTCTCTGGCCTCCCACAGCGACTTCACGATCGCGAGCGAGCGAGAGTCCTTGAGCAGATGGGTGCCGGCCGTGCGGCGCCACGGATCTACGCGGGCCTCCGCCGGCGGTGCCAGCCGTACGGCCTCGAACTCCTGTCGGGCCCATTCGGCCTTGCCGGCGGCCTCCAGGCGGGCACCGAGGCCCTCGCGCAGCTCGAGCAGCACCTCGACGTCGAGCGCCGCGTAGGCGAGCCAGGCGTGGGGGAGAGGCCGCGTGGACCAGTCCTGCGCCGAGTGCTCCTTTGCGAGCGATAGGCCAAGTTCCTCCTCGACCACAGCGGCAAGTCCCACTCGCGGCCAGCCAAGCAGCCGCGCAGCAAGTTCCGTGTCGAAGATCGTCGCTGGCTCCAGGCCAAGCGTTCGCATGCCGGGAAGGTCTTGGCTTGCCGCATGGAACACCCACTCGGCATCGCCAATGGCCTCACCAAGGATCGACAGGTCAGGAAGCGCTGCGGTGTCGATGAGCGCAATGCCTGCCCCCTCGCGCTTGAACTGCGCAAGGTACGTCGCCTGCCCATACCGGAAACCGGACGCACGCTCCGCGTCGGCCGCAACGGGACCGGAGGCTGCGGCGAACCGTTCGGCGCACTCAGCCAGAGCGTCGGGCGTATCGATGACGGCAGGGACGCCGCCAGCGGGCTCGAGAAGGGGAGTGAGTCCCTCTGCTGCTTGGGTCACGCGCGCCGCCCATGCAGCACGGCGACGCCTTCAGGGGCAGGGGGAATGCCAGCGGCGAAAGCGATGAGCTCTGTCCAAGCGATGATGTGCGGCTCCATGTCGGTTGTGGCGGGAGTCCACGACACCCGCATCTCGACCATAACCTCATCCTCGCGCTCCGCGAGCACGCCGAACGACCTGGAAATCGTCTTGGTCACGGTTCCGCCGGCGGCATGATGGGCCACGCCGTCAAGGGCGTCACTGAGCCACGACCACGCGACGTCTGCCCACATGTCGTCGGCACCGATCTCCGACTCGACCTGCGCCTTGATGAGCGCGACCACGCGGAACGTGCCCTCCCATGCGGGTTGGCCGTCAGGATCGTGAAGCAGTACGAAGCGACCGGAGGCCTCTTCGCTCACCGCTTCAGCGTTGATCGCGATCGCGTACGGGGCGATGCGGTGAGGGGCTGGGGTCTCCGTCAGACGGATGTCGCGACGGGTGCGAGCGCGCGAAAGCGAGTCCAGCGCCTCCTTGAAAGCAGGAGGCGCGACCGCTGGATCATGCGCCATACATCGAGCCTAGGCGGGCCGACGCTGGGGCGGAGGTTACGCCACGCGGCGTCACACGCCCTAGGCTTGGGTCGTATCCCCGAAAAATCGCACAAGGACAGATATGCCCCTCGCTCAGATTGGTGTCACCGGACTTGCGGTCATGGGCCGCAACCTCGCTCGCAACTTCGCCCGCAACGGCTTCACCGTTGCCGTGCACAACCGCTCCGCGGAGAAGATGCACTCCCTGATCGCCGACCACGGCGACGAGGGCGAGTTCATCGGCAGCGAGACCCTCGAGGACTTCGTGGCATCGCTTGAGAAGCCGCGCAAGATCGTCATCATGGTCCAGGCAGGCGGTCCCACGGACGCCGTCATCGACGCGCTGGTTCCGCTGCTCGACAAGGGCGACATCGTCGTCGATGCCGGCAACGCGCACTACCCGGACACGCGCCGTCGCGAGGCCGCGCTCGCCGCTCAGGGTCTGCACTTCGTGGGCTCCGGCGTCTCTGGCGGTGAAGAGGGAGCGCTCCTTGGCCCCTCGATCATGCCCGGCGGGCCCGCAGAGTCCTACGTGACGCTCGGCCCCATCCTCGAGAAGATCTCCGCCAAGGTGGACGGCGTGCCCTGCTGCACGCACGTTGGCCCCGATGGTGCCGGTCACTTCGTCAAGATGGTCCACAACGGCATCGAGTACGCGGACATGCAGCTCATTGGCGAGGCCTACGATCTGCTGCGCGCGGGCCTTGGGCTCGAGCCCGCGGCCATCGCGGACATTTTCGCCGAGTGGAACAAGGGCGACCTCGAGTCCTTCCTCATTGAGATCACCGCCGAGGTGCTCTCTCAGGTTGACCCCAAGACCGGCAAGGCCCTCGTCGACGTCATCGTTGACCAGGCGGGACAGAAGGGCACCGGCCGCTGGACCGTGCAGAACGCGCTTGACCTCGGCGTTCCCGTGACCGGCATCGCGGAGGCGACGTTCGCTCGCGCAATCTCCTCGCAGGTGGCTCAGCGCGAGGCGGCTCGCGGCGTCCTCACTGCGGACACCACGCCGTGGAACGTCGCCGACGCCGAGTCCTTCATCGAGGACGTGCGCCTCGCGCTGTACGCCTCGAAGGTGGTCGCGTACGCTCAGGGCTTCGACCAGATTCAGGCTGCTTCGGATGAGTACGGCTGGAACATCGACCGCGGCGCCATGGCGCGCATCTGGCGCGGCGGCTGCATCATCCGTGCCCGTTTCCTCAACCGCATCACCGAGGCCTACGAGCGTGACTCGTCGCTCGCATCGCTGCTCGTGGACCCGTACTTCGCGGAAGAGGTGGGCAAGGGTGTCGCCGCGTGGCGTCGCGTGGTGTCCCAGGCGGCTCTTGCGGGCGTTCCGGTACCTGCCTTCGGCTCGTCGCTGTCGTACTACGACTCGCTGCGTGCCGAGCGCCTGCCTGCCGCCCTCATCCAGGGCCAGCGCGACTTCTTCGGAGCGCACACCTACAAGCGCGTCGACGTGGACGGCACGTTCCACACGCTGTGGTCCGGGGACCGCAGCGAGGTCCAGGCCTAGTCCGCAGCTGCCGGAGCCGCGCTCCAGCGCTCCATCACGAACCCGCCGCCCTCGAGGTGGCGGGTTCGCTGCATCTGGGCGGGCACATCCGGCACCATGGGCCCCGGCCCGGAAGGGTAGGGGGAGGTCGTGAGGCAGTAGTCGTCAACGAGTCCACTTGCGATGGCGAGCCGGGCGATTGCGGGGCCGCCCTCGCACAGCAGGTGCCGATGGCCGGCCTCCCACAAGGTGTCCACGATCTCGGGCAAGTCGACGGTCGTGAAGATCCACGTGCGCTCCGGATCCAGACCCTGAGGAACCCGCTGCGGGTCGCGCGTGATGATCGCGAGGTCCGGGAGCCGCGACTGCCCGCACGCCTCACGTTCGGCGACGAGCGAGGGGCCCAGTCGGATGTCGCCGTACGCGTCCACGCGCGCCGTCTGCGCGCCGACGATGACCACGTCCGCGAGGGAGCGATTGGTACGCAGAATCCGCAAGTCCTCGGGGCCATTGAGCGTGCGAGCCGTGCCGTCGCGACCCACCGCGCCGCCGTCGGCTGCTCGGATCATCGACACGCGCATCGCCTTGGTCGCGGAACGGCGGTACAGCTCGCGCAGTCGCCGTTCTGCAGGGTCGGGAGCGATGATCTCGCCGTCCTCGGTGACGAGGCTGCCTGGCTCCATGCTCAGCTCCCTTCGCGCGCCCAATTAGGCTAGGCCATCATGCATGCTCGCCTTGTAGGCCGTCGCCCCGCGCCCGCGGCCAGTGAACTCGTCGCGAGCCTCGCACCCCCGCCGCACTTCGCCCACGCGACCTTCTCCTCGTACCGGCCCGATCCCGAGTTTCCCAGCCAGGCCCAAGCGTTGGGCGCCGCGCGGGACTTCGCCAAGGGAGCGTCGGGCATGCGTCGCCGCTCCGGCGGAACTGGCCTGTACCTGGATGGCGGCTTTGGCGTAGGCAAGACCCACCTGCTGACCGCCATGGCGCATGAGGTGGGCGGCCGAGCACTGTTCGGCACCTTCCTCGAATACACGAGCCTCGTGGGCGCACTGGGCTTCGCGCCGGCCAGGGAGGCGCTGTCAAGCTTCCGCCTGGTGTGCATCGACGAGTTCGAACTCGACGATCCCGGCGACACGCTGCTCATGGCTCGCCTCATGCGGGAACTGGCCGACGCTGGGGTCGCCTTGGCAGCGACCTCCAACACGCCACCGGGAGCCTTGGGGCAGGGCCGCTTCGCGGCAGACGATTTCAAGCGCGAGATCCAGTCGCTGTCCTCTCGCTTCACCGTGGTGACGATCGACGGCCCCGACTATCGCCACCGTGAGGCGAGGGCGATCGCGCCGCCGGTCACGGACCGCGAAGTGACCGCCGTCGAGAGCAGCGAAGGGGCAGTCGCGGAGGACTGGAGCGAGCTCATCGCGGACCTCGCGAAGGTGCATCCCTCCCGCTATGCGGCGTACATCGAGGGTGTGAAGGTGCTGGGGCTGCGCGCAGTGGAGCCGCTTGCGGATCAGAACCAGGCGCTGCGCTTCGTGATGCTCGTCGACCGCCTGTACGACGCGGACGTGCGCATCGTCGCCTCGGGGCAGCCGCTTGGTGAGGTGTTCGCTGAGGACATGCTCGCTGGTGGGTACCGCAAGAAGTATCTGCGCGCGCTGTCGCGCCTCGCGGCGATGACGGCGGGCGGAGACTGAGTCCTACGCGGCAGGCGGGGCGCCCTCGCCCAGTTCATCGAGGCGAGCAAGCTCCTCGTCCACGTTGAAGTCGGCAAGCGGCCAGCCGAGTTCGAGTGACTCGAGAGCCTTGAGCAGCAGCTCGGTGACCGCGAGGCGAGCGAACCATTTGTTGTCGGCGGGGATCACATGCCACGGTGCAGTCTCGGTGGAGGTGGCGCGGATCGCTGCCTCGTAGGCCTCCTGATACGCGTGCCAGTGCTTGCGCTCATCGATGTCGCTGGGGTTGAACTTCCAGTGCTTGTCGGGGCGCTCAAGCCGCTCGCGCAGGCGCTGATACTGCTCCTCAGGGGAGATGAGCAGCGCGCATTTCACGATGACAGTGCCGGCAGCTGCGACCTCCGCCTCAAACTCGTTGATCTCCGCGTAGCGCTCCTCCCACGGCTCGCCGGCGACAAGGCCGTTGACGCGAACGACCAGCACGTCTTCGTAGTGAGAGCGATCGAAGACGCCGATCCTGCCCGCAGGCGGCAGCGCATTGCGGATGCGCCACAGGTAGTGGTGGGACTTCTCCTCCGCGGTGGGTGCGCCAAAAGAGCGCAGCGCCACGCCCTGGGGGTCCACCATGCCCAGCACGTGACGCACTATCCCGCCTTTGCCCGCGGTGTCCATGCCCTGCAGCACGAGCAGCACGGAGTGCTTCCCGCCGGTGCGTCCGTGCGCGAACAGTTTCTCTTGGAGCAGGGACAGGTGCTCTCCCTGGCGAGCCATGAGCTCCTCGGCATCCTTCCGGCTGCCATCAAAGCCCGGCGTCGAGTCAGGATCGAAGTCCGCGATCGACCAGTCGGCACCGGCGCGCAGCGACTGTGAGGGATGCTGCTCCCAACCCTTGCCCATGCGGGGCCTCCTCAGGCAATAACCAGGGCCACAGCGTCGGGCGCGAGGGTGAATCCCGAGTCCGTCACGGCGACCTCGCCGAATACGGCCGCAGGCCGCCCTTCACACGCTAGCGGCTCGTCCGAGAGGTTCGCATGAACGCGGACCGGGCCGGTCATCGTGAGCTGGCGAGGGGCGGCCTCGGAGATGGAGACAGGATGGGCGGCCCACGCTCCCCATTCGAGAGTGTGGGGCCGCAGGGCGATGCACTGCGCGAACCAGTCGCGGATCGCCTCGCTGCCGCCCTCCGGGTCAAGAATTGCGGAGCGGAACGTCTCCTCCGCCTGGGGATCGGGCACCTTGGCGCCCTCGTCCCAACCGTGGCCCGCGAACTCCTTGAAGCGTCCTTCCGTGACGGCCTTCCCGAGCTCACCTTCGTGGTCGCTGAAGAACGGGAATGGCCGCGTCTCGCCGTATTCGTCGCCCTGGAAGATCAGGGGAGTGAACGGTGACAGCAGCACCAGAGCCAGCGCCGCGGCCTGGGTGCCCGGACTAACGGTGGCCGACGCTCGATCACCGATCGCCCGATTGCCCACCTGATCATGGTTCGCGGCGAAGGCGACGAAGCGTCGACGGTCCATGTCGTCGGGGACGGGGAAGCCCCAGTTCCTGCCCCTGAACTCCGAGAATCCGCCGTCCTGGACGAACACCTTGCGATAGGCCTTATCGAGCGTCTCGACGCTGCCGAAGGCCTTGTAGAGCCCTTCGCGCTCTTGCGTGAGGTAGGCGTGGAGCGCGTGATGAATGTCATCGGACCATTGGGCGGTCTGACCAAGGCCGCCGTAGCGCAGCGGCGTCACCATGGCGGGGTCGTTGAGGTCGCTTTCGGCAACGAGCGACAGCGGGCGCCCCAGCGCCGCGGCTAGGCCCGCGGTCTCGAGGCTCAGTTGCGCCAAGAGGTGCTGAGGAGAGTCGTCCTTGAACGCGTGCACAGCGTCGATGCGCAGGGCGTCGATGTGGAAGTCGCGGAACCAGCGCAATGCGCAGTCAACGATGTACCGACGCACCTGGGCGCTGCCCGGCTGATCGAGGTTGATCGCGGAGCCCCACGGTGTGTGGTGTGCGTCCGTGAAGTAGGGGCCGAACTTGGCGAGGTAGTTGCCGTCCGGACCCAGGTGGTTGTAGACCACGTCAAGGGCCACGGCGAGCCCGAGCGCGTGGGCCGCGTCCACGAAGCGCTGCAGAGCCGCCGGTCCGCCGTACTGCTCATAGACCGCGTAGAGCGACACGCCGTCGTAGCCCCAGCCGCGGGTCCCCGGCATGGGCGCAAGCGGCATGAGTTCGACCATCTCGATGCCGATGTCTGCGAGCCGGGGGAGTGCGGCTGCCGCCGCATCGAGAGTGCCCTCTGGTGTGAAGGTGCCCACGTGGAGTTCGTAGAACACCGCGCCTCTTGCGTCGCGGCCTTTCCAGTCGCCGTCCGTCCATGCGAAGGCGCCGGTGTCGAAGGCTTGGGATGCCCCGTGGACGCCATGCGGCTGGCGCGGCGAGCGGGGATCGGGGAACGGGCCCTCGCCGTCCACGACAAAGGCGTAGTCCTGGCCGTTCGCGAGCTCGGGGCCGCGCCACCAGCCGCCAGCGTCCTGCTCGAGTGGCACGTCTTCGCCGAGCGTGCGACATGTCACGCTTGTGGCATACGGTGCCCAGACATCGGCCTTCATGCGCGCACCAGGAGGGCCACGGGATAGGTCTTGAGCAGCGGAGCGATGGGTGTGGTGCCTCCATCGATCTCCGTACCGGTGAACGCGTCCTTCCAGCGTCCCTCTGGCAGCTGCACGGTGTGCTCATGCCAGCCGCCAAGGCGCTCCACCTCCGCGGCGACGCGCGTCGCGACGGTCACCACAGCGTCGGCGTCTGCCTTGGTGCGGGAGAAGACGATCGCGTGGCCGGAGGAGGAGGCGAGGGCGTGGTAGCCGGCCTCTGGGCCTACGAACGCGTCGCGATGTGCCTTGCGCGCGGCGAGCGTGCGGGAGGTGATGAGGAGCTTCTCGTCGGCGAGGGTGCGCGGCTTGGCGCGGCGGCGCAGGCGGGTGAGCCGCGCCGCGAGATCGTCGAAGTCGACGGGCCTGCGGTTGTCGGGGTCCACGAGTGATGGGGCGAGCGACTCCGTGCCCTGGTAGATGTCGGGAACGCCGGGAAGCGTGAGCGCGAGCACCTTCTGCGACAGCACCGCGGCGCGAGTGGCGGCCACTCGGTGCTGGTGCCAGCCCAGCACGTGCTCGCGCACCGTGGGGTCCGAATGGGTCGCATGCGCGAACCACAGCACCTGGTTCTCGTAGTGCTCGTTGGGGGAGGTCCACGTGGTGAAGGTCTTCGCCTCGCGCATCGCCTTGATGAGGTAGCCCTCAAGGCGGTCCCACTGCATGAGGTCGTCCTCGTCGGCGGTGGCGACCAGGATCTGCCACCAGAGGTTCTCCATGCGACCGTCGAGCTCGAGTGGCCGCATGGGCTCCGTATGGTGCTGCATGCGCGTGACGAACTCGTCCCAATCGGTCGCGTACTCACTCAGCACTCCCAAGCGGGCTCGGACATCTTCCGATCGCTTGGTGTCATGCGTCGTGAGGCACGTCATCGCATGGGGGAAGGCGATCTGCCGCTCGGCCGCCCAGCCGTGCAGCGCCGCGGGCGCGAGGTGGAACTGGCCGGCAGGGGAGCCCACCTCGCACAGCGACAACAGGTGCGTCCATCGGTAGTAGGCGGTGTCCTCGACGCCCTTGGCCATGACGGCGCCGCAGGCCTGCTGGAAGCGAGTGATGAGTTCCGCACGATCGGCGTCAAGAGTCTTTCCCGCGCTGCCCACCTCGGCGCCTCGCAGCAGGTCAACCACCACGTCGAGGGTCTCGTGGCGCTCGGGGTCGAGCCGCTCCCTGGCGCGATCGGCCGCGGCGGCAATCGCTTCAAGCGACATCGGCTTGGGCTTGGTGCCCGGAACCACGTACGAGCGGTAGCGGTCGAACGTGACCACGAGCGTCGTGAGACAGTCGTAGAGCGCGCTCCACGTGTGGTCGCGCAGCCGCACATCCGTGGTGCAGATGCGGTGGGCGATCGACGACAGGCGTCGCATCTCGGACGCGAGCGACTGGCTCACGATCTCTCGCTTCGCCTCATCGATGATGCCGGGCAGCGCTCCCATCGCGTCGCCAGCGACTCGGAACATGGTCGCCGCCAAGTCCGACGCTCCGGAGGGATCGCGCAGAGCGGCACCAATGCGCCACGAGGCGTCGTAGCCGGTGGTTCCCGCGGTCTTCCACGAGGAGGGCAGCCGCTCCTCGCCTTCGAGGATCTTCTCGACGACGATCCACGCGCCGTTCGTGGCGTCGGAGAGCCACTGGAGGTATGTGGCGGGGTCAGCGAGACCGTCCGGGTGGTCCACGCGCAGGCCGTCCAGTGTGCCGTCATTGACGAGCGAGACGATCAGTTCGTGCGTGGCGTCGAAGACATCGCGGTCCTCGACGCGCACGGCCACGAGGGAGCCGACGTCGAAGAAGCGTCGGTAGTTGAGCTCCTCATTCGCCACGCGCCAGTACGCGAGCCGGTAGTGCTGCTCCTCGACAAGGCTCGCGATGGGCAGGTTCTCCGTGCCGGCGCGCACGGGGAAGACGTGGTCGTAGTACCGCAGCACTGGGACTTCGCCGTCGTCCTCGAAGCCCGGCACCACCATCGTGTCGAGCGTCAGCTCTCCCGCAGCAAGCACGGTGCCGATGCGCTGGCCCAGCACGGGCATGAGCATGGGTTCGCCCTTAGACCAGTCGACGTCGAACCAGTGAGCGTAGGGCGAGGCGTCGCCGTGTGCGAGCACGGACCACAGCACCTTGTTGTGATACGCGGGGGTGGGCACGGCCATGTGGTTGGGAACCAGGTCCGCGATCAAGCCGATGCCTCGCTCGCCGGCGCGCCATGCGAGGTCGCGCAGCGCCTCTTCGCCGCCAACGGCGGGGTCGATGCGCGAGTGGTCCACCACGTCGTAGAAGTGCGTCGATCCCGGAGAGGCCGTGAGGATCGGACTCAGATACAGGTGAGTGACGCCAAGGGCGACGAAGTAATCGAGCCTGTCAGCAGCGTCGGCCAGTGTGAAATCCGGCGTGAGCTGGAGGCGATAGGTGGACACCGGCACGGGGGCGTCCGGGCGGTGGCCCAGTCGCCTGGAGCGGTCCTGCGCTGCGTCAACCATTCGTTCCATCATGGCAGAGTGGCCGCATGAAGAAAACGGGGGGTCTGCGCCGGGTCGCGTGGTGGCTGGTGGTCGCGATGGTCGTTGGGCTCGCTGTCCCGACGCTCGCGCGGCTGTTCGGTATTGAGAACGGTGTGCTCATAGTCGCCGTGGCCATTACCCCGTGGATCACGTTCGCATGCGTGGTTCCGCTGATAGCGGCATTGCTGCTTCGCGCCTGGGTTGTTGCCGGTGCGGCGGGGGCGATGCTCGCGCTGGGGCTGTTCTGGCTCGCGCCGCTGTATGTGGGCGGAGGCGGCGGGGGAGAGCCTGTGGTCACCGTCGCGACGGTGAACATGACGTTCGGCAAGGGCGATGCCGCGGCGATCGTCGCGATGATCGACGAGTACGACGTGGACCTGCTGTCCGTACAGGAGATCACCCCGGAAGGTGCCGCCGCCTTGTCCGCGGCAGGCATCGACAGGCTCTTGCCGCACGGGGAGGTGCTTGCGGAGCCAGGGATCACTGGAACGGCGCTGTACTCGACCTTTCCGCTGAAGAGCGTCCGCGAACTCGACGGCTACCTCTCCGGCCACATCGCTGCAGTCGCGTCAACTCCCATCGATGACATCACGTTCCTCGCGGTCCACCCTCGCGCTCCCGGTGGCGCGAATCACGACGGCTGGGCGCAGGAGATGACCTGGCTCAAGGAGGATCTCGCCGCGCTCACTGGCCCCGTCATTGTTGCCGGAGACTTCAACACTTCCCGCGACCACAAGGTGTTCCGTGAGATCGAGGGCCTGGGCTATGTGGATGCCGCAGACCGCTTTGACGCCGGATTCCGCCCCACTTTCCCTGTGAATCGCGAGCTGTTCCCGATCGTAGCGATCGACCACGTCATGACGCGCGACGTTCCGCTGCGGCCCGCGACGTTCGAGCTGGTGACCATCCCTGACGCGGACCACATCGCCATGATCGTGGGCTATGCGGCGTCCGGGGGAGCGTAGCCAGCTACAGCGTCGGGCCTCATCAGGCATGAAAAAAGCGGCCCCAGCGGGACCGCATCAGTGGTGGGCGATACTGGGATCGAACCAGTGACCTCTTCCGTGTGAAGGAAGCGCGCTACCCCTGCGCCAATCGCCCAAGGTGGGGGTGTACTGCGAGGTGGGTACGGGATTCGAACCCGTGTATACGGCTTTGCAGGCCGCTGCCTCGCCTCTCGGCCA